>JAYNHF010000015.1:25454-56959 GCA_038107695.1 Flavobacteriaceae bacterium | reverse complement strand
GAAAAAAAATTGGAGGTGATATCTTGGAAGACAAGAAAACCATACTCTATCACCTGGCCCTAAAGAGAGGAAGTAAAGAAGAAATCAATCAATTAAAATCTCTTTTGGGAGCTAAAAATCCAATTGGAGATGAAGAAAAAATTAATAAAGTCAAGTTTTTGTTTGAGTCAACCCAAGCCAAATCCGAAACCCGAGCTTTGCTCGTTCACCATTCTCAAATGGCTGATGTTGAATTGAATAAACTGTCAATCTCAGATAATCACAAAAATCGTTTTCGACAACTCAAAGAGTGGCTAATGCACAGAAATCATTAGAACAAACGTTTCAGAAGGACTTTAACAAATTGCTTCACATTAAAAGAACGCATGATCTGAAACTCTTGCCACAAAGAACTTTTTTCGTCTAAAAAATTAAAGATTACTTTGGGGGAGTTTTTTTGGAACATCCTCTTAAAAAGATCACTTCCATTTGCATTGTCTTTGGCCAGAACGTCAATAAAAAGTAGATCGTAAAACCAAAAACGGTCTCTTTTGTTAAATCGCGTCAGGGCTTGCCCTTTCTTTAGAAACTCGACCAAGGCTTTGGTCTTTTCGTTAATGCGTTGGAAAGTGTATCCTGTACTGGGTTTCGTCCATCCTCCCGCCGTTCCAATATGCAAAAGTCTTGGACTGTTTTTTAGGTCAAAGCGATAACAACTCATCGGAATTTTTCCTTCCTCCTGCTCAACGATATGATATCCTCCCGTAGGCAATTCCTTCAAAAAATCTCGGATGGCATCTACATACTCCTTTCTTTCCAAAGGACTTTCAGAAAAAAGGGTGTATTCCAGTAACGCCTTTTGAGGGCTTAACGGCAATACATACATGAACCTGGTGTTCCCTTTTTGAGGGACATTAAAATTCATAAATTCAATTTTATCTGGATCAAAACATGGTTTTTGAGTTTCTATGACCTGTCCAACGAAATGTTGTAACAAAACAGGATATTTTTTCTGTTGGTGTAAACTTTTGGGATCGTAAATGCTCGAAAAAATCATCTCTCCATGAAAGGACTGTACTTCCGTAGTCACTACATTTTCATTAATATCGTTTACCTCTGCTTTAATCTGTATGAGTTGGTCAAATCCTGACAATTTCTTTTTCATGTATTGATAAAAGTCAAGGCTTCGAATCATTTTATAACGAAAGGGATGTAAAGAAAAGTCAACTTCAAAACCTCTGGCACTAAAATATGCCTCGTTCCAGGTTTTGTGAACCATTACCTCTAAGTCTCCCTCACCTGATTCCCAAAAGCACCAAGTCCTATCATTTTTGGTTTTGGTTTCCTTTTCAATAAGAAGAATGGATCGGCTTTTAAAATAGGAATCATTGCACATTCTATAAGCCAAAAGCAGACCTGAAGCACCTCCTCCACAAATAATATAGTCAAAATGATTTTTACTCATTATTCCTCAAAATTAGTCAATCCCATTTACTGTCAACATAATTAGTCAAGTTTATCTATATTTGTCGCCGATACAAGTCGATTGCCATGGACACTATTATTGAGTTTTTTTCAAACATAAGTCCAGTTACAGGTGCATTTTATGCAACAGTTTTTACCTGGCTCTTGACGGCTTTTGGTGCTTCATTCGTTTTTTTATTCAAAACCATGCATCGTGGATTCCTAGATGGGATGTTGGGTTTTACTGGTGGGGTGATGGTTGCCGCCAGCTTCTGGAGTCTATTGGCTCCAGGCATCGAAATGTCACCTGGTGAGGGTTTCGTCAAAGTTATCCCCGCTGCTGTAGGCTTTGGACTAGGGGCTCTTTTTATTTTTGCCCTGGACAAAATTCTACCCCACATCCATATTAACTTTAAAGATTCAGAGGGAATCAAAACTCCTTGGCATAAAACCACTCTTTTGGTCTTGGCCATCACCATGCATAACATTCCAGAGGGATTGGCCGTCGGAGTACTTTTTGGAGGCTATGCTGCCGGTATTCCCGAAGCTTCCATTGGAGGAGCCGTGGCGTTGGCCATTGGTATTGGAATTCAGAACTTTCCAGAGGGTGTTGCTGTTTCGATGCCCCTCAGAAGACAGGGGGTCAGTAAATTCAAAAGCTTTTGGTACGGTCAGTTGTCTGCTATTGTAGAACCTTTTGCT
Organism: Flavobacteriaceae bacterium; assembly: GCA_038107695.1. Taxonomy (GTDB): domain Bacteria; phylum Bacteroidota; class Bacteroidia; order Flavobacteriales; family Flavobacteriaceae; genus UBA8316. The sequence goes on along the minus strand of JAYNHF010000015.1, from coordinate 54,814 downwards.
GCTGTATTGGGCGCTGTAGCAGTAACTTTTTTCACTCCAATATTACCTTATGCGTTGGCTTTTGCAGCTGGTGCCATGATTTTTGTTGTTGTAGAAGAGGTAATTCCTGAAACCCAACTCGATAAATACACCGATGTTGCGACCCTTGGTTTTATTGGTGGATTCATCGTTATGATGACATTGGATGTGGCTTTAGGATGATGGATCTTTATTGAAATTTTTCCAGCCTTGTGCTTCCAATGGGATAGACTGTCCCAGGCCAGTAATCATATTACAGACGTTTTTTTGATCGGTAAAATGACCTATTGTTGTTAAAAGAGGATGCCCTTTGATTTTTTCGTAATCCTCAGTTTTAATAGCCATCAACAATTCATAATCTTCCCCACCATTGAGTAAGGCAGTACTACTGTTAATTTTGAATTCTTCTGCTGTACTCAGGGTTTGAGGGTCAGCAGGGAGCTTCTCTTCATACAAAGCACACCCCACTTTAGAAGCTTTGCTGAGGTGAAAAATTTCCGAAGAAAGACCATCGCTAATGTCGATCATAGCATTGGGAATAATATCTACGTCCTCCAAAAGCGCTATGATGTCTTTCCTTGCTTCAGGTTTCAGTTGTCTTTCAACGCAATAGGAATAAAGTGCCAAATCAGGCTGATTATTTGGGTTCACCTTAAAAACTTCCTTTTCTCGCTCTAGAACCTGCAAACCCATGTAGGCTCCTCCCAAATCACCACTAACAACCAATAGGTCGTTGGGTTTTGCACCCGATCGGTATGTGATTTTTCGCTCCTCTGACTGTCCAATTGCTGTTATAGAAATGATCAGTCCGGTGGTGCTACTCGAAGTATCTCCACCGACCAAATCAACTTTGTAATTTTTACATGCCAAGGAAATCCCAGAGTAAAGTTCCTCCAAAGCCTCCAAAGGAAATCGGTTGGAAACAGCAACAGAAACTGTAATTTGTTTGGGATGGGCATTCATCGCATAAATATCTGACAGATTCACCATCACAGACTTGTAGCCCAAATGCTTCAAAGGAACATATGATAAATCGAAATGAACACCTTCTATCAAAAAATCGGTAGTGATTACAGTTTGTCCGTCTCCATTATTTACTACTGCAGCATCATCGCCAACACCCTTAAGGGTAGAGGGATGTTTTATGGAAAAGTTTTTTGTCAAATGGTCGATTAGACCAAATTCACCTAATTCGGAAATAGGGGTGTTGGTTTTATTTTTAAACATTTGTTAAAATTACTAAGATTTAATCCAACATTTTAAAGACTTATTTAATTTTAAAATATAAATCTTTAAAAACAACCCTAAATTTAACCTATGCGTTTCAAACTTATTTTATTATTATTTTGTTCTGCGATGGCAACAATATCTTGCCAAAAAGATCCGATTCCCGATAAAGCCGAAAACAATTCCGATTCATCTTTATCCAAGGAAGACTCCTCTGCGGGGTCCATTTCCGAATCCAACACTCCCTGTGAAAATGGTTTTGCGGGAAAATATCCTTGTAAAGGATATGACCTCCTTGCTCATCTTGATCTTTCTTCTTTTGAAGCCAAAGCTGGAAACGACTCATGGGGCTGGACCGATAACAATACAGGGAAAGAATACGTTCTAATGGGATTGGACAATGGTACAGCTTTTATTGACATAAGTGATCCCAAAGCTCCAGTTTATTTAGGTAAGCTTCCTACTACAACTGAGTCGAGTTCATGGAGAGACATTAAGATTTTCGGTAACCAAGCCTACATCGTCAGCGAGGCTGCCGGCCATGGAATTCAAGTTTTTGACCTTACCCGATTGAGGGATGTCAATTCTCCCGAAAGCTTTTCTGCAGATCGGGTCCTCAAAACCATTCCAACGGCGCACAATATGGTCATCAACACTGAAAGTGGTTTTGGTTATGTTGTGGGAACAAATCGAAATGATGAATTTTTGGGAGGAGTTCATTTCCTAGACCTCAACGACCCACTAAGTATTAAATTTGTTGGGGGATATGGGGCCGCTGGATACAGCCACGATGCCCAAGTAGTAAATTACACAGGTCCAGATCAAGATTATTTTGGGAAAGAAATTTTCGTAGGATCTAATGAAACCAAATTGGTAGTGATTGATGTTACCGACAAAGAAAATCCCAAAACCATTGCTGAAACGAGCTATCAAAATACTAAGTATGTTCATCAAGGGTGGTTTGATAAGACCCAAAGATTTTTTATCATTGGAGATGAATTGGATGAATTTAATCTCGGAGGAAAGACTCGAACCCTAGTTTTTGACTTGAATGATTTAGACAACCCTGTTTTACATCATACCTACTATGGCACCACCGATGCCATTGACCATAACGGCTATGTCAAACAAGATTTATTTTTTTTAGCGAATTACACAGCGGGAATTAGAGTCATAGACATTAACGATTTGGAGAATAAAAACATGAATGAAATCGGATTTTTTGATACTTTTCCCGCGCACAATTCTCCCACTTTTGCTGGTGCATGGAATGTTTATCCTTTTTTTGAAAGCGGAGTAATTGCCATTAGCGATATCAACAGTGGGTTATTCCTTATAAAAAAATCAGAAGAATAGTGATTAAAAATTTTTTTTTCATTTTGTCAATTTTGCTTTTTTCGGGATGCATACCAGATTCTGCTAATACAACATCAACGCCTGTTGCCCAATTTAGAGGCACACTAAACCATGTAACACTTCTGGGGGGAAGTGATGAGGAGGTAGCAAGGGAAATTATAAAGCTACGTCAAGGCGGATTTGCGGTGGTGGGAAGTACCAAAAGCACCGATGGAGATTTTAGTGACAGAACGACCAATGATTGGGATTTGTTTTTGATTAAAATAAATAGCGATGGGGAAATTTTGTGGAAAAAAACTTACGGTGGTAGCGGTGACGATTTTGGCTTCTCCCTCAGAGAAACTCCCGAAGGTGGGTTTGTTTTATTGGGCTACAGTAACAGTCAGGACGGTGACGTCCCCCCAACACAGGGATATCATGACAATTGGATCATTAAAATTGATGCTGGAGGAGAACCAATCTGGAAAAAATCATTTGGATATTCAGGACACGATCACTCCTACAATGTCATTGCTACCCAAGATGGAGGGTATTTTTTTAATGGTTTTTTGGATGTTACAGCATCCAACGGATTGGGGAATTCTGGTAAATCATTAAAAGCCAGTAGGCACGGAGTGGGAGAGTTCTGGTGTCACAAACTTGATGCAGAGGGAAACATACAGTGGCAGAGGTATTTTGGAGGAACAAATAATGACAGATCCTACGATGCCATACAAACCCGTGAAGGAAATTTTTTGGTAGTCGGTACCTCAGAGAGTGATGATGTTGATGTGAAAAACCCCAAAGGCAGTTACGATGTTTGGGCAGTAATGGTCTCGCCGTTGGGAGATATGATTTGGGAAAATTCCTATGGTGGGAGTCTGGTTGATGAGGCATCTAGAGTCATACAAGACTCCTATGGATATTACAGAATCATTGGTAACACCCATAGTAATGATCAAGATATTGTCGACCCCAAGGGGGCATCAGATGCTTGGCAAATTACACTTGACTCCTATGGAAAAATGATTGGCAGTTACAACTTTGGGGGGAGCCAATTCGATAAAGGCACAGCCATGTGTGAGTGGCAATGGGGATCAATTTTTTTGACAGGTTATTCTCGAAGCTCTGATGGAGATTTTAATAAAAACAACGGAGAAAACGACATTTTTTTGATGTATTTTCCTTCCGATGGAACAGAAAAAAAAATCATAAACCTTGGAGGAGAGGGCGAAGACTTTGCACATGATTTGTTGGTACACAGCGATGGTAGCTTATTTATTGTAGGTCAATCTTTTAGTCAAAACCCCCCTTTTGAAAAAAATAAAGGGAATGGAGATATTTTAGTTGCTCGGTTGAATTAGTAAATATCGATTGAACCATAATCAGAATTGATAGTAAAAGCCTACTCTTAAAAGGAAATGCGCTATATTTGTAATGATTTTAAATAATAGTTGTTACAAATGATCAAAGTATCACCCGATGCACAAAAGAAAGTGTCGCAACTGATGCAAGAAGAGGGCTTCAATCCTGTAGAAGACTTCGTTCGTGTTGGTGTGAAAAGCGGCGGCTGTTCGGGACTTTCCTATGATCTGAGTTTTGACAATACAAAATCTGACCAAGACCGATTGTTTGAGGACAATCAGGTAAAAATCTTGGTAGATAAAAAAAGTTTACTTTACCTTTTGGGAACCACCCTTGAGTACTCTGGTGGATTGAATGGTAAAGGTTTTGTCTTCAACAATCCCAATGCAGAACGAACCTGTGGATGTGGAGAAAGTTTTTCGCTTTAAAATTTTTTGAATGGCTTACACTGAAGAAGAATTAAAAAAAGAACTGGAAACCAAAGAATACGAATACGGCTTCTACACCGATATCGATTCTGAGACCTTCCCTGTGGGATTGAACGAAGAAGTGGTTCGTCGTATTTCTCAAAAAAAGAATGAACCTAAATGGATGACAGAGTGGAGATTGAAAGCTTTTGAGGCCTGGAAGAATATGGAGGAACCCCAATGGGCCAACGTCCAATACAAAAAACCCGACTATCAAGCTATTTCCTATTATTCTGCACCAAAGAAAAAGGATCAATACAAAAGCTTAGACGAAGTTGATCCCGAGTTACTCAAAACTTTTGATAAACTTGGCATTTCACTTGATGAACAAAAAAAATTAGCTGGGGTTGCGGTAGATATCGTTATGGATTCCGTTTCTGTAGCAACTACCTTTAAAGAAACTTTGGCTGAAAAAGGAATTATTTTTTGTTCGATTTCGGAGGCCATCCAAGAACACCCCGAGTTAATAAAAAAATACATAGGAACTGTAATCCCGATTCAAGACAACTATTTTGCTGCACTAAACTCTGCAGTTTTTTCAGACGGTTCCTTCTGTTACATCCCCAAAGGAGTTCGTTGCCCTATGGAGCTATCTACCTATTTTCGTATCAATCAAGCCGGGACAGGTCAGTTCGAAAGAACACTTGTTATTGCCGATGAATCCAGTTATGTCAGCTATCTAGAAGGTTGTACTGCTCCCTCCAGAGACGAAAACCAATTGCATGCTGCCGTAGTAGAACTCATTGCTTTGGACAACGCAGAAATCAAATACTCCACCGTTCAAAACTGGTTTCCAGGAGACAAAAACGGTAAAGGAGGAGTTTACAATTTTGTTACCAAAAGGGGGATATGCCACGAAAACTCCAAGATTTCATGGACTCAGGTAGAAACAGGATCCGCCGTAACGTGGAAATACCCTTCATGCATTCTCAAGGGAAATAACTCCATTGGAGAATTCTATTCCATTGCACTGACCAACAACTATCAGCAGGCAGATACTGGAACAAAAATGATTCATTTGGGAAAAAACACCAAAAGCACCATCATATCAAAAGGAATTTCTGCCGGTAAATCCCAAAATAGTTATCGTGGGTTGGTACAGGTTCACCCTAGAGCTACCAATGCGAGAAACTTCTCTCAGTGTGATTCGCTACTGATGGGAAATCAATGTGGAGCCCATACATTTCCCTACATTGAAGCCAAGAATAAAACTGCTCAAATAGAACACGAAGCTACCACAAGTAAAATAGGTGAAGATCAAATATTTTATTGTAATCAAAGAGGCATTGACCCTGAAAAAGCCATTGCATTGGTTGTCAATGGATTTAGTAAAGAAGTACTGAACAAATTACCTATGGAATTTGCCGTCGAGGCACAAAAATTATTAGAAATCTCTTTAGAGGGATCAGTAGGATAAAAAAACAATTATGCTGACTATTGAAAATCTTTATGCCCAAGTAGAGGGCAAACAAATACTCAACGGTATCGATCTTGATGTAAAGGCTGGAGAGGTACATGCCATCATGGGACCCAATGGTTCTGGAAAAAGCACTTTATCATCTGTCATTGCAGGACACCAAGACTACCAGGTAAACAAAGGAACCATGCTTTTGGAGGGTGAAGAATTAAATGACCTATCTCCAGAAGAACGTGCACACAAAGGGATTTTTCTATCTTTTCAGTATCCTGTTGAAATACCGGGAGTGAGTGTTACCAATTTTATCAAAACCGCTATCAATGCCACACGAAAAGCCAAAGGCTTAGAAGACATGACGGCCAATGTAATGCTCAAAAAGATCAGAGAAAAATCCTCACTTTTGGAGATCGACTCCCGTTTTCTATCTCGTTCTCTAAATGAAGGTTTCTCCGGTGGAGAAAAAAAACGAAATGAAATTTTCCAAATGGCAATGTTAGAACCCAAACTATCCATACTTGATGAAACTGACTCAGGCTTGGATATCGACGCCCTGAAAATTGTAGCCAACGGGGTCAATAAATTGCGATCCAAAGACAATGCCGTTATTGTCATAACTCATTATCAGAGACTTTTGGAGTACATTGTTCCAGACTTCGTTCATGTGCTGTTTGAAGGTAGAATTGTCAAATCAGGAACCAAAGATTTGGCAGTGGAGTTATAAGAAAAAGGATACGACTGGATCAAAGAATTGGTATGTGTTCAATGGAGTTAAAAGAAAAGTTATTGGCCTCTCACTTGGCCTTAGAAGAAAAAGTTGATTTCAACGACCCTGTACATCAAACCCGAATAGAATCACTCAAAACCTTTGAACAAAAAGGCTTTCCTTCCAGAAAAGACGAGGCTTGGAAATACACCTCACTCAATGCCATGGTCAGACAGGATTACGCTCTTTTCCCCGAGGCTGAAGCCACCATCGAGCTCAAAGAAGTGAAAAAGTATTTTCTTTACGAAATAGACACCTACAAAATCGTTTTTATCGATGGTGTTTACAGTCCGTTTTTGTCTGATACCACCCACGATGGCTTAGACGTATGCTTGATTTCTGCTGCCCTAACAAAAGCCAAATACAGAGGCCTTATCAACAACTATTTCAACAAAATAACAAACAAAGAGGACAGTCTTACTGCCCTCAACACCTCCTACACCCTTGAAGGAGCCTATGTCTACATTCCCAAAAGTGTAGTTGCCGAAAAACCCATTGAGATCATTCACTTCTCTACTGGACAAGAAAAAGCTTTGTGGCTCCAACCCCGTAATTTGATCGTAGTTGACAAAAATGCACAAGTTCAAATACTAGAACGCCATCAAAGTCTCAAAGAACATAACGTGGTCACCAACACGGTTACAGAAATCTATGCTCATCAAGATGCTTTTGTAGATTATTACAAAATTCAGAACGACCTAAGTACTGCTTCATTGATAGATAATACATACATCTCTCAAGAGAAAAACAGCAATGTAAGTGTTCACACCTTCTCCCTGGGAGGTAAATTGATTCGTAACAATTTGAATTTTTACCTCAAAGGCGAACGCTGCCATTCAACCCTGAAGGGAGTTACCATTTTGCAAGATCAACAACATGTTGATCATTACACTTTAGTTGACCATTCCTCCCCCAATTGTGAAAGTCATCAAGATTACAAAGGAGTTTTTTCTGAGGGATCAAGAGGCGTTTTCAATGGAAAAATCCATGTAGATCAATTGGCTCAAAAAACCAATGCTTTCCAACAAAACAACAACATATTACTCGACGACAAAGCAACGGTCAATACCAAACCCCAATTAGAAATCTTTGCAGATGATGTCAAATGCTCTCACGGCTGTACCGTAGGACAGTTAAACGAAGACGCATTATTTTATTTACGTTCCAGAGGAATTCCCAAAAAGGAAGCCAAAGCATTGATGACTTATGCCTTTGCCAACAATATTCTCGAAAGCGTGCAACTCCCTGTTTTGAAGAAACGCATCAATAAACTGATTGCTAAAAAATTAGGAGTCAATCTAGGATTTGATTTGTAGCCCATGGACGTACAAAAAATCCGAAAAGATTTTCCCATTTTACATCGGAAAGTAAATGGCAAACCCTTAGTATATTTTGACAATGCTGCCACTTCTCAAACCCCGGTTCAGGTGATTGACACCATTGTCGAATACTACCAAAAGTACAACGCTAACATTCATCGTGGGGTACACACCCTCAGCCAAGAAGCAACCGATGCTTACGAGGCTTCTAGACAAAAAATTCAAAAGCATTTTAATGCTGCTCATGCCCATGAAATCATATTTACCTCAGGAACTACCCATTCCATAAATATAGTAAGCAATGGGTATGCCGAATTATTAAAACAAGGAGACGAGCTTATTGTATCTGCTTTGGAACACCATTCAAATATTGTCCCTTGGCAAATGCTTTGCGAAAAAACAGGTGCTCAACTCAAAGTAATTCCCATGAACGAAGACGGAGTTTTGATCATGTCGGAATATGAAAAACTTCTTTCAGAAAAGACCCAACTGGTTTTTGTCAATCATGTTTCTAATGCCTTGGGGACGGTAAATCCCATAGAACAAATCATCAAAAAGGCACATGCTGTGAATGCCGAGGTATTAATCGATGGCGCACAATCCGCTCCCCATATCAAAGCAGATGTCCAAGCCCTAGACGTGGATTATTATGTCACTTCGGCCCACAAACTTTGCGGCCCTACAGGAATCGGAATGCTTTATGGAAAACAATCCGCACTCAAACGATTACCTCCCTATCAAGGAGGTGGAGAAATGATTGCTGAGGTGACTTTTGAAAAAACAACCTATGCCGATCTTCCCCACAAATTTGAAGCGGGAACTCCCAACATTGCTGGAGGGATTGCTTTTGGTGCTGCATTGGACTACATCAATCATATTGGTATGGAGGAGATTGCTGCTTATGAAGAAAAATTATTAATCCATGCTACTGCTGCTTTAATGAAAATACCTGGAGTCAAAATTTATGGAATTGCTCCACAAAAAACAGCAGTCATCTCTTTTAATGTTGACGGTATCCATCCCTACGATATTGGTAGTATTTTAGACAAACTAGGAATTGCCGTGAGAACTGGTCATCATTGTGCCCAACCCATCATGGATTATTATCAAATCCCTGGAACAGTAAGAGCCTCGTTTTCTTTTTACAACACCATTGAAGAGATAGACCTCATGGTGGAGGCCTTAAACAAGGCCATCCAGATGTTACAATAAATCACTAATTTTGAATATGGAAACCATAAATGCAGTACAAGAAGAAATTGTTGAAGAGTTTTCCATGTTTGACGACTGGATGCAACGATATGAGTACATGATTGAGTTGGGAAAATCCCTTCCGCTGATCGAACCTAAGTACAAAACAGAGGATAATATCATCAAAGGATGTCAAAGCAAGGTATGGGTACATGCAGATTTGAAAGACGACAAGCTGGTTTTTACCGCCGATAGTGATGCCATCATAACCAAAGGTATTATTGCCATTTTGATCAGGGTTTTTTCCCATCAACATCCCGATGCCATTTTAGAAGCAAATACTGATTTCATCGATAAAATTGGGTTAAAAGAACACTTATCACCTACTCGCGCTAATGGTTTGGTCTCAATGATCAAGCAGCTTAAAATGTATGCCATCGCCTTTAAAACACAATTGAACTAATCATGTCAAAAGAAACTGTCGAAACTGCCGATTTGGGCGATAAAATTGTTGGGGTACTCAAAACCATTTTTGATCCAGAAATTCCTGTAGATATCTATGAATTGGGTCTCATTTATGATGTTTTTGTCAATGAAGATTCCGATGTTAAAATACTGATGACCCTCACCACGCCCAATTGTCCCGTTGCGGAAACCTTGCCCAGAGAAGTAGAAGAAAAGGTAAAGTCCCTAGACGAAGTCAAAGACGCTGAGGTAGAGATTACCTTCGATCCCCCGTGGTCACAAGACCTAATGAGTGAAGAAGCCAAACTAGAATTAGGACTACTCTGAAATGGCAGATACCATTGTCAATCGCGTGGCGAATAGCTCCCTTATCACCTTTGATTTGGAGCAATTTTACCAAATCGGAACCCGAAAAGCGATCGATATTTCTCAGTGGTTAGACCAAGGGCTTATCCTCAAAGAAAAGGATTTTAGAGCCCAGCTTAAGTCCCATGATTGGACTGCTTATCAAGATCAATTTATTGCATTATTCTGTTCTACCGATGCGATATTACCTGCCTGGGCACCTCTTTTGGTTAGCACCTTTCTTCAACCTTATGCCCGAAAAATAGTGATGGGTTCACTTCAAGATTTGGAGGTACAACTTTTTACAGAGGAAATTCAACTTCTAGATCTAAAACCCTATTTGAATCAAGCCGTAATCATCAAAGGGTGTAGTGACAAAACCGTTCCCCAAAATGCATACCTACAACTCATTGCGAAACTACAACCCGTAGTCAAAAGTCTATTCTACGGAGAAGCCTGTTCCTCAGTTCCTCTTTTCAAAAAAAAGAAATAGTTACTTTTGAGTAACTCGAAACTTTTGAAAAATTCTAAAAAAGTATTGATTTTGACCTATTACTGGCCGCCATCTGGTGGCTCAGGTGTCCAGCGTTGGATGTATTTTGCTAAATACCTCAAAAGCTTGGGATGGGAACCCTTTGTAATTACCGTCGATGAAAAACAGGCCTCTTACCCCGTTTTGGATCACCAGTTGCTCAATGAAGTGAAAGACATTGAAGTCATAAAAACCGACACCAAAGAGCCCCTCAAAATTTATTCTCAAATACTTACCGGTTCATCCTACAAAGGAATTCCTCAGGGAGAGGTATCTAAAAAAGGATGGATCGCAAAATTTGCGGCATTTGTCAGAGGAAACTTTTTTATTCCCGATGCACGAAAAGGCTGGAACACTTACGCTAAATTTGAGGCAGAAAAGTGCATCCGAAATAACGATATTGACAAAGTCATTACCACTGGTCCACCTCATTCAACCCATAGGGTCGGTTGGGAACTAAAAACAAAATTAGGCATCAAGTGGTGGGCCGATTTTAGAGATCCTTGGACTGATATTTTTTACAATAAATATTTTTATCGAACCCTTTGGGCTCAAAAAATTGATGCCAGAGCAGAACAAAAAGTCTTAAAAACAGCCGATGGAATACTGACCACTGTGGGAGGAAATTTAATTCAAAAACTTCAAAATAAAGCACCTGATCAGAACTTCCACGTTTTACCCAATGGTTATGACGCAAAGTTGATGGCTTCCGTTCCCAAAACTACCGTAAAACCTTTTCATCTAGTTTATACAGGACTGTTGACCGACAATCAAGACTATCTATCCGTGATAAAAGTACTGAACGAAATGGCGAATCATCACGATATTCAACTTTCTTTGGCCGGAAATATTTCAGATTCTATCATTGATAAAATCAAAGGTAACGCACCCAAAATAAAAGTGGTCAATATGGGATATTTAACACATAAAGAGGCTGTTGTTTTGATCAGAAGTGGTGATCTATTGCTTAATTTTGTTTTTAGGGGTGCAGATCAAGACATGATTTCCGGTAAACTACTGGAATATCTCGCCTCGGAGGTTCCAGTACTTTCTTTGGGAGATCCTCGTTCCGAAGCAGGAAAACTCCTGAAAAAAGCTTCTTTTGCTCAAATGATTGATGCCAATGACACTACTGCAATAAAATCTTTTATCAAGAGCGCCTTTAGACAAAAAAACAAGTTGACCAACCAAATGCCAAACATTGAAAAATGGAGCAAGAAAACCATTTCACTCGAACTGAGTCATATTTTGGAAGGCAATGCTACTGATCTATAAAATCTCCTCTCACAGGACTGAAAGCATCAATGAGCTCCCCTTCCTCAACACACACTGCACCGTGGAGCGTATTGGGTGGGACATAGAACGAATCTCCCTTCACTAGTTTCTTACTGATACCGTCTATGGTAATTTCAAAGACTCCAGATGCCACATAGGTAGATTGAGAATGATGATGTTGATGCTCGGCTCCTATTCCCCCCTTTTCAAAATGAACCTGAACCAACATGAGATGATCATCATATCCCAGTATTTTTCTTTGGATACCTGGCTCTACCTCCTCCCAATCTGTCGTTGAGGTTTGTAGAAATGAAGCACTTGATTTGAATGATTTCATAAAATCTTCATCAATAACATTTAAACTTACGAATATAAACAAGAACTTCCGTAGGGAGTAAGGCATCAAGATCGTAATCCTTGACCAGGGCTTTTCTTACCTCGGTCGATGAAATATCCAATAGAGATGCTTCAACAAACTTCAGATTAGGATGATTCAATGTTTTTTTTGAGGGGCTATTAGATTGTGATCGAGGATAAACATAAATTTCAAATTCATCCAAAATCTTTTGATAGTCTTTCCATTGATCAAAATAAGCAATGTTGTCCTGTCCCAAAATCAAAGTGAATTGAATTTCAGGATATTTGGTTTTCAGATGTAAAAGGGTATCTATAGAGTAATTGGGAGTGGGGAGATCGAATTCTTCATCGCATGCTTTTAACTTGGGATTGTTTGCTATGGCCAGCTCAACCATAGCCAATCGATGGTGGTTTCCGATCAAATCTTTTTGTTTTTTAAAAGGACTATGGGGGGTAATAACCAACCACAACTCGTCGAGATATTCCTGACTGGAAAAATATTCAGCGATGACCAAATGTCCCCTGTGAATAGGATTGAAAGTGCCGAAAAATAAGCCGACCTTTTTCATTTTTCAACCAATGAAATCCTTCACCCGTGCCAGTAATTGTTTCTTGGAAACCTCCAAATCGTCATTTACCAATAAAAAATCAAATTTGGAAGCTTGTTCCATTTCCATTTGTGCTTTGGCAAGACGCTCTTCAAGGAGTACCTCACTTTCGGTTCCTCTTGAGCGCAATCGTTTTTCCAGCACCTCCAAACTGGGGGCTTGAATAAAAATCGCTAAGGTCTGCTGGGGGTATTCGGATTTTATATTCAGTCCTCCTATCACATCAACATCAAAAATTATGTTTTGTCCTTCCGACCATTTTTTTTCCAGTTCAGACCTAAGGGTACCATAAAACTTTCCTGGATACACTTCTTCATATTCGACAAAAGCATTTGCTTCAATTTTTTTTTTAAAATCGTCTAATGATAGAAAATGGTAATCTATGCCGTTTTGCTCTTTTCCTCTTGGAAGGCGAGAGGTAGCCGAAATGGAAAAAGACAAAGGGAGATTTTGCTTTAACAGGGATTGAACCAATGTGGTTTTACCACTGCCCGAGGGCGCTGAAACAACGATGAGTTTTCCTTTTTCCAACTATAAAACGTTGAGTAATTGCTCTTTGATTTTTTCCAGCTCATCTTTCATCTGAATGACCAGCTTTTGAAGCTCCGCATGGTTAGCTTTTGATCCTATGGTATTGATTTCTCTACCCATTTCTTGGCTAATGAAACCAAGTTTCTTTCCGCTTGAAATGGGATGATTTAATGTTTTTCTGAAATAGTCAATGTGGTTTTTGAGTCGTACTTTCTCCTCTGTAATATCGTATTTTTCCAAATAATAAATCAGCTCTTGTTCAAATCGATTTTGATCTATTTCTACCTCTAGTGACTCCAATGAGGATTTGAGCTTTTCTTGAATTTTCTCATTCCGCTCGGGATCAATTATTGCTACTTCTTTTGAAATTTCTTCCAAATGGGTTAACCTTTTGTTGAACTCTGCTTCCAAGATTTTACCTTCATCTGATCGGAATTCATTCAAGGCATTGATGGCTTCCTTCATTAAGGATTCAATCATTTGGACTTCCTCTTCTTCAAAATCTTCGATCTCTGCCTTGAGGGTATCCGGTAATCTAAGTGCTATTTTGAGCAGTTCCATGCGATCCCCGTCCTCAATGTCCTTCAGTTGTTCAATGTAATGATTGACGGTAGTAACATTAATCGTTTTAGCATTCGATGAGTTTAGGTTTTCTATGTTGAGATTCAAGTCGATTTTACCCCTTTTCAGGGCCTCACCAATCAATTTTTTTAATTGAATTTCAATTTCTCTGACATGTACTGGCAATCGGGCATTGAGTTCCAAGCCCTTGCTATTGAGTGATCGTAACTCAATAACATAGTTTTTATTTTCGAATTGTACTTCGGCTTTACCATAGCCAGTCATCGATTGGATCATATGGATTTAAAGCTCTCGAATTTTAATATTACGATAACTCACTTTGTCTCCATGATCTTGTAATCCAATTTTACCCGTCTTGAATTTGGCAAAATCTTTCCAATCAGCAAATTTAGAATTGGCAACCAAATTGTCCCATTCTGGTCCACTTAGCGCAAAGGTTACAATTTCTACCCCATTGAGTTTAACACTGGCTTTATTGGCATTATAATCAATAGAAATCAGCACATGATTCCACTCTCCAGCAGCTTTACATACATCTTGTGATGGCTGAACCATATCATAAAGAGATCCTGCTTGGTGATAGTTAGGGTTTTGGAATGAGTCGGGATGACGTTCATTGTCCAAAACTTGAATCTCGGGTCCGGTTTGGTAGGGAGTTTTGTAATCTTCACCTTCCTTGACACCCCAAAAAATTCCACTATTACCCACTTCAGCAATTTTCCATTCCATCGATAATTCGAAATTTGTGTACTCTTTGTCGGTTACAATATCGTGTCGTGTTCCCTCTTCTTTCTTTGAGGGGTCAAAGACCATGGCACCTTCCTCAATAATCCAAGCCGAACTCATTTCGGTACTATTGAATTGATGCCAGCCTTTGAAGGAAACACCATCAAATAAATTCACCCATTGTTTTTCTACTGAAGCGGTTGCAGCCTCTTTTTTCTTTGGCGACTCATTACAAGCCAGACCAAGTGATAATAAAGTAATTAGTAAAATTTTTTTCATTTGAATTTTCTTAAATATTGAGTATTTTTTTGAGATGATTTTCGTCTATTTCAGATCCTGCGAAGTCATCAAAAGTTTTTTGAGTTGCTTCGATAATATGCGACTGAATGAAGGGAGCCCCTTCTCTAGCCCCTTGCTCTGGACTTTTGATACAACATTCCCATTCCATTACCGCCCAAACGTCACAACCGTACTCTGTGAGCTTGGTGAAAATAGTTTTAAAGTCGATCTGTCCATCGCCAGGAGAACGATAACGCCCCGCCCGATCGATCCAGTCTCCATAACCTCCAAAAGCACCTTTTTTACCGGTAGGTTTAAATTCAGAATCCTTAACATGGAAAGATTTTATGAACTCGTGATAGTGATCAATGTATTCTAAATAGTCCAATTGTTGAAGAACAAAATGACTCGGATCATAAAGAATATTGGCTCTTTTATGATTTCCAGTGGCCTCCAGAAAACGTTCAAAAGTCACCCCGTCATGAAGATCTTCACCGGGATGGATTTCATAACAAACGTCCACACCGTTCTCATCGAAAGTATTCAAAATCGGTAACCATCGGTTGGCCAGCTCTTGGAATCCCATTTCCACTAATCCCTCTGGACGTTGAGGCCAAGGGTGCCAAGTATGCCACAATAACGCACCAGAAAAAGTAGCATGAGCATTTAACCCAAGTCTATTACTGGCTTTGGCTGCTTTTTTGAGAGTATCTATGGCCCACTGGGTTCTCGCTTTGGGATTGTTTTTGTAGGCGTCGGGGGCAAAATTGTCAAACATCAAATCATAGGCAGGATGAACCGCCACCAATTGTCCCTGTAAGTGGGTAGAGAGTTCAGTGATCTCTAGACCGTAGGAGTTGATTTTACCTTTAAGTTCATCGCAATAGGTTTGACTCTCAGCCGCTTTGTCCAAATCAATCAAAAAGCTTTCCCAAGTGGGGATTTGGATGCCTTTATACCCCAAATCGGCAGCCCATTTGCACATGCCGTCTAAAGAATTGAAAGGCGCTTTTTTGTCAACAAACTGCGCTAGAAATACCGCAGGACCCTTTATGGTTTTCATTGATTTTCCATGCTTACCCATACGTTTCCTTTTTTATTTGATTCTACAGTTTTTTCAATAAATAACATGCCTCTTACTCCTTCATAAAGCGTGGGAAATTCTCCGTTAAATGATTTTTCTCCCCTGAGTGCTTTGGCAACTCCTTTGTAGATGTTACCCATTGCATCAAAAATACCTTCAGGATGACCTGCAGGAAGTTTGGTTCCGTCCAAAGACACATCTGTGTTATAGGAGGCGTTTCCGGGCTTTATCAACCTTCTGGGTTCATCGTCTTTAAGGAAATACAAATAGTTAGGATTTTCCTGTTCCCACTTCAATGCCCCTTCTCGTCCGTATATGGCCACAGTAATGTTGTTTTCTTCTCCCGTTGCAATTTGACTGGCACGCAACAACCCTTTTACTTTATTATCCATTCGGATCAAAATTGAACCGTCAATATCCAAAGGGTTATCGTCATAAAGTGTATTGAGATCAGAGAGTAATTCTGATACCTCCATGCCCGTTACATATTCCACCATATTGAAAATATGAGTACCGATGTCTCCGATGCAGGAACTGATCCCAGCTTTTTTTGGATCCAAACGCCATACTTTACTTCTTTTTTCTTTTTCGTGGATTACTGGATTAATCCAACCTTGGTAGTATTGTAAATCCACTTTGTGAATTTCACCAATGACTCCCTTGGCGATCATTTCTTTCATCTCACGAACCATCGGATAGCCTGTGTAGGTGTAGGTTACTGCAAAAATAGCATTGTGCTTTTTTTGCAGGGCTTGGAGTTCTTGAGCTTCCTCCAGAGAAGTGGTCAAGGGCTTTTCACAAATTACATTAAAACCATTTTCCAAAAGCTTTTTGGCCATTGGATAATGCAAAAAATTTGGAGTCAAAACAGACACCACTTCAATCCTTTCTTCTTGAGGTTTTGCAGATTCTACTGCTACAAACTCATCAAAATCTTTGTACACCCTGTCAGTGTTTACACCAATCTGTTTGGCAAACTTAATGTTCTCATCATAATCCGGATTAAAAACCCCTCCTACAATGTCATAACGGTCAAACATGTAAGAGGCTACCCGATGCAACACACCGATTAGCGAATCTCCGCCTCCTCCCAATACGCCAAGTCTTATTTTACTCATTTAAATTTAATTTTTAGCTAGAGGTAAAAATAGGATTAATTTTTCAAATCCAAAATGGAATAACCACTCAATGGAATATTATCAATAAGATTTTAAAATGTCCGGGGACAGTTCTTTACTTTTCTTTAAATTTTATTCAATAAAAAATATATTTTTTTTGCCGATTGTCATTCAAAAAGATATTTTTACAGAACTAAACATCAAAACCTCAATTAAGTTTTATGAACAATACATATGATGCAATAGTTGTCGGAACTGGAATCAGCGGAGGATGGGCTGCGAAGGAATTGTGCGAAAAGGGATTAAAAACTTTGGTACTGGAAAGAGGTCCAATGGTTCAACATCCTGTAGATTACCCCACTGCCAACATGGACAAGTGGGATTTTAAGGCAGGGGATAAAATCACCCAAGAAATAAGAAAACGCCAGCCAAAGCAAAGCCGAACCAATTATGTAAATACCGAATCTACCACTCATTTTTTTGTGGATGACAACAAACACCCTTACAACGAAGACAAACGCTTTGATTGGATCAGGGGCTATCATGTAGGAGGGCGTTCGTTGCTTTGGGGACGTCAGAGTTATCGTATGAGTGACTTCGATTTTGAAGCAAATGCCAAAGAGGGTGTAGCTGTAGATTGGCCCATACGTTACAAAGATCTCGCCCCTTGGTATAGCTATGTAGAAAAATACGTAGGTATTAGTGGAGAAAAACTGGGATTACCTCAGTTGCCCGATAGTGAATTCCTACCTCCCATGGAACTCAATTGCGCAGAAAACCAATTGAAAGATGCAGTGGCAAAAAAGTACACCGATCGTTTAATTACCATTGGAAGAGTAGCGCACATCACTGAGGGAACAAAACCTGGATTGGGGAGAAACTCATGCCAATACAGGAATCGATGCCGCAGAGGGTGTCCGTTTGGGGCATATTTCAGTAGCAATTCCTCCACTTTGCCAGCGGCAGAAGCCACAGGCAATATGACCTTGAGACCCAATTCTGTAGTCAGCGAAGTTTTGTATGACGCCGACACTAAAAAAGCAACAGGAGTGCGAATGATCGATGCAGAAACCAAAGAGGTCATCGAGTACAAAGCCAAAGTCGTATTCCTTTGTGCATCAACTGTCGCTTCTACTTCAATATTGATGCAATCTACCTCCGATCGTTTTCCCAATGGAATGGGTAACGATTCAGGTGAATTGGGACACAATATGATGGATCACCACTTTAGACTGGGTGCAACAGCCAATGTAGAAGGTCACGAAGATAAGTACTATACTGGAAGAAGACCTAACGGAATCTACATACCGCGATTCAGAAATATTGGTGGAGCCACCAACCGTAAAGACTTTCTTAGAGGCTATGGTTATCAAGGTGGAGCCAGCCGTGGAAATTGGACTGAAATCATAAGTGAAATGGGCTACGGTCAAGACCTTAAAGAGGCTGTAATGAAACCAGGTGCTTGGAGAATTGGAGTCACCGGATTTGGAGAAACCTTACCCTATCACGAAAACAAAATGTACCTCGACCACAACAAAAAAGATCAGTGGGGATTACCTACCGTTACTTTTGATGCCGAGATCAAAGAAAATGAAAAAACAATGCGTAAAGACATGATGGTTCAAGCAGCAGAAATGCTTGAAGCTGCAGGTTTCAAAGATGTTGCTCAATTTGACAAAGGCTACTCTATGGGACTGGGAATACACGAAATGGGAACTGCTCGTATGGGACGTGATCCCAAAACCTCTGTGCTCAACAAGTACAATCAACTCCATGCAGTATCCAATGTATATGTTACCGACGGATCGGGAATGACTTCAGCCGGGAATACAAACCCATCACTGACTTACATGGCTTTGACCGCCAGAGCCGTTGATCATGCCGTAAAAGAACTTAAAAAAATGAATCTTTAATCTTTCAAATTATGGACAGAAGAAAAGCACTAAGAACAATAGGATTTGGAACTACAGCAATCACCCTTACTCCAGCAGTGGTAGGAATGCTTCAAAGTTGCCAAAGCCAAACCACAACTTTTTCACCAATTCATTTTTCGAAAGATGAATTTTCGGTTGTATCTCAATTAATGGACCTGATCATACCAGAAACAGACATTCCTGGTGCCATTGAATTAAAGTTACCCGAATTTCTGGATGGCTTTATCGAAACCATCCTCAACAAGCAAGCACAGAAAAAAATTGCCGATAGTTTGGACCAATTTATTGCCGTGTCTTTGAAAGACACCGGTAAAAGCAGTGCCAGCCGTCTGGATCGTTCAGACCTAGACGCTCAATTGACAAAATATTTAAAAACCGATCAGCAGCAAAATAGTTCAGGGCAAGAAGATAAAGCCTACAAAACTGCTTCTGCCTTTGCAAAACAGCTTCGTAGCATGACCATCAACGCCTTCAAAACCAATGAGTATATTGGTGAAAATATCATGGCCTATGCACCCATTCCTGGAGAGCAGAAAGGCTGTGTAGATTTGATGGAAACTACCGGAGGTAAAGCTTGGTCTTTATAAAGTTCTGAAATATTCTGCCAATGCTCGTGCCTCCTCTTGAGAGAGGTTTTGGTTGAGCATCATCACATTGTTGTACTCTTTCAGCAAAGCCATTGCGGTTTTATCTTTTTCAAGCATTTCCGTGGGATTCAGTATCATATTCATTACCCATGCTGGGTTTCTACGATCATAAATCCCTTTTATCGCAGGACCAATCAGTTTGCGATCGGGCATATGACAGGCCGTACATTTTTGTTTGAAAATACCCGATCCTTCTTCGGCTAAAGCAACATCTATATCTCGGTCAAATTCCATCGACTTGATGGGACCAATGCCAAGGTTCTCAATATCAACAGCTGCTTTTTCAACATTCTTTTTTTCAACCTCTTTCTCCTTAGCAGTACGTTTGTATTCAAAAGATTTCTTTTTTTCTTTTTTTGGACCACATGCAACTGCCACCGCCAAGACAATTAAAAATGTTACTAGTTTATTCATGATCAATATTTCATATTTTTTAAAGTACCTGCCAAAAATAGTAAAGTAGCGATAATTAGTCCCAACCATCATGGTATTTTTTACTGATTTTGAACCTTATTGTGAGACTTCAATGGTTTTTTAGAGACCAAATAAACCCCTGTCATGATCACCAAACAAGCAACGAACTTGACTCCATCCAAGGTGTCGTTATTGGTATAAACAGCGTATCCTATTGCAATGATTGGTTGGGCGTAAGCAAAAGCACCAACGGTCGAAGCCTGAAGATTTTTTAAGGCATAAAGGTTCAGTAAATAAGTGGAAAAGGTAGTCCCCAAAACAACAAAAGCGATCCTCCAAAGCACTTCAAAGGGCATATGCTTCCAATCCACCTGAGCATATTCTCCAACGGTAATTGGAAAGGTGAAGACAAAGCCCATTAAAAGTAACCATTTCATTATGGTCACTGTGTTGTATTTCTCTGTCAATGGCTTGACAACAATGATAAAGGCTGAAAAGAAGACAGAGTTAATCATGAATAAGATGTTTCCCAACAGCACATTGGGCGCACTGCTAGTATTATGAGTACCATAAAGAACCAGAATTATGGCACCAGTAAAACCCATGGTGATGCCCAAAAACTTTCTCATCCCAATTTTTTCATTCAAAAATAAATACGACAGCAATAGGATGATTATGGGATTTGTTGTGGCGAAAATTCCACTGTTTACTGGAGTTGATAGTTCCAATCCTTTAAAAAAAGAAAGCATATTGATGCACATGCCCGTCAAAGAAGCGAGAAACAAACGGAGGTAATCTCCGCGTTCAATTGTCTCGCGTTTTAGAAAAAAACTCAGCAACCAGAAAAGAATGGCGGCTCCAGCAGTACGAATAAAAATAAACCCAAAGGCACCAACATAGTCTGGCATTACCACTTTGGCTACCGTATGATTGAGCCCATAAATGGTTGTGGCTGCACCAGCAGCCAATAGCGCCCATGATCTAGAATTCATCAATCCATTTTTTGGCTTCACCAATGGTGACATTGCTATTGCCTATGAACACTTTATCTCGGTAAACCAATACTGGACGCTTGAGAAAGGTATAGTGTTCTAAAAGTAAATTTTTTGCAGAATCTTCGGTTAGCTTTTTTGTGTCGATGTTTTTTTGTTTGAACAACTGTGCACGTCTATTGATCAAAGCCAAATAGCTATTGGTTTTTTGATATAAAAAAGCCAGTTGATCATTTGTGAGCGGATTTTTTTTAATGTCGATCAATAGGACCCCTTCAGGCAATTCCAACATTTTCAATATCCTTTTGCAAGTGGAGCAATTGCTTAAATAGAGAAAATAATCCATCGTTTAAATTTTTAATGCAAAGAAATGGTTTTTAGACCGATAATGAAAAGTCTTGAAACCATGTTTTTGATCCTTTTACAAATCAAATTTCACAGGAGTTAAATCAAGTTGGCCCCATCATTGCTCGCGTTTGACCAAATTTTACTCAAGACAAAGAGAGTAATAAATTACGAATTGATAATTGGATATCAAATTTCTTTAAAATCCAATACCTTTGCAGGGTTAAAGAACATTGCAATGGATAAGAAATTACGTTTTAACACCGCAACCATCCACGGAGGTCAGCAACCCGATAAAGCCTATGGATCGGTGATGCCTCCCATTTACCAAACTTCTACCTATGCTCAAACCACACCAGGAGGACACCAAGGCTATGAGTACAGTCGTACTCACAATCCCACCCGATCTGCTTTGGAGAGGTCCATCGCTAGCATTGAAAATGCAAAACACGGCTTGGCCTTTGCCTCTGGAATGGCTGCGATGGATTCTGTGTTAAAACTTTTCAAACCCGGAGACGAAATCATCTCCACCGACGATCTGTACGGAGGGTCTTATCGATTACTTACCCAAATTTTTGAAAAATACGGTTTGAAAATCCATTTTGTCAATATGGAAAAACCCGACAATGTAGCTCAATACCTTAACGACAAAACCCGGCTTATCTGGATCGAAACCCCTACCAACCCTATGATGAAGCTTGTAGATATTCGAGCTATTGCTGCTTTGGGAAAAGAGCACAACCTATTGGTTGCAGTTGACAACACTTTCGCCTCGCCCTATTTGCAACAACCCTTGGCGTTGGGAGCCGATATTGTTCTTCATTCTGCCACCAAATACTTAGCAGGTCACAGTGATACGGTTTTGGGTCTTCTGGTAGTCAACAATGATGACCTTCATGAAAGACTCGCCTTCATTCAAAATTCCAGTGGAGGAGTTCCAGGCCCCTTGGATTGCTTCCTAACCCTAAGAGGAATCAAAACCCTTCACATCAGAATGCAAAGACATTGCGAAAATGGAGCAGTTGTAGCCAACTACCTTCAGCAAAATCCTAAAATCGAAAAAGTTTATTGGCCTGGTTTTGTCAATCATCCCAATCATGAGGTGGCCAAAAGTCAAATGAATGGATTTGGAGGAATGCTCTCTTTTGTTCCCAAAGGAGGGAATTTAGCAACATCCATAAATATAGTAGAAAAATTAAAAATATTTACTTTGGCCGAGTCTCTTGGAGGAGTAGAGAGTTTGGCGGGACACCCTGCATCCATGACCCATGCCTCCATACCCAAATCGGTTCGAGAAAAAAGTGGAGTAGTTGATGGATTAATTCGTCTCAGTGTCGGAATTGAAGACGTTCAGGATCTTATCGAAGATTTGGATCAAGCCATAGGTTAGTCTAATATTAAAATATTATGGAACTTCCAAAAGACAAAAAAATTTACTTTGCATCCGACAATCATTTGGGTTTACCCAATGATGAAGAAAGTAGGGTGCGAGAAAAATATTTTGTTGCTTGGTTAGAAGAAGTTCGAAAAGATGCTGCTTCGATTTATTTATTAGGAGATCTTTTTGATTTTTGGTTTGAGTACAAAACCGTAGTGCCAAAAGGCTTTGTTCGGGTTTTGGGCAAACTCGCTGAAATCGTTGACAGCGGAATTCCTGTGTTTTTTTTTGTTGGGAATCACGATCTGTGGGTTCGAGATTATTTTCAGAAAGAGTTGGGCATTACCGTCTATCATCAACCCTTAACACTTAGTGTGTCTAATAGGCGTTTTTACATGAGCCACGGTGATGGCTTGGGACCGGGAGACGTTGGATACAAAAGAATGAAAAAGCTATTTACCAACCCATTTTCAAAGTGGCTTTTCCGATGGCTTCATCCCGACTTGGGGGTTCGTTTAGGGCAGTATCTTTCCAAAAAGAACAAGCTTATTTCAGGAGAAGAAGACGTTAAATTTTTGGGAGAAGATAAAGAGTGGTTGGTAGCCTATTCAAAAAGAAAGCTCAAAGAAGAACACTTTGATTTTTTTATTTTTGGTCACAGACATCTGCCTTTGGATATTGAACTGAATCCCAAGTCACGATACATCAACTTGGGGGATTGGATCACTCATTTCACTTATGCTGAATTTGACGGAAATGATTTAACCTTAAAATCATGGAAAAAAAAGTCAAATGATTGAAGCCAAATCTCTTTCGCTGGAGAAAACGGTTATCGTAGGGATCATCAACAGCCAGCAGGATGCTTTGCAATCCCAAGAATATTTAGACGAATTAGCATTTTTAGCGCATACAGCCGGTGGAGTTGTGCTCAAACGTTTTGTTCAAAAAATGCAGATTCCCAACCCCAAGACTTTTATTGGATCAGGAAAAATGACCGAAGTCGAAAATTATGTCAGTGACAACCAGGTTACTACAGTAGTGTTTGACGATGAATTGACGCCAGCACAACAAGGGAATATTGAAAAAATATTGCGTTGTAAAATTTTAGATCGCACTGGTTTGATACTTGATATTTTTGCCCAACGTGCCCAGACCAGTTATGCCCGTACCCAAGTTGAGTTGGCACAATACGAATATTTGTTACCTCGGTTAAAAGGGCTTTGGACACATTTAGAGCGTCAGCGTGGGGGAATTGGAATGAGAGGTCCGGGAGAAACCGAAATCGAAACCGATAGAAGAATTGTGAGGGACAAAATTTCGCTTTTAAGAAAAAAGTTAATTAACATCGATAAACAAATGGCGACCCAAAGGGGAAACCGAGGTTCGTTGATCAGGGTGGCATTGGTAGGTTATACCAACGTTGGGAAATCTACACTGATGAATGTTATTTCCAAAAGTGATGTGTTCGCAGAGAACAAACTCTTTGCCACTTTGGATACCACCGTTCGAAAAGTTGTCATTGGCAATTTGCCTTTTTTGCTCAGTGATACAGTGGGATTTATCCGCAAGCTTCCAACTCAGTTGGTAGAGTCTTTCAAAAGTACACTAGACGAGGTTCAAGAAGCGGATTTATTATTACATGTAGTGGATATTTCACACCCCAATTTTGAAGAGCACATTGAGTCTGTCAATTTGATCCTCGGCGAGATCAAAAGCTTGGATAAACCCACCTTGATGGTATTCAATAAAATTGATGCCTATCGAGCCGAACCCTGGGACGATACCGATTTGGTTGCTGTACGTACCTCAAAACATTACAGCCTTGAGGAATGGCAAAATACTTGGATGCATCGGGTCAATGATCGTGCTCTGTTTATTTCAGCATTGAACAAAGAAAACCTCAAAATTTTTCGCAAAAGGGTTTATGCGGAGGTTCGTAAAATTCACATTACACGCTTTCCCTACAACCACTTTCTTTACCCAGAGGGATTGGACTAATTTCCAAAACCTCGCTTTGATAATGACCTTCCCTTGATCCTATTGACCGATTAATAATTAGATTTATTGATGGCTGAAGTTTTTATCGATGGTTTTGATTGATCCACTGCCAGAGATTTTGGTGTTAACTTTTTCGGGTCTGCCCTTATAAACTACCGATCCAGAACCGCTGATTTTAGCCATCAAGCTTCTGGAGGCTACCACCTTTGCATCTCCCGAACCCGAAATTGAGATAGAAGTATTTTGAGTATCTAGTTTTAATCCTTCAAAATCTGCACTTCCACTGATTTTAAGATTTAGATTTGTCGAAGTTCCAGCAAGTTCAATATCGCCAGATCCACTTACTGCTATTTCTGTCTTTTCGGTTGCGAGTGGTAAATTGACATCTCCCGAGCCAGATAGGGAAACTTCTAAAAGATCAGTTTTGATGGGATCTTTTGAATGGATTACTCCCGAACCACTTAAGCCTATTTTTGATAGACTTTCAAAAGGAATATTAATTTTAAAATGACCATTTCTTCTGATATTGACCCCTTTTTTAAGTCTTATTTTCAATTGGTTGTTTACACTCTCAACTTTGAGGTATTGATGGAGGTTGTCACTAGCGGTTACCGAAATTTTTCCCTCTTTACCCTTTTGTAGGTGTATTTCAATAGGACCTTGTGCTTGGATGACATCATAGTTTTCGGTTTGAATTACTTGGGTAGTTTTGTTACCACTTCCATTTACACTTTTGATGAACCAGTTTTGAGCCGGAAGAAGGTTAAAATTAAAAAAGAGCAGTAGGGCAATTGAGGTTTTGTAAGTAGGTAGCATATTTTTAAATTATTATTTGATTACTAAATATTCCAATCTTTCCGATTGCTTATTTTTGAATTCACAAGATTTAAAATCAGACTCCTTAAACCCCAAGGTAAATAAATCAACCCTAAAATCTCTAAAATCACAACCGATTAAAAAACCACCTTTTTTGATTTTGGGAAGGTATTTTTTTAGAACACTACTGTGAAAACCATCCATATGCTCGGAATGTAAATCGTAGAAGATAAAATCAAAGCTCTCTTTTTTAAAGGTATCGCTGAGATAATAGGCATCACCTTTGATCAATTGGGATCTTGTGTTAAATCTTTCGAGTCTTCTGCGACATTTAAACTCATTGGTTTTATTGTTTATGAATTCTTCTCCTTGAATCGTTTCCCAGAGGTCGATTCCAGTATAGTGTAATTGCTTGTTTAATCGGAGTACATGGAACATGCTTCTACCTGCTTTTGCCCCTAGTTCTAACCCCTTTTTTAAATTATTTTCTTTGATAAACATGGGCAGATCGAACAAATACCAAGTTTTGAACTTGATCCAGCGAATGGGTTTTTTTATAGATAGAATCATAGATTTGGGAAATTAATATGCCATCGAAGGGCTACTATTTAGTGCGTTAATTTAATTAAAAAAAAGGCTTACTTCATCTTTCCAAAGAGAGCATAAACAGGAAAGTGATCAGCATAACCGTAAAGTTGTTGACCACGAACTTCTGAGCGAAAAGGATAACCTTTGTATTTTCCCTTATTGTTTTTTAGAAAATCTGGGCTAAAGACCTTTGCATCAACAAAAAACACCCCTTTGGGGTAAATCAATGAAGGAGTGATTAATATTTGATCAAACAAAAACCAACGATCGCGATAGGCCAAACTGCCCACTCCTTTCTGGTAAAGTTTTTCCATAGGATTCAAAAGCGGTTGGAAATTTTCTCTGTAAGAATTTTCTTGCTCCTTTGTCAGTAAAAGCAAACTTTTGTCATCAGGATTATCGTTAAAATCTCCCATAGAGATGATTTTGGCTTTGTGATTAAGCCCCATGAGTGAATCGATAATTTTTTGTTGTAATCGGGCGGCCGAAATACGATTGGATTCACTTCGTTTTTGTCCACCTCTTCGTGAGGGCCAATGATTGACCAAGCAATGGATTTCCTCCTCATTCATCCATCCGCTCACGACCAATTGATCTCTGGTGGTTCTTTTTTGGTTTGTTTTTCCATCGTAAAGGGTCAGGGAATAAACCTTGGTTTGCGAAGGGATAAAAAAGGCTTTTTGATAGAGCAATGCAACATCGATTCCTCTGGCGTCAGGGGAGTCATAATGAAGAATTTCATATTGATAAGGAAGTAATTTTTTGTGATGTACCAACATTTTTAATACCCTTAGGTTTTCGATCTCCGCCACCCCCAGTAGCAGTGGTGGCCGACGAACTTCTTCGAAACCTATTTTGCTTATGACCGCTGCCAAATGGTCGATCTTCTGTTCCAAAATCTTTTCTGTCCATTGTTTTCTTCCCGCGGGAGTGTAATCCTCGTCAAAAGTTTCGGGGTTGTCACTAGGATCGAATAGATTTTCAAGATTGTAAAAGCCTACAGTGAAAATTTCAACACTTTGACATAGCGCATCCCCATTAAGAGCGATTGTCAAAAGGAGGGTTAAAATTTTTTCTTTTTGATTTTTTTTCAAAACGTTCTAAATTTAAGGTACCCACACATCAAAAGGCGAAGTTTATGGACTTACGTTGCTTTATTTTTTGTGGGCTATTTTCTTTTTCACTTTGGGGTCAAGACTTAGGTGTTGTATCTCGAACTTTTTATGTTTTTGGAAAAATATCAGATCATCAGGATCAGCCTCTTTTTCAAGTTAAGATAAATATTCTCGGACAAAACAATACTGTTCTTTCAGACGAGCAGGGTAATTTTAGGATTGAACTTCCCTTAAATTTATCTTCTTTAGATTTGGTTTTATCCAAGGAAGGATTTCGTCAGCAAACCCTTCCCATCAATATGCCTCTGAAAGAGGATGTCATTCTCCAAAATTGGAGGATGCAACCCGAAATTGATACTACACAGGAATTAATTACCATCGATTTACAGGACTTGCAATTTATGGACGATGATTTTGATCGGGATCAAATAGGAAATATGCTCTACTCCCAGAGGAATCCCTTTTTGAATGCAGCTGCTTTTCAGTTCAGCAGTGCTTTTTTTCGATTACGAGGTTTGGACAGTCGCCATAATACGGTAACCTTAAATGGGATACCGATGAACACTTTTGACAGCGGTCGCCCTTTGTGGGGTCAATGGGGAGGATTGAATGATTTCACCAATCGTTTACAACAATTTCATTACGGAATTACTGCCACCGAAAATCATTTTGGAGGATTGCTGGGTCATACGCAAATTCAATTGCGTCCGTCCGCTTTATTGAAGGGATCTAAAATTTCTAATGCTTTTTCTAATGCAACCTATCAATTCCGCAGTATGATTTCACATGTAGGATCAATTGGGAAGAAAGATCTAATTGCCCTTCTGTTTTCCTACAGAGGTGGGCGACAAGGCTACATTGAGGGAACACCCTATCGTGCCTTGTCGGGACTCTTGAGTTTCGAAAAAATTTGGGACAGCCATCATCACACCTGGATGACCATTCTTTTTACCCCCAATCGAAGAGGCAAGAGCT
Organism: Flavobacteriaceae bacterium; assembly: GCA_038107695.1. Taxonomy (GTDB): domain Bacteria; phylum Bacteroidota; class Bacteroidia; order Flavobacteriales; family Flavobacteriaceae; genus UBA8316. The sequence continues at coordinate 26,608 of JAYNHF010000015.1, read as the reverse complement.
CCCCTCTTACCCAGGAGGTTTATGATTTAAAAGGAAAACGATACAATCCTTATTGGGGATGGCAAAATGGAAAAATCAGAAATGCAAGAACGTCGGAGGTAGCTTTTCCCATGATATTTTTTAACCATCAATGGCGAATTAAATCGGGAGTAGATTTTCAAATTAACATGGCTTATCAATGGGGAGAGCAGTCCAACACTAGGATCAATTACAATGGGCATAAGTCTCTTGGAAATTTTCTAGTTGGAGGGGGTCAAAATCCAGATCCTACCTATTATCAAAAATTACCCAGTTATTTTTTGAGGATAGCAGATCAGCAAAATTTTCAGTCTGCCTATCTGGCCCAAAAATCTTTGATAGAAGATGGGCAAATCGATTGGAATTCATTCTATGAGACACATCAAAACAGTAATGATGAAAGCGCTGTATATGCATTGTATGAAGATGTCAAAGCTCCCAAAAGAAGATCCATCTCTGTTAATTTCAACAAGAATTGGGATTCAGGCCTAGAGTTGATCCTCAATGGATCTTACATTCACGAGAATTCGGATTTTCATGCCAGACCCATCGACTTGATGGGAGCAGATTATTTTTGGGATTATAATCCTTATACTTCTGACTTTCAAAGCGCACAAAACGATCTGAATCAACCCAACAGAATGGCTGAAGTTGGGGATGTTTTTTCATATCACTATTTAATCAATACTCATCTCACAGAGTTTTCGGGGCAGCTGGAATATCAAAAAAAAGGATTTACAGCTTTTTTAGGTCTAAAAACACATTCAACTGCCTATCAAAGGACAGGAAAGTATAAAAATGGGAGTTATCCTGAAAATTCTTGGGGACAAGGGAAAACGTATGCTTTTCAAGCTGTGAATTTCAAAGCAGGATTCAATTATGCAATCACAGGGAAGTTTCGATTTTTTTTTAATGGAGGGAAATATCAATTGCCTCCAACATTACAAAACTTGTTTGTTAACCCTAGAGAAAACCATTGGATAAACCCTAGGGCTGGTCTGGAAAATCATTGGGTCGGAGAGGTTGGATATCAGTATCAGGACAATCGATTAGATTTGAAACTTTTGGTGTATGGGATACAACAAAAAAACTTGTCCGAAGTTTCATTTTATTTTGCTGATGGAGTGGGAGGAGAT
>JAYNHF010000015.1:0-25444 GCA_038107695.1 Flavobacteriaceae bacterium | reverse complement strand
GTACAGGAGTTGCTTACTGGGATGCAAAAAGACAAAAAGGGATTGGAGTTTTATGGGGTTTATCAACCTGTTCCAGAACTAAAAATTACTGCAGTTGCTGCATTGGGACAATTTGTGATGGACAATAACCCTGAATTATTACTCTCGACGGTAATAGATCAAGAGACTATAGGACTGGGTTTTGAAAAAGGTTTTAGAAGCATGGGATCGAGTCAATTGGATGGCTATAACCTTCCTGGAGGGCCTCAGTGTGTTTTTTCGTTGGGTTTCGATTATGAAGATCCCAATTATTGGCGTATTGGGATTTTTGGTAATTTCTTTACTCAGGTCTATCTAGATTTTAATCCTCTATTACGGACTCAAAACTTTTTATTAGATAAAGATGGATTACCCTTCTCAAACTACAATTCAGATGAGGTGCAAAAATTTTTGAAACAGGAAAGGTTCCCAGCCTATTTTCTACTCAACGCTACTGGTGGAAAGTCATGGCGTTTGGGCAAAAAATATTTAGGCTTCTTCGTAAGCCTCCAAAACTTATTGAATACCACATACAAAACTGGAGGCTTTCAACAGGGGCGAAATGCCAATTACAGAAGTCTGCTAGAAGATCAATCCAGACCGTCTCCACTTTTTGGACCAAAATATTGGTGGGGAAGGGGAACCACTTATTTTACCACTGTTTACCTCAGATTTTAATCGAATTGTTATGAAATTTTTTTTATTTTTTTTGCTTTTACTGCTTTTTATCAGTTGTGATGCGGAACATTTCACCCCTATTAAATTGGAGCACAAAATTGATCCGCCAATTGTGAATTCTTCCATAACTGCGATTTACCATCGTGTAAAACAAAGTGAAACACCATACCTCCGTTTTGAGGACAAAGAAGATACCCTTTGGCTCGAAGGTTATGTTAGCAGTTCGGATGCAGGAGGAAATTTTTACAAAGAAGTTTATGTACAAGATGCTCCAAAAAATCCCCGACATGCGATCCGAATACTTTTAGATCAAACTGCTGTTCACAATTATTTTCCTTTGGGACGAAAAGTTTACATCAAACTCAATGGATTGGGAGCAGGTTTCGATAGAGGGATTTTGACCATAGGAATGTACAATGCAGATGGGGTAGAAAATTTATCCCACCACCTCATCGACAGCCATCTCGTTCGTAGTTCCGAAGATTTTGAAATTCAACCCATCACTACAGAAGTATCGAGATTTGGTAATGAAGAGGTGGGTAAATGGATCATGTTGGAAGGGGTTCAGTTTTCCAACGCTGAATTGGGGAGAACCTTTGCTGGACAAGCCTTTGATCAATTTGACGGAGAGCGTAGATTGTTGCATTGCCAATCTCACCACAATGTGTGGGTGAGCACAAGTACTTTCTCAAAATTCAAATCGGTAGTAATACCAGATAAAAGAGGGAATTTGACAGGGATACTCACTCGTGATTATTATGATCAGAAGTACATTATCAAGATCAATTCTCCCAATGATTTGAATTTTGAAGATAGCAGATGTGATCCCTTTTTTGAGGAGCATTTTGAAACAGCACCCAAAGGTAAATTAGAAATTGAAGGCTGGCTAAATTATACAGAAGAGGGAAGCCCTTACTGGAAAATCGCAGAAGAAGAAACTACATTAGGTCGTTCGGCCAGTATCAGTGCCTATGCTTCAAATGACACCAACAGTGTAGTGTGGTTGGTCAGCCCTGAAATTGATTTAAGCAACTTATCCCAACCCTATTTTTTCTTCCGAACAGCAGTTAAATATGGTGATAAGAGTAATTTAGAGGTTTTTATTTCTACCAATTTTAAAGGTTCGTTGCAGTCAGTTAAGCAAGCTTTTTGGCAAAAGTTAGATCTAAAAATTGCCTCTCGGATGGATGGTAATGAGATATGGATTGATTCTGGAAGATTTAACTTGAAGGACTTTTACAACGAAATAGTTCATTTTGGATTTCGATACACTGGCAGTGGTAAAACGACTTATGATGCGACATTTTTTTTAGACGATGTTACGGTGCAAGAACAATAGGTGTCTACTTCTTCGTAAATATCTAATTAATCTTACAATACGGATATGAAGTTCTTTGATTAATAACTAATTTTCAAGGTCAATATGATCCGTTTTATAAATCATGTTTTTTTGGAATTCCCCCTGATAGCTTCCTGTTAGAATATTTCCATCTTCAACGGTAAAATCAAAAGAGAGATTTGTCAATTCTTGATTTTCTAGAATAGACACTTTGCCAGCTAAAATAACGGATCCATTATTTTCTTCATAGCGGAGCAGTTCGTCTTCTTCATTCCAATCCAATGAGTAAAAACCCAGAGCTACATCTCCCTTTTCATAGGGGGGGCGTAGATTGATGTAGTGATTTCCTTTGTCCAGCTGAGATGGATTTTCACTGTAAATGATAAACCCCATTAGTTTGCCTTGTCCTCTGATTTGTAGCTCTCTATTGATATCGGTATCGAACCGTATTCCTTCTGAGGCAAAAAGGACCACCTTCATGTCATTGAGCAAATCGTTTCCAACCAATTCAATCATAGCAGCTTTTTCGATAGCATGGTTTTCTTCATTCAATTTAAAATGATTGTCATAACGGTTTTTGGTATTGGATTTTTGACATCCGGCAAATACAAATAGGATTGTAACCAAAAGTATTATGGTAGGTTTCATGGGGTTTTAGTTTAGGATCGTTAAATCTAATAAAACCCTAAGATGATTTTAGAGATTAAGTGTTAAAATTGTCGATAAAATGAATTTTATTTTCAATCGTGATATGGCTAGTATTTGTAGTTTAATAGATAATTGACTGATTTTTGGGGGTTAGGATGGATCGGTAAAATTAACGAGTTCAGGAGCTAGGGTATGATGGAGGATCATTTTTCAACAGTCCATTTCTCTGGCTGCTTCCATTGATTATCAAAATTTTCTTTTAGGGCATATTGTGTCCTTGGCTGGCCACCAAAAGTGAAAACCAGTCGATCTCTTCCATTTCTATTTCTGTGGCCCTAATCGATTTTTTGATCCGATTGATCTCAGTAGTACCAATTACAGGATAAATATTGGCAGGATGACGCATTAGCCAAGACAAGAGCAACTCATCTTCTTCCGCATCGTATTTTTCCATCAAGGGCTGAAGAGCCTTTTGAATTCGCGTGCGTTGCTCATTTTTTTTACCAAAATATTGTCCTAGAGGTGACCAAGCCATAACACCCATTTTATTTTTGGTATGATAATCCAAAGTTCCATCGTAAATTGGTTGGTAATGGGTCAAGGAACATTCGATCTGATTACAAATAATCGAGTGGCAATCGCGAATCAAATCAATTTGAGAAGGTGTGAAGTTGGAGACCCCAAAAGCTTTGATTTTACCCTCCTCTGTCAGTTGATCAATGGCGAGGCCTATCTCATCGGATTGCATCAGGGGGCTAGGTCTATGCAATAAAAGTAAGTCCAGATAGTCGGTTTTTAAATTTCGCAGTGAATTTTCAGCCTGTGTGATGATGTACTCTTTTGTGTAGGTGTAGTAGTTGAACAAAATGGGACGTGATTTGCTTGGAAATTGGATGCCACATTTAGAGATAAAATACAAGGTTTCTCTTGGAATTTTAGTCTCGGAAAAGGCTTTTCCAAAATCCTCTTCTGTGGTGTACCCTCCATAAATATCAGCGTGATCAAAGGTTTTAATCCCCATCTCAACACAATGATCGATTAAGGATGCCATGGACAAGGTATCCAATTGTTTTCCCCAAAGTCCCCAGTTCATTGTACCAGATATTATCCTTTTACCTTTTGTCATCTGTTCAAATTCTCTTAAATTCGAACTTCTAAAATAGAAACTATTGCAAGGTAAAAAAACCCTGTAAGCCCCTATTTTTAACCAATTATTAACAAGTCAAGAAAAAAATATTTTTGAATTTTGCATCCCACAAATAATGTTTTAATCGATACCATATTATGGAAGAAGCTGTAAAAAAGACTGTTGACATTAAAGCAATCAACGAAAAGATTGAAAAAGAAAGTGCCTTTGTCGATCTATTGACCATGGAAATCAATAAAGTTATCGTCGGCCAGAAAGAAATGGTTGAGCGGTTGCTTATCGGATTGTTGGGACGCGGACACATTCTACTGGAAGGAGTTCCTGGATTGGCCAAGACCTTAGCGATTAACACACTGAGTCAGGCGGTAAAAGGACAGTTCAGTAGGATTCAGTTTACTCCTGACTTGCTTCCTGCCGATGTGGTTGGAACAATGATTTACAATATCAAGGAAAATGACTTTACCATCAAAAAAGGACCAGTATTTGCCAATTTTGTTCTAGCTGATGAGATCAATAGAGCTCCAGCCAAAGTACAATCAGCATTGTTGGAAGCCATGCAGGAAAAGCAGGTTACCATTGGAGACACTACCTTTAAGTTGCCAGCTCCCTTCTTGGTCATGGCGACTCAAAATCCTGTTGAGCAGGAGGGAACCTATCCCTTACCCGAAGCTCAAGTGGATCGTTTTATGCTTAAAACCATTATCGATTACCCCAAATTGGAAGAGGAACAAGTTATTGTGCGTTCCAATTTAAACAATGCACAAGAAAAGGTAAAAGCCATAGTTACGACCAAACAAATAGTAACAGCTCAGGAGACTGTCAGAGAAATTTACATGGATGAAAAAATTGAAAAGTACATTCTCGACCTTGTTTTTGCCACCCGCTATCCAGAGCGTTACAATTTGTCATCAATGAAACCTTTGATCAATTTTGGGGCCTCTCCAAGGGGTAGTATCAACCTAGCTACCGCTGCGAAGTGTCATGCCTTTTTAAGACACAGAGGTTATGTCATTCCCGAAGATGTAAGAGCAGTCATCTACGATATTTTACGTCACCGCATTGGTCTGACCTATGAGGCTGAGGCAGAAAACGTGACTACTGAAGATTTGATCAGTCAAATCATTAATCAAGTAGAGGTTCCTTAAGACTTAAATCTTTTTTACGTTAAACTCGTGCACCTATGGACACAAAGGAGCTCCTTAAGAAAGTTCGTAAGATTGAAATTAAAACCCGTCGCCTCAGCGATAATATTTTTGGTGGGGAATATCACAGTACCTTCAAAGGTAGAGGAATGACTTTTAGTGAGGTACGTCAATATCAATATGGAGATGACGTAAGAAGTATCGATTGGAATGTAACAGCGCGATACAATGAGCCTTTTGTAAAGGTCTTCGAAGAAGAGAGAGAATTGACGCTCATGTTAATGATTGATGTAAGTGGATCAGAATTGTTTGGAACTCAAGGGCAATTCAAGAGAGAAGAATTGACAGAAATTGCTGCAACACTTTCTTTCTCAGCGATGCAAAATAATGATAAGGTGGGGTTAATTCTTTTTTCAGACCAGGTCGAATTGTTCATTCCTCCAAAAAAAGGAAGGTCACATGTTTTGCGAATCATCCGTGAACTTTTGGAGTACCAACCTCAAAGCAAGAAAACCAACATAGGAAATGCTTTTGAATTTTTATCGGGAGTGATGAAAAAAAAGGCCATTGTATTTATGATGTCGGATTTTATGGACAGTGGTTATGAAAAAACTTTGAGAATTGCAGCCAAAAAACATGACTTGACAGGGATTAGAATTTACGATCGATACGAAGAGAGTATCCCAAACATTGGCTTGGTTCCCATGATAGACAATGAGACTGGCCAAACGGCTTGGGTCAATACACAATCGGCTAATGTAAGAAAGGCCTATGCGATTCAATACAAGAAAAGGGTAGCAGAATTTGAAAATCTTTTTCATAAAAATGGTGCTGGGGCTTTACACAGTCGGCTGGATGAAAGCTATGTCAAAAAATTGTTGAACTATTTTAAATCCAGAGGCTAAATGAAGAAAAAGATTTTGCTTTTGTGGGGATTTCTTTTTTTGTCCCCTTTGATTTATGCTCAAATGGATTCCGATTTACGAGTTGCGGTAGACACTACCAAAATGCGAATTGGGGAACAAATCAATTACACTTTACAGCTCAAGGCAGATTCTACGGCTCAAATTAGTTTTGCTGAGCAACCTTACTTTGCTCCTTTTGAGGTGCTGACAGAAACGGCTATTGATACCATCAAAACACAAAGTCATTATCTGTTTACCAAAAAATATGGGTTGATTCAGTTCGACTCGGGAGCCTATTGGTTGCCTCCTCAAAAAGTATTGGTCAACGGCTTACCCAAAATATCTGATTCCCTACTGATACAAGTCGCGACTGTTCCTGTTGATACCCTAAAACAAAAACTTTTTGACATCAAACCCATTGTTGCAGTAGAACAAAATTTTGATGCTTTAACACAAAACATCACATATGGGATATTGGCTGTATTGCTTTTGGTAGGATTGACCTATGTCTTTTTCTTTGCCAAAAAAAAGAGGGAAGAACGCAGGAAAAAACTTCCGCCTTTCGAACGTGCCATAGAAGAATTAAAAGCGCTAGAAACGGTAACACCGTCTGGACAGGAAGAATACAAGCAATATTATTCTCGACTCACTGATGTAGTAAGACGATACTTGGAAGAGGAAGCTAGAATATCTGCTCTTGAAAGTACTACCGATGAACTACTCATGAAACTTGAGGCATTAAAACAGACAGGTAAGTTGGAGTTGGAAAGGGAAACCATTAAAAACCTAAAATCGGTTTTACAAACTGCAGATTTGGTTAAGTTTGCTCGCTCTACCCCCGAGTATGGTACTACTTCCAAAGACCGAGAATTGGTTGAAGGTGTGGTGATTGAGACCAAAGAAGCACTGCCAGAACCTACTCCAGAAGAAATTAGAAAAAGGGAGGAATATCAGTTGTTACTTGCCAAAATGAGAAGAAAAAAACAACTTCAATGGGGGTTGGCTTCAATAGGAATTCTAATGATTCTAACCTTGGGAATAGCACTCCTGAAATTTGGCTACTACCCTGTACAAGATACTTTATTGGGTTATCCTACGATGAAACTCAAAAACAAAGAATGGATTACCAGTCAATATGGAACACCACCTGTTAAAATTTCTACCCCAGAAGTTCTCAGGCGCGTCAAATCAGAAATGGGTGGAGCACTACGTTTTACCTCAGGAGATTATGATGCTCCCTTCTACATTGATTTAGTATTTACCCAAAAACCACCCCAACAAGAGCAGAACGACTCCTCCACTCAAATTGATGAAAAGGATCAACAAAAAGAAAAAATTCAAGCATTGATCAATGACATCATCAATGACTTCCAATCCAGAGGAGCGGTCAATATTTTGATTAAAGAAGAAAAAATCACCACTTTGTCTGGCTTGCCTGCTCTTAAAATTTTTGGAACTCTAGATTATCCAAAAAAAGGGGAAGAAAAAAGAGTGCGCTGTAACTACACTTCTCATTTATTTGATTTTGAAAAGGGAGGAATTAACCTTAGTATAATGTATGAAAAAGAGGATCGTTACGGAGAGGAGATTGAGAAAAGGGTTATGGATAGTTTTGAATTGATAAAAGAATTGTAAATCATGTTTGAAGGTATCTACTTCGCAAATCCTGATTATTTATGGTTGTTACTTACACTTCCAATATTGGTGGGATGGTATGTTACTACACGAAAAAAAACACAAGCGGTTTTAAAAATTTCATCTCTCGAAGGCTTTCAGGTCAAAACAAATTTTTTGGCTCGAATGCAACCTATGCTATTCATGCTCAGACTTTTGGTTTTGGTTCTTATCATTTCCGCTTTGGCGCGTCCACAAACCATGGATGTCTCTACACGAACCAAAACCAACAAAGGAATAGACATAGTAATGGCCATAGATGTTTCCTCTAGTATGTTGGCACAAGACCTAAAACCCAATCGATTGACCGCCTTGAAAAGAGTCGCCGCTTCTTTTGTAGACGATCGGGTAAGTGACCGTATTGGACTGGTCATTTATGCTGGGGAGAGCTACACCAAAACTCCCATCACTAGTGATAGAGCCATTGTCAAGAACGCCTTGCGTGAGATTCAATTCGAAGGATTAATTGAAGACGGTACAGCCATTGGAATGGGACTTGCTACTTCTGTAAACCGATTAAAGGACAGCCGCGCCAAGAGCAAAGTAATTATTTTATTGACCGATGGGGTGAATAATTCTGGATTTATTGATCCCAAAATAGCGAGTGAATTGGCAGTAGAATACGAAATCAAAACTTATACCATAGGTTTGGGGAGTAATGGAACCGCAAGAGCACCAGTGGGACTTTTACCCAATGGAAAATTTCAGTATGGTATGACAAAAGTAGAAATCGATGAGGAGCTACTAAAAACCATAGCTTCCAAAACTGGAGGATTGTACTTTCGAGCAACGGATAATAAAAAATTGGAAGAGATTTACCAAGAAATTAATAAGCTGGAGAAAACAGAGATTGAGGAATTTAAATACTACAACTACGATGAAAAGTTCAGACCTCTGATACTCTTGGCATTGGTTTTGCTGTTTTTGGAATGGTTATTGAGAAACACGCTTTTTAAAAGTTTTATTTAAGATGTATCAATTAGACGCACCTTTTTACTTCTATCTCATGGGCATTTTGCCTTTGCTTTGGATTGCCTATTTTTTGGTAATGGGATGGAAACGTCGTGCACAAAACCGCTTTGCTCAGATGGTGTTGATGGAAAAGTTAAGCCCCAATCGGTCAAAGTTCAAGCCAGCCCTGAAGTTGTTGATGCTTAGTTTGGGGGTTGCCCTTTTGATTCTGGCTTTGGTCAATCCCAAAATAGGAACCCAACTAGAAACAGTGAAAAGAGAGGGTGTAGATATTGTTTTTGCGATTGATGTATCCAAAAGCATGTTGGCCGAGGACATTGCTCCCAATCGATTAGAAAAATCCAAACGTTTGGTCTCTGCCATCATCAATCAATTGACCAGTGATCGCATTGGCATTATTGCCTATGCTGCTCAGGCCATACCCCAGTTACCAATAACGACTGACTATGGTGCTGCAAAAATGTTTCTTCAAGCCCTCAACACCAATATGCTTTCCTCTCAGGGAACAGCCTTGGACGCCGCTTTAGATTTGTCAGGGACTTATTTCGATGATGAAGATCAAACCAATCGAGTAGTATTTTTAATTTCTGATGGAGAGGATCATTCTGAACAAGCAGAGGCTGCTGCTCAAAGAGCATCCAATATGGGGATTAGAATCTTTACTTTTGGCGTAGGCATGGATGAAGGAGGGCCAATTCCTATTAAGCGTAATGGGGTGATCCAGTCCTACAAAAAAGACATGAAGGGAGAAACTGTTATTACCAAAAGAAATGCAGAAATTCTTCAAGAAATCGCTGAGGCTGCCGATGGCGAATATATCGATGGAAATGACACACAATCCGTTTTAGAATTTGTTTCTGAAACGCTCAAAAATATGGATAAAAAAGAATTTGAGGCTAAAAAATTCGTGAGTTATAAAGATCAATTTCAAACTTTTCTTTTAGCAGGATTCCTTTTAATTTTGTTAGAAATGTTTCTTTTTGAAACCAAAACTAAATGGGTACAACGTTTAAATCTATTCAACGAAAAATAATGCCAAAACAAATTTATTTTTGGGTACTTACTTTTTTTGCAGGGTGGTCTTTAACAGCCCAAGAATCAGAGGTGATTAATCATATATTTGATGGAAATCAACAGATTGAGACGGAGTCCTTTGATGAAGCAGAAATGGATTATCGAAGAGCGCTTTCCAAGGCTCCCGAAAAGCCTGAGGCTCTTTTTAATTTGGGCAACACCCACTATCAGGAACAAGATTACGAGGAGGCCAAACAGCGTTATTTTCAAACTCAAAAATTTACCGAGAATAAATCCAGCAAACATCACGCTTTTCATAACCTTGGGAATGTTTTTATGAAACAAAAAGATTATGCCAAAGCAGTGGAAGTATATAAAAACGCGTTGAGATCCAATCCACAAGACGAGGAGACTCGTTACAACTACGCCTTGGCCAAAGAGCTTTTAGAAAAAGAAAAAGAACAACAAGAACAAAATCAAGATCAGAACGATCAGCAAGATCAAGATAATCAAGAAGATCAGAAGGATCAGGACAAAGAAAATCAAAACAACGAAGGAGATAAAGACAAGGATTCTGGTAAAGATAATAAGGATCAAGAGGGAGACGAAGGTGAAGACCAGGAAGATAAAAAAGATGACGGAAATCAGGACAAAGAAAACCAACCCAATCAAGGAGAGCCTGAAAAAGAACAACCCTCACAACCCAGACAAACAGAACTCTCACCCCAACAGGTTAAAAGCCTTTTAGAAGCCATGAGTAACCAAGAGAAAAAAGTACAAGACAAAGTCAATGCCGAGAAGGTACAAGGAACACCTGTGAGAGGTCAAAAAGATTGGTAAGTTTTTATTAATGAAAAAAACTCTATTTATCGTTTTAATATTGATGATGGGTATCGGCAAGACGATGGCTCAAGGAGTGAGTTTTGAAGCCAAGGTTAGCAAAAGGACATTGGGACTCAATGAGCGATTACGGGTTGATTTTATCATGAATGAAAATGGAGATGATTTTACTCCTCCCGCCTTTAAAGGATTCAGAGTGGTTGGAGGCCCCAATCAGTCCATTAGTAACTCCTGGGTGAATGGAAAGAGAAGTTTTTCAAAAACCTACACTTATTTTTTGACTCCCACACAAAAAGGAGCTTTGGTCATTACCCAAGCCTCCATTGATATTGATGGAGAGATTTATAAAACCTCTCCTGTAAGAATTACGGTAACGGAGGCAGTTGAAGTTCCAAGAGATCCCAACAGTCCCGAATATCTCATTGACGACAATCTTCACTTAGTAGCTGAAATATCAAACAGTCAACCTTATCTGAATGAGGCCATTACAGTAGTTTACAAATTGTATTTTAGAAATCCATTGAGAATTTCAGATGGCAGGGCTGTGGAAAATCCTCAGTTTGCCGATTTTTGGAGTCATAACATCAATATACCCCGATTGAAAGTAGAAAATGGGACTTACAAAGGGGAAGCCTACAATGTTGTCGTTTGGAGAAAGAGTGTGTTGTATCCTCAGAAAACAGGGAAGCTTTCTCTAGAGCCACTCAGCTTGAGTTTGGTTATTGAGTTGCCATCCAATCGGAGGGATTTTTTTGGTAATAGAATCGTACAACAATCCTCAAGAACAATTACAGCTGGCCGAAGAACTATCAATGTCAAGCCTTTACCAGAAAAAGGAAAGCCTGCGAATTTTTTCGGAGCCGTTGGACAATTTGATTTTGACGCCTTACTCAATAAAAAAAGCTTAAAAGCAACAGAGTCGTTTGAAATCAAACTTAAAGTTACAGGTAATGGAAACCTTAAACTTTTTAATCTGCCCAAATTGGTTTTACCCAATACCCTTGAAGTTTTTGAACCTGAACATTCAGAAAATGTAAAAACCACCTTGTCGGGTATGAAAGGAAATATTCAGGATAATTACACCATCGTTCCACGATTTCAGGGGAAATATCCAATTGCGCCAGTTTCTTTTTCTTATTTTGATCCCAAAAAAGAAAAATATTTTACCCTTCGGTCCAGTGAACAAATTGTTGATGTCTATGGTGGGCCAGTGGTCAGTAGTTCTAGTGATAAAAAATCCGCTATGACCAACCAACTCATCACCAACAGCGATGATTCTTTCCGATTCATTAAACTAAATTCCAAGCTTGAACCCATTGTTAAAAAAGTTTTTTGGGACAGCAAGCTTTTCTATCTTTTATTGACTTCCCCATTTCTTTTATTGATCATTTTTGTATTGATCATACAGCGTAATTTGAAAATTTCAAAAGATGTAGAGGGATCAAGACTTAGACTGGCCAATCGCTTGTCCAAAAGATATTTGGGCGAAGCCAAAAAGAATTTAAAAAATAAAGGACGTTTTTATGATGCTTTGGAAAGAGCTTTGTACAATTATCTTAAAGCCCGTTTGAAAATTAAAACAGATGATTTTAATAAGAATAAAATTGCAAAATTCTTAGATCTTAGAAAATTGGAGAAAGAAGAAATACAATCTTTCATTGCTTTGTTGGAGAACTGTGAAGTCGCGCGTTATTCTCCAGCTACCGATGTGAAAATGCAACAAGATTTTGACCAAGCACTTTCCGTAATATCTAATATTGATAAAAAATTATGAACACCGTTTCAAAATTATTTTTAATGTTGATTTTGTGTTTAGGGACTTCGGCCTGGGGTCAAGAAAAAAATCTTGACTTTGAAAATGCCAATTCTGCCTACAATACTGGGCAGTTTGAAAGGGCAGTAATGCTGTATAAAAAAATATTAGAAGAGGGTCAACACAGTGCCGAGCTTTATTTCAACTTGGCCAATTCCTACTATCGTCTCAATCAGGTGGGAGAAAGTATTTTTTATTTCGAAAAGGCCAAGCAACTCAGTCCGAATGATCAAGACATCATCGTGAACAGTTCATTTGCTCAAAACATGGCCATAGATGCAGTCGAATTATTACCCAAACCTCAAATTACTCAATTGCAGGAAAAAATAATTGATCTTTTGACTCAAGACGGCTGGGCTTTTTTGTCTGTTTTATTGACTTGGATATTGGTGTTTTTTTGGGGACTCTATTTATGGAATAATGTTCCAGTATTCAAACGTATTTTCTTTGTTTTTACTCTTGTTTCTGGGCTGTTGCTGATCGGATCTTTATCCACAGCTTTTATCAAATCTTCCAAAGCTACAAAAACTACCTACGGTATTCTCTTCAATAAAAAGGTTGAAGTATGGGCAGAACCTAACAAAAGAGCTGAGGTTTTATTTTTGTTACACGAAGGAACCAAAGTACAGATGCTGGATCAACTTCAAGAATGGCAAAAAATTAGAATTGCCAATGGTTCGGAGGGATGGATCAAGGACGGTGAAGTAAGAAGCCTGAAAGGGTTTAAATAAGATCTTTTGGCAGGTCTTTTGACAATTCATTTCCCCAACTAAAGAGGTATTCTCCTAATTCAGTAATAGGATCATATAAAATGGATTCCAAAATGACATTTTCATTGATTACAGTTACCCAAGTATTGAGTTTCCCCAAAAAGAACAGAGCTACACTCATTAATACTCCCCATTTCAAGACACCGAAAAATGCTCCTAAAAACTTATTGAACAATCCCAATGAGGCTTTTCGAATAACTTTAGTTAACGCTTTGGCCAAAATCGAAACGGCGTAAACGATGATGATAAAAATGACCAGATAGGAAACCGTTTGTATGGCCACAGGATTCCAAACAAAAAACCCTTCAAGCACATTGGCGATAAGATCAGAAAATTTTACGGCTCCCAATAGCCCCAAAAACAGCGCTCCAAGACTAGCGACTTCCACAATAAACCCTTTGTAAAACCCTTTAATAAATCCAAAACCCAAGGCTAGGGACAGTATGATATCGAGTATATTCACTAATGCGAAAGTACTTTATTTTTATGAATCTTTTCTCAAGTTTTGGCTTAAAGCTCCTATATTTGAGCGTGCAAAATAATCTGAGAAGAGATCAAAAGTTAAAAGACCGTTGGGATCATTTGGTGATCATTCTAAGTGAGCGATTTTCTGATGGAGAAACACTCGATGTTGAAGGCGTTTTATATCTGGTTGGTTTGCAAGAATTGGGTCAAGTTCATCGAAAAATGAAAAAGGACGATAATGTCAATTTGATTCATATTGGAATTTGTACGGTTTTAGAGTCTTACGGATATTACCGATTTGATTTTTTTGACGATGAGGGTTGGCCTCATTTCGAACTTGTTGAGGAATTACCTCCACTCAAGCCAGGAGAACAAAGTGTTTTGATGAAAGAAGCTTTGGTAGAGTATTTTTTAAAACGCGAGCTAATTCAATAAATGTTTACTTTTGCCGCATGATTGATAAAATTAATGAAAACTTGACTTTAGTAAATGCTTTTGATGCGCAGTCAATGGACGAGGTAGAAGCATTTAGAATAAAATATTTAGGCAAAAAAGGAATTCTAAATGACTTTTTTGTTGCTTTTAAGGAAGTTCCTTCACAAGAAAAAAGAGATTACGGCCAGGCACTTAATACGCTAAAAAATGCAGTTGCTGAAAAGGTAAAAGCACTGCAAAATAAAATGGATCTTACTCCTACTAAAGGCAATCATGGTGACCTTTCCAGAACAGGTTTTCCCCTAGAGTTAGGCGCTAGGCATCCCTTATCTTTGGTTAAAAATAGAATCGTAGATATTTTTTCTCAAATTGGATTCAATATTTCTGAGGGACCTGAAATTGAGGACGATTGGCATAACTTTACGGCTTTGAATTTACCAGAATACCATCCAGCACGAGACATGCAGGATACCTTTTTCATTCAAACCAATCCAGATATTTTGTTGCGGACTCATACCTCTTCGGTACAAGTAAGGTATATGGAAAACAACCCACCTCCCATCCGAACCATCTCGCCCGGAAGAGTATTTAGAAATGAGGCCATTTCTGCTAGAGCGCATTGTATTTTTCATCAAGTAGAAGGCTTGTACATTGATAAAAATGTATCTTTTGCTGACTTAAAACAGACTTTACTCTATTTTACCAAAGCGCTATTCGGTAAATCAAAAATTCGGTTGCGTCCTTCTTATTTTCCCTTTACAGAGCCCAGTGCAGAGGTAGATATCTACTGGGGATTAGAAACTGAAACAGATTATCGTATTACCAAAGGAACCGGTTGGTTAGAAATTATGGGCTGTGGTATGGTAGATCCTAATGTTTTAAAAAACTGTAATATTGATCCAACAGAGTTTTCGGGTTATGCCTTTGGAATGGGGATTGAGAGAATCGCTATGTTGTTGTATCAAATTGGTGACATCCGTTTGTTTTTTGAAAATGATGTTCGTTTTTTATCTCAGTTTCAATCGGGAGATTAATCTAATTTTTTCACCAATTTTTTAAAAATCTTTTCTGGATTTTTGTTCTCATACAATATGCTGTAAACAGCGTCTATTATGGGAATGCTACTATTGTACTTTTGATT
The DNA here is from genome assembly GCA_038107695.1 of Flavobacteriaceae bacterium. Taxonomy (GTDB): domain Bacteria; phylum Bacteroidota; class Bacteroidia; order Flavobacteriales; family Flavobacteriaceae; genus UBA8316. The sequence goes on along the minus strand of JAYNHF010000015.1, from coordinate 10,443 downwards.
GATTGTTTTTGCAGATCGGGTTGCGTAATACCCCTCTGCAATCATTCTCATTTCCATCTGAGCAGCTTTGACGGTGTAACCTTTCCCAATCATACTGCCAAAAGTTCGGTTGCGACTAAAAACGGAATAACCCGTTACCAAAAGGTCGCCTAGATAAGCAGAATTATTAATGTTACGTTTCATTTTGTAAACGTCCTTGATAAATCGTTTCATTTCACGAATGGCATTACTCATCAGTACACTTTGAAAGTTATCACCGTATCCTAGGGAATGGGCAATACCAGAAGCAATCGCATAAATATTTTTAAGCATACTAGCATACTCAGTCCCTATAGTGTCATTGGAAACGGCGGTTCGTATGTATGGGGTTTTGAGCATCGATGCCATAGCTTTGGCCAAATTGTTATCCATACAGGCGATGGTGAGGTAGGACAGTCGTTCCATTGCAACTTCTTCAGCATGAGAGGGGCCTACAATCACTCCAATTTTTTCCATTGGGATATTGTATTTTTTATTAAAATGCTCTCCTACAATCAGCATGCTTTCTGGGACTACTCCTTTAACAGCTGAAAAAATAATCTTATCATCAAGTGTTTGGTCTAATTTTTCAAGTTCCTGAGATAAAAATGCTGATGGAATGGCAACGATCAGAAGATTTGCTTCCGAAACAACTTGATTAATGTCTGACGAGATTTTAAGACGTTTGGTTTTCAGGGTAGCCGCACTGAGATAATTGGGGTTGTGTCGATGCGTTTTTATAAACTCGGCATTGACAGGATTTCTAACGTACCATCCTACTTTTCTTTTGTTTTCTGAAAGAATTTTAACCAGAGCTGTAGCCCAACTTCCTCCCCCTAAAACAGCTATCTTGAGCTTGTTCTTGAGCATCAAATGGGCAATGGGGGATTTCCCGATTGGGGGTTTCATCAGAGACTTTTTTGTCCTACGATAACCAATTATTCCAAGGGATTCGTGACAATAACAGCAGAAGTCCTAAAGCATAAAATAATCCAATTCTCAGAAACTTTTTACTTGGATCACTTTGTCGTTTGTGTAAAGACCAGCCCATTGTAATTAGTATGATAGCTAAAATATTGGTGAACGGATGTTCTACCAAGTAAAGTCTTGTGGTGGAGTCTTTCATAACACCTCCAACACCCAAATTCGACCACTGGTCGAACCACGGAGAGACAAAATATAAAATGAGTCCGATCAACAACTGTAGGTGTGAAAAAATTAAACCAAATAAGGAAAGTCTAAGATCTTTTGATTCAAAGTCTTTTCCTTTGATTTTTCCCACAAAGGCATTGAGAATGGCAAGAATTAAGACTGTCAAAACCAAATAGGCCCAATAGGAATGTACGTTCTTTAGAAGTGAATACATGCTTTAATTTTTTTTGAAAGATACAATATTCTTTGAATCGATTCATGTCCTTAAAACAATAAAAATTACATCATCGCATTGTAGTAGGATGGATCCCCAGTAACCTCTTTACCCAGCCACTTGGGTTTGTCAAAAGTGGCATTTTCCTCAGGAAGTTCAATTTCAGCAAGAATCAAAGGATCTTTGAGGTTTAAAAATTCATCGACCTCAAAAGTAAATTGATGGTGTGGTACGATGTATCTGATTTTTTTGATGGGTCGATCTAGGATAATTTTGAGTAATGCTTTGGCATCCTCCAGGGGAATGACCGTTTCCCATTCCATTCGACTAGTTCCTCTATCGTTGCTTTTCCCCTTGATGGTCAGCCAGCCCTCATCGTCTTTAATTCTTACCCTTACTGTTCGTTCAGGATCTTTAGAAAGGTAGCCTTGGGTAATGTAATGATGGGTCTTGGCTTGATCTTTGAATTCGTTTGTTTTGACCAAAAACTTTCTCTCAATTTCCGCTTTCATTTTTTTAAAAACGAGATTCATTTGATTTAAAGAAAAACATCAACTCACCGTAAAAAACATTCACAAGAGGTGGATCAAAAATTAAATGGTGGATACCCTAAGGGTATTGACCATTCCTTTTTTAACGATTGGCATCGCCGTAAGATTAACCAAAAGATCTCCCTTGTTGACATAGCCAACTTCTTTTGCGATTTCGTTGATCTGTTCAACGGTTTTGTCGGTACTTTCAAAGCTGTCGTAGAAAAAGGCCTTCACCCCCCAAATGAGATTCAGTTGGGTGAGTATTCTTCGGTTGGAAGTAAAAACCAAAATATGGGAATTGGGTCTCCATGCCGATACTTGAAAAGCGGTGTATCCACTGTTGGTCAATGTGCAAATGGCTTTGGCTTGAACGTCATTGGCAATATGTACCGCATGATAACAAATCGATTTGGTTATGAACCTCACAGTTCGGATGTTTGGGGGTTTTTGAGGAACAGAAATCAATTCTGAATTCTCTACGCTGTGAATGATAGAGCTCATGGTTTGAATGACTTGTATGGGATATTTTCCAACAGAGGTCTCACCAGAAAGCATCACTGCGTCTGCTCCATCCATTACCGAATTGGCAACATCATTAACTTCTGCTCTTGTAGCGGTAAGACTTTCAATCATACTCTCCATCATCTGAGTTGCAATGATGACAGGAATCCTTGCTTTTTTGGCACGTTTAACCAACTCTTTTTGTGCTAATGGAACTTCGGCGGGTGGAATTTCGACCCCCAGATCACCACGGGCCACCATCAAACCATCACAATACGAGATGATCTTATCAATATTTTCAATTCCTTCAGGTTTCTCGATTTTGGCAATGATGGGAATTTTGTGCTCAGAGTGTTGTTCAATCAGCCTCCTAAGATCTAGAATGTCTTCGCTATTTCTCACAAAGGACAATGCAATCCAATCGACCTGTTGTTTTATGGCAAATTCTGCATCGGTAATATCCTTGGGAGTTAGCGCAGGAAGTGAAATTTTGGTATTGGGTAAATTCACTCCTTTTTTGGATTTTAATTTTCCTCCTTGAATGACCTTAGCTTCCACTTTAGCTTTGTTATCGGTAGCAGTAACTTCAAAGATCAACTTTCCATCATCCAAAAGAATTCTTTCTCCTGGCTTGACGTCTTTAGAGAAATTATCATAATTCATGTAAACCTTCTCTTTATTACCAATGAAGGGTTCGCCATTCAGAAAAGTAATTTGGTCTCCGGGCATCACAACCGTATCTTCTTCAACAACTCCAACCCTGAGTTTGGGTCCCTGAAGGTCAGCAAGAATAGAAGTATTAGAGTTCAGTTTTTCGCTGAGTTCTCGAATGGTTTTGATTCTTTTCTTTACCTCTTCGTGTTCGGCGTGAGAAAAATTTATTCTGAAGACATCTACACCCGAAAGGATCATCTCCTCCATCACTTCGACATTGTTGGATGCCGGGCCTAGAGTGGCTACAATTTTAGTTTTTTTTCTTCTACTCATCAATCAATGTTTATACTAAAATCAAGATTCAGTTGACTTTTATCAGGTATGAATCGGTAGGAAATTTCATCAATTGATTCCATTTGCTCTATTAAAAATTGTACTTCTATACCTGAATTAATTTTAATGATGTAGTCAGCATCTTTTAAATCCTGGACCAAATATAATTCTTTTGTTTCAGGTAAATCAAATAAGCTGGTTCCCTTTTGGTCATCATTTTGCATTATTTTGTATTTATTAGAAAAGAACCGAACTTCAATCCCTTTGATCGAATCAATCCATTCGAAACTTTCAAAGGGGTGCTCAGATTGGTGATCTTGTTTTTTCTTTTTTGATTTCACGAATTGGCAACCACAATGAGTATTGAGATGGAAAGCCAAAAGGTAACCTTCATAACTGCTGTGGAATGCAATGATCGAAAAGTCATCTTCCGTAATTTCGTCCAACAGGTAATGTTTTACTTTTGCCATTGGAACTTATTTTGAATATTCATCACATGGAACGCCCTTCTCGCAGCTTTTTCTTCAGACTTTTTTTTGGATATTCCACGGGCTTTTACAATTTGCTTTTCATCGAGAAAAACTTGTGTGGTATAATTAAACTCAGGGTCGAGACCTTGATCAGTATTGGTTTTAAATTCCACGCTTTTTTTGGTCTTTTGTCCCCATTCGATCAAAAGCCCTTTGTAGCTTACTACAGCGTCTTTTAACTCATGAAAATCAACATGCTCTCTCATGATTTTATTCTGAATAAACCCACTACATTTTTTAAACCCCCTATCTATTAAAACAGCCCCTATTAATGCTTCCAAAAGATTTCCGTGGATGTTTTTACCAAAATTGACTTTATTTTCAAGTTCTAGAAAATTTATCAACCCCATCTTTTCCCCAATTTTATTTAGGTTTTCACGGCTGACAATTTTTGCTCGATATTTGGTCAGTGTTCCTTCTCTGGCATGAGGGAATTTTTCGTACAAAGAGGAAGAAACTACAATACTGAGCATAGAATCTCCAAGAAATTCTAGCCTTTCAAAATTGACCATATGGCCTTCATCGTCTTTCAAGTTAAGTGATCGATGGGTGAATGCTGTGCGGTAGACCTGTTTGTTAATGGCCTTCAGAGCGGTGATTTTTCTTAATTTACTAAAAAATATTACTTCTTCCTTTGTTAATGATTTCAGTAAATATTCTAAAAAATTCACATTGAAATTTATTCAATTTTTTTGAAAATAACACAAGCATTGTGTCCACCAAATCCAAAGGTGTTGGACAGAGCAACATCGACCGTTCTAGACTGCGCTTTCCCCAATGTAAAATTAATTTTGGGATCTAACTTTTCGTCAGCTGTATGGTGATTGATAGTAGGAGGTACAATATTGTTATTTATGGCCAAAATAGAGGCGATGGCCTCAATGGCTCCAGCAGCACCTAATAGGTGACCAGTCATGGATTTTGTAGAATTGATATTGATGTTGTAAGCGTGTTCTCCAAACACAGCTTTTACCGCGTTGGTCTCGGCAATATCTCCCAATGGGGTTGAGGTTCCATGCATATTGATAGCATCTATGTCTTCTGGTTTGAGATTGGCGTCTTTTAAGCAATTGATCATTACTTTTTTGGCTCCAATACCCTCTGGGTGAGGCGCGGTCATATGATGTGCGTCGGCCGAAAGTCCTCCACCAGCTAATTCTGCATAAATTTTTGCACCCCTTGCCTTAGCATGTTCGTATTCTTCCAATATCAGTGCTCCAGCCCCTTCTCCCAAGACAAAACCATCTCTATCTTTATCAAAAGGTCGTGAAGCGGTTTTGGGGTCATCATTTCTAGTTGAAAGTGCATGCATTCCATTGAAACCACCAATTCCAGCTATCGTTACAGCAGCCTCTGATCCACCAGAGACAATTATGTCTGCATAGCCCATTCTTATATAATTCAGCGAATCAATCATTGCGTTTGATGAAGAAGCACAGGCAGAGACAGTAGCAAAATTTGGTCCCCGAAGTCCGTATTTCATGGAAATGAGTCCTGGCGCTATGTCTGAAATCATTTTTGGGATGAAGAACGGATTAAAACGGGGGGATCCATCTCCACTGGCAAAATTCAAAACTTCGTTCTGGAAAGTCTCTAGTCCGCCAATCCCAGCTCCCCAAATCACACCGATGCGATCTCTATCTTCCTTTTCAAGATCCAATCCAGAATCTGTAATCGCCTCATCTGAGGACACCAGGGCATATTGCGCAAAACGATCGCACTTGCGCGCTTCCTTCCTATCCATAAAATCTAGGGGATCGAAATTTTTTACTTCACATGCAAATTGAGTTTTAAATTTCGAAGCGTCAAAATGGGTGATTGGGCCGGCACCACTTGTGCCAGATAATAAACCCTCCCAATAAGCAGGGAGGGTATTTCCTATAGGAGTTAAGGCCCCCAATCCGGTAATTACTACGCGTCTTGGTTTCATTTAAGCCAAATTTTACTTTGCTTGCTCAATAAATTGAATGGCTTGACCAACTGTAGCGATGTTTTCAGCTTGGTCGTCTGGAATCTGAATGTCAAATTCTTTCTCAAATTCCATGATAAGCTCCACGGTATCCAAAGAATCGGCACCTAAATCGTTGGTGAAATTAGCGTCAGTTACGACTTCATTCTCGTCTACTCCCAATTTGTCAACGATGATTGCTTTTACTCTTGATGAAATATCAGACATAATCAAAATTTGTTTTTAAATTACTGTGGACAAAAATATAAAACTTTGAGTCAAATCACTACAGAGGGTAAAAAATATAACTTTTCTTTGTGTCAACCATCATCACTCAATAACCGAAACAACGCTCTGTGATTGATTCGTAGACATATTTATGGGAACAAAAACTTTTAAAAGAATTATCCTATTTGCCTCTGGTTCTGGCTCCAATGTTGAAAATATCATTCAGTACTTTAAACACAATTCTAAGCTTGAGATTGTCAAGGTGTTCACCAATAATCCAAAAGCAGGAGTTATTGATCGTATTTCACCCATGAACATTCCAATAAGTATATTTGACAAAGTTCAACTGGCCAATGGGCAATTGCGCGATCAGATCAAATTATTGAATCCTGATTTAATCGTTTTAGCTGGTTTTCTATTGAAAATTCCCCTCGATTTTGTCAAAGCTTTTCCCGATAAAATAATTAATATTCACCCTTCACTACTCCCCAAACATGGTGGAAAGGGAATGTATGGTGATTTTGTTCATCGCTCAGTAAAAGACTCTGGAGACAAACAAACGGGGATCACTATTCATTTTGTCAATGAACAATATGATCAAGGGACTGTTATTTTTCAAGCCAAAGTATCTGTCGATCAAAAAGATAGTATTCGTGATATTGCAGAAAAAGTTCACCAGTTGGAGTACAAGCACTATCCCCAAATCATAGAAAATCTTTTATTGTACTAAATGTCGAGCAAGATTAATATTTATACCGACGGTTCTTCACTGGGAAATCCTGGGCCTGGGGGTTATGGAATCATCATGGAGTGGGAGGGTAAAAAATATGAGAAAGAATTTTCTGACGGATTTAGAATGACAACAAATAATCGCATGGAGCTTTTGGCAGTTATCATTGGCCTGGAGGCACTGAAAAAACAACCCATGGAGGTGGTGATTTTTTCTGATTCCAAGTATGTGGTTGATGCGGTTCAAAAAAAATGGGTATTCAACTGGGAGAAAAAAGCTTTTAAAGACAAAAAAAATCCAGATTTATGGAAACGTTATCTCAAAATTCACAGAAAACACAAAGTTGATTTTCAATGGATCAAAGGACACAACGATCATCCACAGAATGAGCGATGTGATCAATTGGCCGTCAGAGCAGCTAAGGAAACAGCAGTCAATGTAGATTCATTTTTTGAGCAAAGTCAAAAGAACAATTCCCATTTATAGTTCCTTGAAAACTCTTCAATAAATCTTTGATTAAAACTTCCTGAACCCCTTTGAAGTTTATTATTTTTGTTTAATGAAACACAAATTATTGGTAGTAGGTACCATGGCCTACGATGCCATCGAAACTCCTTTTGGTAAAGTTGATAAAATTTTGGGTGGTGCTGCTACCTACATTGGTTTGTCTGCATCGCGATTTTCTTTAGACTGTGGAATTGTCTCAGTTGTAGGAGAAGATTTTGAAAATCAGCACCTAGAATTGCTTAATGCCAAGGGCATAGACCTCTCTGGTGTAGAGATCATAGCAGGGGGGGCCACCTTTTTCTGGAGTGGTAAATACCATAATGACCTCAATACCAGAACCACCCTCGATACCCAACTTAACGTATTGGAAAATTTTAATCCCAGGGTTCCAGAACACCTCAAAACCCCGGATATTGTCATGTTGGGAAATTTATCTCCCGATGTTCAATTAAGGGCCTTGGAACAACTAAAATCTAAACCCAAACTTGTTGTATTGGACACAATGAATTTTTGGATGGAACACTTTAGACCTGCATTGGATAAGGTCATTGCTAAAGTAGATGTTATATCCATTAATGATGAGGAAGCACGACAACTCACTGGAGAATACTCGTTGGTAAAAGCAGCGGATCAAATCCATCTAATGGGTCCAAAATACGTCATCATCAAAAAAGGTGAACACGGAGCTTTGCTATTCCACGACAATCAAATTTTCTGTGCACCGGCATTGCCCCTTGAGGAAGTGTTTGATCCAACGGGTGCTGGTGATAGTTTTGCAGGAGGGTTTACGGGATACCTCACACAAACTGGTGACATCTCTTTTGCCAACATGAAGTCAGCCATCATTTACGCATCGGCTATGGCCTCGTTTACTGTAGAAAAGTTTGGTACAGAAAACTTGGTCAATTTTACTCCTCAGATGATGGCCAACCGCATAAGAGCTTTTAAAGAATTAACTACTTTTGAGATTGAAATTGAATAAAGAAAAGCAATATAAAATATGAGTGACGCCATCAAACACGAATGTGGAATTGCAATGATCCACCTAAAAAAGGACCTCCACTATTTTAAGGAAAAGTACGGCACCGCAATGTTTGGCATCAACAAGATGTATTTAATGATGGAAAAGCAGCACAATCGGGGGCAAGATGGTGCTGGATTGGCTTGCGTCAAGCTCAACATGAAACCCGGTCAACGCTACATCGCAAGAGTTCGATCCAATGGTCAACAGCCCATACAGGATATTTTCAAAAAAGTAAATAAAAGTGTAAAACAAGCTGCTGATCTTCATCCAGACTTGTTAGAGGATGTTGATCAATTCAAAGAAGAAGTTCCTTATGCAGGAGAATTATTGCTTGGACATTTACGCTATGGCACATTTGGTAAAAATAGTATTGAAAGTGTGCATCCTTTTCTTAGACAAAACAATTGGATGCATAGGAACCTCATTGTAGCAGGAAATTTTAACCTTACTAATGTCAATGAACTTTTTGATACTTTGGTAGATTTGGGACAACATCCTAAAGAAAAAGCAGACACCATTACCGTAATGGAGAAAATAGGTCATTTTTTAGACGATGCCGTAGCCAAAATATACAAAAAGCTTAAAAAAGAAGGTTTTAACAAAGCCGATGCTTCACCTCAAATTGCAGAACGTTTGAGTATGAAAAAAGTGTTGCGGAAAGCTTCTAAAAAATGGGATGGTGGATACACCATTGCTGGACTATTGGGACATGGAGAGTCCTTTGTTTTTAGAGATCCTGCCGGAATAAGACCTGCCTTCTACTATGATGATGACGAAATACTAGTGGTAGCTTCAGAACGACCTGCCATACAAACGGTTTTTAACGTGCCTTTTGACTCCATCCAAGAGTTGCCCCCCGGTTGTGCCTTGTTAACCAAAAAATCTGGGGCGGTAAAACTCAGTCAGGTTTTGGAGGCTGTCGAACGCAAGGCATGTTCTTTTGAAAGAATCTATTTTTCTAGAGGGAGTGATGCTGAAATTTATAATGAACGAAAAAAATTAGGGAGATTACTCTTTCCTCAGATCAAAAAAGCGATCAATAACGACCTTGCAAATACGGTTTTCTCCTTTATCCCCAATACAGCAGAAACCTCTTTCTATGGACTTTTGGGTGCGGTGCAAGACAATATCGTTCAATCCCTAAAAAAGACCATCTTGAATAAGGAAAACCTAAAAAACCCAGAGCTTGAAAAGCTATTTTCCTTACGTCCACGAATCGAAAAAATTGCCATTAAAGATGCAAAGCTGAGGACTTTCATTACTGAAGACGCCAGTAGAGATGATCTTGTCGCCCATGTTTACGACGTTACTTATGGGGTTGTTAAATCCACAGACAGCTTGGTCATCATAGATGACAGTATCGTTAGAGGGACCACACTAGAGAAGAGTATTCTCAAGATGTTGGATCGACTTAATCCAAAAAAGATTGTCATTGTATCCAGTGCCCCTCAGATTCGATATCCCGATTGTTATGGAATAGATATGGCTAAAATAGATGAATTTATTGCTTTTAAGGCCGCATTGAGACTCCATGAAGATCAGCGTACTTTGGAATCTACACTCGATCTAATCTACAGCGATTGTAAGCACAACCAAGAGTTGCCTATAGAATCCGTTCAAAACTGTGTAAAAGCGCTCTACGAACCCTTTACCAACGAGCAAATTTCATTGAAAATAGCGCAAATGCTAAGAGGTGAAAATATTAAAGCTGAGGTACAAGTCATTTATCAGACCATAGAAGGCTTACATCAAGCCTGCCCAAAAAATTTAGGGGATTGGTATTTTTCTGGGAATTATCCTACACCTGGAGGAAATCGTGTTGTCAACCGTGCCTTTATGAATTTTTACGAAGGAAAGTCCGTAAGAGCCTACTAATGAACTCATTAAAAAGCAGGGAGAAAATCGAAAGTCTATTTAACCACAATAGATGGTTCTTTGTCGATTTCTCTTTATCAGAAAAAAATGCTTTTTATCGTTTTAATATAACTAAACTAAGCCTTTAATCTACTTTTACATCACCAGAACATAAGTAGGTTAAGTTCATGGTAAGATTTGGGGCAAAAAGGAGGAA
>JAYNHF010000014.1:43929-59029 GCA_038107695.1 Flavobacteriaceae bacterium | reverse complement strand
GTCCACACCAACAGCAAAACACCAATTAAAGCAGCGGCGACAAAAGAAGCCCTACTTTGTATCATGCTGAGGGAAAACAAGCTCAAAAAGACCAAGAAAGCATAGGCTATTTTAATCCACAGTTTTGGGTTTCTAATGATCAGGTACAAAACATAGGGAATTTTGATTGCTATGGAAAAGGCCGTGATGTTTCGGTTGGCTGTCACCCCTTTTAACTGACCGGGAACGATCCCTCCTGCTTTGTACATTTCTAGGGCCTGCTCCAAAACGGCATATACTTCTACAGTCAATATGGCCATGATGGCCAAAGAGAGCAAACGATTTTTGTCTTTGATGTTGTAGAGCAGAATTCCCAAATGCAGGAACATAAAAAGGGTATTGAAATGCCGAACGATATTGACCAAAACCTCAGTGGGGTTGATCGCATAGAAATAGGACAAGGCTGCCCACAGCACAAAGCCCATATATGTTAAACTCATATAGGAGGTTAATACCGCCACCAATCGTTCCTTAAAACTTTTACGGTTTATAAGAAGAAAAAGCCCACAAAAGAGGTTGAGGATACTCAGATACAGCCATTGCGGTGCAATCTTGTCAACGGCCTCCAAGTTAGGAACAAACCCCACCAACAAAAAGGCGATGATGAAAAGGGAGGGAAGAAAATTGGAGGTGTCTATTGTATTTTGCTTGGGGGCAGATTTAGCCATTGTTATTTTTTCTTTATTAACTTGCAAGATAAAGATTTATTTGTGATTTTGATTTTTCAAAAAAGATGATCCTTCCACACCATATTTTAATCATTTTGGTAAGTATTCTTGCTTCTTATGGCTTGAAGCTGTGGTTTACTCGACTTCAAAAATTTGATGCCATCAACCATCGTTCCGTTCATCAAACCAAAGCCACCAAAACTGGTGGAATAGCGGTTTTCTTTACCCTCTTTATTTTTTCTTTTTATTATTATCTGAACCCTCCCCAACCCTATGATTTTTCACTGTTGATTCCCCTAGGGATCATGTTCGTTGTAGGGGTTTATGACGATTTTTACAATGCCGATTTCAAACTCAAGTTCTTTCTGCAGATCATCGTGGCCAAGATTTTGATCGATCAAGGATTGGTTATAGACAACTTTTACGGGATTTTGGGTCTGCACGAAATTCCGCGTTTGGCAAGTCAACTCTTTACTGTTTTTGTTTTTTTGGTCATTGTCAATGCCATTAATTTTATCGATGGAATAGACGGATTGGCCATTACCGAGGCCATCAAAGTTATTTTATTGGTCGAGTTTTTTTCGGCACAACCCACTCCACTTTTCACGTTGGGAATGATCACCGTTTTGAGCCTACTGCCCTTGTATTATTTTAACTTTAAAAAAGATTATAAGGTGTTTTTGGGAGATGCGGGATCTCTGTTTTTAGGAACACTTATTGCCATTTACCTTTTCCACGTTTTGGGATCAGAATTTACATTAAAAACAGGTCTTAGTGCCAACAAACCCCTATTGGCGATGAGCTTGATCGTCTATCCTTTGGTTGATTTACTCAGAGTATTCATCATCCGGATCCGCAACAAAAAATCCCCTTTTAGTCCTGACCAAAACCACCTCCACCATCTGTTGGTCAAAAAAGGAGTTCCACACTTTTTGATCGTGCTTACCCTGCTGTTCCTTTCTTTACTTTTTCTTTTGATACCCTTTGGGGCATAAAAAAAGCCCTCCCAAAGGGAGGACTTTTTGTTTCAATAAATTGAAATATTCTAGAGGGTTGTTTTACTAAAACAAAGCAAGCTCAGCTTCAGTATCTACACCGCCTGTACCATTGGTTTGATCATCATCATTACCAGCAGTTCCATCAGGTCCGGCTTGAGCATCCCCGTCGGCAGCCATGGCAGCTTGCATGGTACCCGTACCAACATTATCCACGTCAATAGAAAACGTTACCGATGCTGTTCTCGTTTGGTCCAAATAAGCCTCAATAAACGGCTTAAATGAAGTCACAACAGCTGCGCTAGCAGTAGCGGCTGAGTAAGGAGTTGTTTCAGTCGCGGCTGTTGCATCTTCCCAAGTACCTGTAGTATCATTACCAGAGATAGTTACAGTAACAGTAGCCAAGGGCTCAGCCAATACAGCAGCATTTGGAGCAGTGATTGTTGTCAATGAAGTGTTACCAGTAATGTTCACATGCTTCACTTTAGACAAGGAGCTTAGGTCAACAGCTGTAAAATCAGAACTGGTGTTCCCAACAATGCTCACAGTGGTAGCATCATCCCCATCAGCATGCCTGTGACCAAAGGTGAATTCGGCCATATCAGAGTTGTTTGTAACGATGGTATTGATGATATGACCATCAGTTGTCAAACTGTCAAGTGTAGAGTCAGAAACAGTCAATGTACCAATTCCTCCATCTCCGATTATAAGCGTGGTAAGAGAAGCATTGGCAGAGGTGACGGTCAAGTTATTTGTAGCGACATGACTTCCAGGAGTAATCGAAGCAGGATGTGCTCCAGTGTAATTTAATGTTGTAAGGTGAACAAAATCACTAACATCAATAGTAGCAGCTTGTTCTCCAAGAGTAAGACCAGTTATTGTAGCAATATCAATGATTGTTGAAGTTGCCGTAAGACTTTTAATTGCTACTGTTCCATCAGCTTTTATATCAATAGTTCCTGTTGAAGTAGCCAATTCAGGAGCAGAGAAAGATCCAGCCGAAGCCGCAACAAAATCTCCACCTAGGGAGGTCAGAGCAGGAAGTGCAACCGCTGTAGGACCCACCAATGTAACAGTATCAGTACTAGACTCCATTGAACCAATATTTACTGTAGTCGCAGACAAAGTGGTTGCACCAGTAAAATCAGTAATTCCACTTAAATTAATGTCAGTTGCAACCACATTTAGTGCAGCAGCACTAGTAATGGCTGAAAGGTCTGCAGCAGCTGTAGTGGTAATTGTCACCGCACCTGTAAAACTAGTAGCAGCAAGTGAGAAAACAGCATCATCTCCACCAATGACTATATGTGTAGCAGTTTGAGCTCCCACTCCACTTGATTCGAAATGAACAGCAGAGTCCAAAGTAACACTCGCTGGCAATACGCCTCCAATTTTTACATGAGTAGCATTGGGTAAATCGATATTGGTTCCGTCAGTTGTAAATTCAACTTTGTTGAAGTGAGCTTGTGTAACAGTTGCCGTTTGAGAAACCAATACACTACCTACAGTTGTAAGTACTGAGTAATCCAATACACCAGGAAGGTCAACATGAAGGTCACCTGTGATGGTTCTTAGTTTTGGACTGGCAACACTTCCTGCACCACTTGCAGTATGATTTGCAGAGATGTACATCAATTCGTTCATTTCAACAGCAGCACTCGTTGTGATGGTTACTGTACCTTGAACAATTTTTAATTTATTGGTAATGGCGTTAACAGCAGCAAGACTATCTGCAAGACCATTAGTTGCATTGATTAATACGTGAACATTTCCTTGAATGGTTACCAATGGATCGTCATCTTCAGTTCCGATAAGATCTTGAACAACAGCAAGGTCACCAGTATTTGTAATTATGACATCACCTTGAATTACCGCATTAGCAGAAAGTAATTCTCCTAATCTTTCCAAAATCTCGTCAACTTCATTCTCCAAGTCAGCTACTTCGTCTTCGATTCCTTCAAGGGCGGAAACAGCATTTTGGATCTCACCTATTTCGTCAAGAATTTCAGTTAAATCGGAATCTGTAAGAGCTGAATCGGAAAGATTATCCAATTTATCGCTCAATGCGTTGATTGTAGTCTGAACTCCCTCAAGATCACTTACGTCACTAGCAAGATCACTGATTTTTTTGTTCAGTTCGTCAAATTGGTCATCGTAGTTTTGACACCCAACCACTGTCAGGGCAATAACCAAAAGACCTAATAAACCTTTTTTCATTTGATAAAAATTAAATTAATTAATAATGTTTAATGAATTTCTGATTCATTCAAAAATCCAATAACTACATTACTCAAAAACTATGCCAAACACCTCATTGTTTGCAAAAAATACAAAACACCTGATCGTTAAATCCAACTGAAAAACTTTGTTGAGCATTTGTAAAAGGTATATGATTTGGGATTTTGTAAGAGTTTTCTTGCGCTTGTAAAATGATCATTTTCCGCACCTAATTTAGGTTTCAAATTCACACAAAAAAAAGAAAAAGAGTTCTACTCGAGTTCAGACTAAGATCACTTCAATCGAATCGCAATTATCAGCTTTGAGTAAATTGGATGGTATTGATGATCTCAAAAAAGACATTGAGGAAATCAAAAGTAATCTTGGAGATACTGATCTTGCCTCAGTCAATGCAGACTTGGAAAAAGTTAAAGAAGATTTGGAAAAGCTTCTCAGTCAGCAATCTTTCATCCAAGGCCCCATCAACATTCGTAACCAAGCAGAGTTAAAGTATGTTAAAACTCTCGGCGAAATTAAGAATGTAAGGGGAAGCGTAACTGTAGACATCAGCAGTGAGTCCATGCACGACTCTATTGCAGCTGTAAATGACGTCGTGAGTAAAATCAATACCATCATTGCTGGAGACTTGACTACTACTGGGCACGCCTCAGATGTATTGGATTTCTCGGCGCTTACTTTTGTCGATGGTAATCTGACCGTCAAAACCAAAGCGAACAGTATGGAAGGTTTAACGGCTGTAACTAAAGATTTAAATTTGGACTACCCATCAGACTACGTTTTCCCTAACCTAGCCTCTACTGGCAGTATCACAATCAAAGATTCTGACAAGGTATTGAAAGTGGATTTTCCCAGCTTGCTGACCAACGACAGCGGAGGAACGTTCCAAACTGGAGCCACTCCATCAGTAGTTTCCCTCGCAAAAGCGACTCACGTTGATTTAGGGGGAGTACAAGTGAGAAGTATAACTGCTCCCGAGGCAGTCACTGTTAAATTGGGATTCTCCGGAACCTTGGCAGGAACAACAACGATTACTGCAGCAAAAGCAACTGAAATTACACTTGGCGCAACGAAGATTGGTGCCCATGCTTTGACCATAGCGGGTAAAAGTGATGGTACTGTAAATCTCAATGCCTTAAAAGAAATTGGCGCAGGTGCTTCAGTTTCTGGAGCCGCGGTCAATCTTGATGCACTAAAAACGGCAACTGGAACACTGGTGTTAGACGGTTCCAAGACCCTGAATTTACCTGCGTTAGAAAAAGCCGATGGAATCAGTGCCGCAGCCGCTACTACCTTTTCTGCAGAAAAGCTGGTGCTTAGCGCTACTGCTACCTTATCTGCCGCTACAGAAATAACCTTGGCAAGTACTTCAGCAGACTTATTGGCGACAAAGGACAAAGTGGTAACACTAACTATTACAGCATTGGCCAATGCTGTAAACTTTGATGCTTCCGCTTTTAGTGTTTTGGAAACCCTCAGCGTAACTGGTAAAACACCCAAAGAAGCGGATGTTTCAGAAGGTTCTCAAACCAATCAAGTGACTGCTGATAATGCTGCGAAGTTAAAAACCATTTCTTTAGCAGGGGCTATCAAAGACATTAGTCTCGAAAACAATACATCCTTGGAGAATCTGACTACTGCAGGAAACATTGTTGATGTTTTTATAAGAAATAACGACAAGTTGAAGACCATCAAATTTGAACACTCTTTCCTTAAGGGAGAATTGGCCAGTACTTTAAGGGTTGAAGATAATGCAGAATTGACCGAAGTCGATATGGCTACCGTGCAAAAAATCAAGGGTATTAACATAGCAGACAATCCAAAATTGGCTTCAATTAAGGTGGGAGCACCCGATGTATTGGCTGAGCCTAGTGCTACAGTAACTATTACTGTATTAAGCAACAAGCTACCTGGAAAATACACCAATGCGAAGGCAGGATCAGAAACTTCTGAGTACACTGCTCCGGTTATTGTTCAAGCCGATCTGTATGCGCTAAAGCTTATCATTGACGCTTATAACAGTCAAAAATCAAGAACCTTAAGTGTTACCTTTAATTTGGGATTTGATAAGGCATTGAATGATAAAGGTGAAGAAACTGATGTAACCCTTGCAGACAAACTAGACGCTGATACCGCTGCTCATAATGGAGAAGATGGCGAATCTACTGCAACAGCGACTGATGATGTGAACAAGGATAACGATTCCAATAATAGTGTTAATGGAGGTGGTGTTGACCAAGGTATTGATACCGCCCGAGAATTGGCCTTGCTTAAGAAGGAATAAGTTTTCTGAACTTCACTAAGTCATTTAGTGAAACACATTTTGAAGCCCCTAATCTTTTCCGATTGGGGGCTTTGTATATGCCCTTGATCAAGTCATTGATTTTGGGCTTTTTTTTGCCTCAAAAATCGTGGCCAAAAAACCTTTCATTTTTTTAAAACTATATTTATGTCATTGATCATTACCGATGCCCCAATGACCAAGAATGAAAAAACTGATCCCAATTCTGGATCTTCCAATAATCAAAATAGAGTAAACATCCTCGATTATCTAGAGGGGTTCATCCTACACGCTCCCTATCGAAAAAAACCCAATGGAGAAGTTGGCCTTAGAAAAAGTACCTTACATACCTACACTAATTTTAGATTACATCTTCAACGTTTCTTAAAAGATCACCAAAAAAATGCTTTGCACTTTACCGATCTCAATAGGCAAACCGTTGAAAGCTTTACCCGATGGTTACTCGAAGAACGTAAATTCAGTCAAAATCACTCAGGTCGTATTTTGGCCACCCTGAAAACACTGGCTCGTGATGCAAAAAAGAATGAAATTGCTGTTCACCCTTTTATCAAACACATATCGGGATTTTCGCAGCAAAGTCACAAAAGGGTCATCAATATTCTCAACTTTACCGATTTAAGAAAAATTGAAGCGGTGTGTTTGGAAAAAAAACATTTAGAAAATGTAAGAAGTTGGCTGATCATTGGATTTTGGATCGGACAAAGGGTCTCGGATTTGTTGACCCTTACCCCTCATCAATTGCGTTCGGCTCCCAATGGCGGTTTGTATGTGGACATCCACCAACAAAAAACAGACAAAAAAGTAACAGTAGGGGTTATTGATCCATTGGCGTTGGAAATTCTAAGGCACCGTTTTCCGAAAAAGTTACTACCACAAAGGTTCAACAAGTACCTAAAAATTGTGTTGCATAAAGCAGGAATCGACGAAATGGTCACAGGTTTCAAGTTCAATGCAAAAACTCAACGTAAGGAATTGGGAATTTTTCCCAAATACCATGTGATTTCCTCCCACGATTTGAGAAGGTCTTTTGCTACCAATTTTTTTGGCAAAATCCCAACTCCCATATTGATGAATATGACGGGGCATACAAAGGAAAGTACTTTTATGGGCTACATCGGCAGAGATCCAAATCGGGACAGTTATGCCGATGCTTTTATGGAAGGGGTTAAGCGGATGTGACTAGAAATTGAGGATCATACCAAAATAGGTGTTTCTCCGAGGGGCGGGCTCATAATATCTTTTGCCGAAGGCATTGATGCGGATGTTGTCAAAATAAGTGCGATCCAATAGGTTATTGATTCCGACAAAAAAAGAGAGGTGATCGAAAGACTTCCACAATCGGATGTTGGCCAAAAAATAATCGGCTATTTGGGTCTGATTGGCATCATCGGCATAGAGCGTCCCTGTGTATTGTGTTTGGAATGAGCTGCCCCAACCGTTTGCAAAATCGTATTGCAGGGAAGTGTTGAGTTGTTGTTGGGGTACTCCTGGCAGATAATTTCCGCTGAGGTTTTTGTCCTTCAGTACATAATCATCGAATTTGATGGAGGCATAATGATACGCAACTGTCCATTGCCAGGGTGCTTTTTGGTGTTCCCAAAAAAGTTCGATTCCCATTCTTGAAGTATTTCCTGTATTTCGATAAAAGTCACGATCGGGGAAAGTCGCCAACTCATAGGGTAAAATTTCATTTTGTGTGTTGATGGTATAAAGGGTCGCTTCGAGGGTATTTTCAGGAGCAATGAACCGCCAGCCTAACTCCAAGTTGTGTGCCTTTGATGGCGAAAGATCGGGATTGAAACCTGAATTTCCGCTAGGATTAGCAGAAAGTTCATTCAATGTCGGTGTTTCAAAGCTACTGGAGTAAGAAACAAAAAGTGCTTGATTTACCAAGTTGGTGTATGTAAATCCAATACTGGGGTTGAAACTGTTGAGTTTGATCTCTTCACTGCTTTCTTTTGTTCCTATGCGTTGATGATCGTATCGCAAGCCTGTACGAAGTATTCCGAAACTCCATTGTAGCTCATCGAGAAAGCTCAAAGCTGAATTAAAAAAAAGTTCATTCTGATCTAGTGTGATTTCCCCCGAAGATCCATTTTCATTATTAAATCTTTTGCGATGATCTTTTTGATCTGCAATGGAAAACCGAAGCTGCATCCTATGATTGTTATGGGCTTGGAATTCTAGTGCCGATCCCCAACCGTAATAATTCCTTTTGAGATCTACAAAACCTCCATTTTGAAAGGGTAAGCGTCCTACAAAATCGCGATGCGCATAGAATGCATAGGAATCCCATGTCAATCGATCACTGATTTGTTTTTCCCATTGAAGACCTGTTTTTAGATGATCAACAGATTCAAAAGTTCGATAAGTTTTATTTTGAGGACGGGCCTGTTCTGCGTTTTGTTGGACACTTTCCCAATTAATTCCTCCAGCATCGTAGGCATAGGGACTGTGGGTATAGTTGAATTGCCATCGGATTTGAGCACTCGAAGAAATCTCATGCCCTATTCTTGCATTGAAAACCTGTTGTTTGTATTGACTATGTTCTCGATAGCCTTGAGATTGGGTTAAGTTATGATACAAAACAGCCTTGGTTTTATTTTTTTTCCACCCTACAGTAGCGGCCAAATTACTGCTGGAATAGCTCCCTGATTGGAGTCGCAAACGGACAAAATTATCTTGAAAATCTTGAAGGGTATTGATTTGAATTACTCCGCCAGAGGCATTGCCATAAAAAGTTGAAGCTGGTCCTCGGAGTACAGTCAATGACTGTATGAGTCCCAAAGGAAGGTTGTCCAACTGTCCTTGACCGTCGGGTGTTGTTTCTGGAATGCCGTCCACAATAAGCTGAATGCCTCTGATGCCAAACCCAGAACGGGCGCCAAAACCACGTATGGAGATACGGAGGTCTTGCGCAAAGTTTTGAGTGTTTTGTGCATAAAGCCCTGGGACAAAAGTAAGATAGTCTTGAAGAGAGTTTTGTGAAAGTTCTAGTTGATTGGCTTGAAAAGTTCGATGGCTAATTGCAAAGGGAATGGTCTTTTTGGGAGTTTTGATGCGAATGGCATCTAATGTAATTCCTTTTAGGTCAATTTTCTGTTGCAGACTATCTTGGGCATTTATCTCGGCCCAAAAAAATGACAATAAAAAAATTAAAAAAGTGCCAAAAAATAAATTTTTCATTAAAAGTTTAGATGTCTTATTTAAAGCATCAAAGATAGTTTGGATTTATTAATTTAGAGTAATTTTTTGAGATGTTAAACTTAAGCGATACCGAGGAAATTTTTGCCATACTCATTGCAGTAGCGATTATTATGGGCTTTGTTTTTTCTACATATAAGGAAATTCAAACTACGATAGCAGAAGAAAGGGCAAAGCAGAAAGAAAAAAAGGAGAATGAAGCCAAAGTAAAAACATTGATAGAATACCTTGACGCCAAAACTCAGTTGATTGATGCTCTGAATCAAGCAAACAAAAAAAGAAAGAATCCAACAAAATAAACTACATTTGTATCTACAATAATTGTAATTACTAATTTATGAAAAAAGTTTTTCATTCGGCTGATAGTAGAGGGAGTGTCGATCACGGTTGGTTGAATGCGAATCACTCTTTTAGTTTTGCCAATTTTTATAACCCTGAACGAATGAACTTTGGAGCGCTTCGTGTTTTGAACGACGATACCATAGCTCCGGGTAAAGGTTTTGGTACTCATCCTCATGACAATATGGAAATCATCACCATCCCTTTGAAAGGTGATTTGGAACACAAGGACAGTATGGGTAATATCGGTGCCATTGATGAGGGTGAAATTCAGGTAATGAGTGCTGGAACCGGGGTGTATCACAGTGAATACAATAAAAATCACGATCAACCCATCAACCTCTTACAACTTTGGGTAATGCCCAAAAAACAAAACGTAACGCCGCGCTATGATCAAAAGTCTGTGAGGGAATTGAAAAAAGACAACGCCTTTTATCAAGTCTTGTCTCCCAATCCAGATGACGATGGAATGTGGATTCACCAAGATGCCTGGTTTCATTTGGGGCAATTTGACCGATCTACCCAAACCCAATATGAGATCAAAAAGGAGGGAAATGGCGTTTATGTTTTCACCATAGAAGGCCAATTGGAGGTAGAAGGTCACCAGCTCCATGAACGAGATGCGCTGGGTATATGGGAAACAAAAGAAATTTCATTCCAAATAAAACCCCAGTCAAAGATATTATTGGTAGAAGTACCTATGTCTTTTTAAAAAAATATGAAAGAAAACGCCACTGCACTAGAATTGCTCAAGGCACTAGAGGATCAGCTTGCTCAAGGGAATTATAAAGATTCTGTTCACAAAATTAAATTGATGACTACGCGAGACATGATATTGGAAATGATATCGAAATAAATCCGATATTTATGTTCTAAAGTTCTTCATTTGACTCAGCGTATTATTTTTACTGACCCGCGAATTATCTCCTCAATCCCGGTTAATGCGCCCATGACTCTACGAGTTGCTAAAACCTTTGTTTTGTTATGGAAATGATTCCCCACCAAGGCATGAGTTTGGAGTCTTTGGTAAGAGGCGCTATAGGAATGATGGCTCTTGTCTTGATTGCATTCTCATTGAGTAACAATCGAAAAAATATCCCTTGGAAAGTTGTTGGATTAGGGTTACTCACTCAGCTCATCATTGCAGTAGGTATCATCAAAATCTTATGGATCAAAAGTTTTTTTGAATACATGAGTGGTTTTTTTGTGAAAATCTTGGAGTACACCCAAGCAGGAACGCAAATGCTACTGGGAGAGCTGGGGGATATTGATCAATATGGATTTATTTTTGTTTTCCAGGCCTTACCGATAATCATCTTTTTTTCGGCTTTGACATCGGTTTTATATTATTTTGGAATCATACAAAAGGTGGTAAAGATATTGGCGTGGAGTTTGCGAAAATTATTGGGGATTTCTGGGGCAGAAAGTCTCGCCGTAGCTGGAAATATTTTTTTGGGACAAACAGAGGCTCCTCTTTTGATAAAAAGTTATTTAGAAAAAATGACTCGATCAGAGCTTTTTTTGGTGATGGTGGGGGGTATGGCTACAGTGGCTGGAAGTGTCATGGGAGCTTACATTGGTTTCCTGGGTGGGGACGACCCCGTCCAGCAATTGGAATTTGCTAAAAGTCTTTTGGCAGCCTCTGTAATGGCTGCCCCGGGAGCAGTGGTCATCGCCAAAATCATGTTTCCTCAAAAAGATCATATTCCTGAACTGACTCATTTTTCCAACAATAATACGGGAGACAGTTTTCTCAACGCCATATCCAATGGAACCTCCGAAGGGGTGAAAATGGCGGTAAATGTTGGAGCCATGCTATTGGTATTCATCTCTCTGATAGCCCTACTAAACGGTATTTTTTCGGGTATTGGAGAAATTACAGGACTCAATGCATGGGTGGCGGATCACACACCTTATTCTCGGTTTTCGATTGAGTTTGTTTTGGGATATTTGTTTGCCCCCCTGATGTGGATCATAGGCGTTGCGTCGGAGGATGTAACATTGATGGGGCAATTGTTGGGCGTTAAGCTTGTAGCCAGTGAGTTTGTTGGTTATGTTCAGTTGGTGGATCTCAAAGACATAAGCTACGGTTTACATTTTATAAATCAAAAATCGGTATTAATGGCAACCTATATGCTATGCGGTTTTGCCAATTTTGCTTCGATTGGTATTCAAATTGGTGGCATCGGAGTTCTGGCTCCCAACCAGAGAAAAAATCTCAGTGAACTGAGTTTGAAAGCAATGATCGCAGGATCAATCGTTTCTTTGATGTCTGCGACAATTGCAGGTGCCATAATGGGGTGACCCTACAAAATCTTCACCCTAACTTTTTTCCAAGTACGTATCAAAAGAACAGCAAAGATCACAAAAATCAAGGTTATGATGCTTGCGCGAGTATACTGACCATAAATCCAATATCCGGTAGCAAACATGGCTCCATATATCATCCCACAACCCAATAGCATGGCGGTAATTCCCGAAGGAACACTCCACCCCTTACTACTTTCCTCAACAATATTGATTTTTTCTGCTTTGGCTTGGTTCACCACTTTTTTCCATCCTGGCCCTCCCGGTTGTATTTTTTGGTAAAAAGACCTTAAAACGGAAGTGTCCTCTGCTGGAGTCATGTAGGTAACGCTAATCCATATGGCAGAGGTGACCAATACTACAAAAGGAAATTCAAACCAATAGGGTAATAGTCCAAATTCTTCACTGAAAAGCAGGGGGCCTAAAGAGGTGGTTTTAAGTAGAATGGATAAAATTCCAGAGGCAAACATTGCCGAAATTTCACTCCATGCATTGATACGCCACCAAAACCATCTCAAAATAAAAATCAGACCAGTACCGGCACCAAAAGTGAGTAGAATGTCAAAAATTTGCAGGGCACTCTGAAGTAAAAGCGCCAAAGCAGCACTCAATATCATCAGACCTATGGTACAGAGTCGTCCTACAGCAACTAATCTTTTCTCTGAGGCATTGGGATTAATTTGATTTTGATAAAAATCGTAAACGATATAGGACGATCCCCAATTCAATTGGGTTGAAATGGTACTCATGTAGGCCGCGATAAGAGAAGCCAAGACCAAGCCTATTAATCCAGGAGGCAGTTTTACCAGCATGGCAGAATAGGCCAAATCGTGACCCAATTTATCATCGGCAATGTTGGGAAATGCTTCTTTAATACTCGCCAAATCGGGAAATACTACCAAAGATGCTAAGGCGACCAAGATCCAAGGCCAAGGTCTAAGAGCATAGTGCATAATATTGAAGAAGAAGGTTGCACCAATTGCATGATTTTCATCCTTAGAAGCCAACATTCGCTGTGCGATGTAACCCCCACCACCGGGTTCCGCACCTGGGTACCAAGAACTCCACCACTGAACTGCCAAAGGGATGATCAATAAGACAATCAGTGCCTCTTTATCAGAAAAATCAGGAAGTATGGAAAGTTTATCGATTACGTTTTCGTGATTGAGTAGTGCATTCATCCCTCCAACTTCAGGAAGATTCACCAAATAATAAGCGGCTCCGATGGAACCAACCATGGCCACTACAAAAAGGAGTAAATCGGTGTAAAGCACTCCTCTAAAACCTCCCAGGGTTGAGAATGCCACTGTAACCATTCCAGCACTGACGACAGTTTCCCAAGGCTCTAAACCTAACATGATCCCGCCAATTTTGATCGCAGCCAATGTTACAGAAGACATTGTTATTACATTAAAAAGTACCCCTAAGTAGAGTGCTCTGAATTTTCTTAAAAACTCCGCTGGTTTTCCTCCGTATCTAAATTCATAAAATTCAATGTCTGTCTTAACATTGGATTTACGCCACAATTTGGCATAAACAAAAACCGTCAGCAGTCCCGTAATCAGAAAAGCCCACCATACCCAGTTTCCGGAAACACCGTTATTCCTAACAATATCGGTTACCAAATTGGGAGTGTCCGTTGAAAAAGTAGTCGCAACCATAGAAACCCCCAACAACCACCAAGGCATATTCCTTCCTGAAAGAAAAAATTCATTACTCGAAGAGCCTGCTCTTTTCGATACCCAAATCCCAATAAAAAGTGATACAGAAAAAAAACTAATAATAATTGCCCAATCTATTCCTAAAAGATCCATTTTTTTGTTTTTAACTGCCAAAATAAACATTAATACATGAACCTGATAAAATATTGTTAAACAATCTCATGATTCTGTAATATTAGATAGTTTTGTAAAAAAATGAGATGCGTCTAAGAGATCATTTTAGTCCTAATCCATCCTCGTCCTTTGTTTTAGGATCGAAAATAATTTACGCACAATTTTTAGTGACAATGGCGTTGGGTCATTTCACTTATGCACAGTTAGAAAACAATAATTCGTCTTTTAGCTTTCCATCTAACAACCAAGAATCCTCTCCACTCTTTGCTCCTCCGCAGGAAGAGAGCCCGTATCTTAAAGGAGACTTTCTGAATAAACCATTGGACATGACCGATCCTAGTTTAGAGAATGAGGGGCCTAAAATCAACATGGAGAATCAAGAGAAGTTTCTCAATCCTGGAGATATTTACCTTTCAAAGTTGAATGGGAAGGGTGTCGAGGACGGAAAAGATCCAAATAAATACAGAACCAATCAATACATGGGAGACTACAGGATTGAAGGTGACAAAGCTCGGATTATTTTCAGAGATCATGAATATCCAGATGGAGATCGTGTAAGAATTCTCCATAACGACGTGATCATTCAACCCAATGTTCTGTTGGTAGAGCGTTTTGTTGGATTGACCATTGAGTTGGTTACTGGATTTAATAAAATTGATTTTGTTGCTCTTAACCAAGGTAGCTCAGGCCCCAATACAGCCGAAGTCCGGGTCTATGATGAGAATGGAGACATGACTGCCGCCAATCAATGGAATCTTGCCACTGGAGTTAAAGCCACTTACATACTGATTAAGGAGTAATGCTATTTTTTCGAAGGAAGAAAAATTCCTGCCAACAATAGGGCCAAACCTCCATAGAGATAAGGAGTATCGACAAATGATAATTTGGAATACATTAAATAAACTACATAAAAACACCCCAAAGAAAGTAGGATGAATATTATTTTCAGGAATTTTCTGAAATTCATGCTACGATATTAGTATAAATTTAAATAATTAATGGAATTAATAAAGTTTTATTTTATTGGGTTAATGGTTTTGGTTGTAGCCATTTTAGCCAATTTCTTGGCGGTACAATTGGGGGTCAAAACTTGGTATGATTTTTTGGAAGGTATGGGCAATGGACAAAACCTGAATATTGAAGATATTTTGTGGCTTTTTGTATTTTATCCCCTGA
>JAYNHF010000014.1:22081-43919 GCA_038107695.1 Flavobacteriaceae bacterium | reverse complement strand
CCCTGACTCTTGGTGGAAGTGCTTATTTGGGGGACCTTATTTGGAGAAATTTCTTTTGATTTATTGTTTTTCCGACCCGTCAGAAATTTTATCGTTTTGAGGCTTATTAGACATGAGCAATAATCCCAAAACACCAATAAGCCCAAAAAGAAAGCCGATGATGAACCCAAAGCGTTGGGTTCTTCCTTTTTTTTCTGCGATGTATCCCCCCAAAGCTCCAGTGGCTACTCCAAGGGCTAAAGTCAAAAAGAAAAAAGAGTTGCTCATACTTTTATCAGTAATTTTTTCTGCATCAATAATACCAATGTATAAATAATGATTCCAACAGGACCCAACATAAAGGTACACAGCAGCGGGAGTACCATCCATGGGTGTTTGACTTGTTTTTCTTGGCTGTTTTTGAGCATCCAACATCCTACCCAAAAATCAAAAGCTAAATAGTGAAGCCACCCTGCTGCTACCCCACGAGGGTCAGCATTTTGAAACATCGCAGTCAATCCCTCTAGTGAGGTAAAGTCGGCTGAAAAAGTTCCGGAGGTGGTGCTGAGAAAAAAAACATACCCCATGGCAATTCCCAATGGGACCCAAGGATAGTCAATGAGTCTTTGGGTAATCCTTTTATTAGGGAAAAACAAAAGGAGCAACCAAAAAATCAAAATCCCAGAGTTGAAAAGATTAAAAATGGTTTGGTAAAACATATTCTTATCTCAAAAATAAAACCATTTTTTTAGATGGCTTCGTTATCTTAGGGTTTTATTTATGAGGATATTCAAAGACATCAAGGGGCAAAGGATCGATCCTATTCAGCACACACTGAATATTCTCAAAGAACACCCCAATGTTCAGATCCATATCGGTTCTGATTCTCAAAATGTAGGCAAGTCAACCAAATATGCGACGGTAATCGCTTATCGCTTTGGCAGTAGGGGGGTTCACTACGTGTTGAGTAAAAAAATAGAAGTCTTAATTCCAGATATGTGGAACCGACTTTGGAAAGAGGCTGAGATGAGTATTGATGTTGCAGAATGGCTGACACATCAAGTGAGTGTTCGGGTAGAGATAGATATGGATTACAATAGTGACGAGAGTTTTAAATCCAACAAATTGATCTCAGCTACCAAAGGCTGGGCAAATTCCCTAGGGTATAAAGTAAATGTTAAGCCCAACAATCAGATTGCTACTCGAGCCGCAGATTATCACTGTAAATAATCGGTTGCCCAACCTTCAACGATTTTGTTGACTCCATAACGAACTACATCGGTAACAGGGATGTTCAATTCACGCTCCAAACGACCGATGTATCTCAGGGAATCTTTTTCGGATAATCTTGATGTATTCAAAGCAACCCCCATAACCTTGGGGCTTCCGAAAGTTCCGACTGCCGAAGCCAGAGACTCATTGAGGTCTATAAAATCTTTCAGCGGGGGAATCTTGATAGATTCAGGGTTTCTCAAGGTGATTTTGTCGGCGCGATGACACAAAATCATATGGGTTGGGCAACTGCCTCTCATCAGAGGTAGGGTGGCCGTACTACCAGGATGCAATAATGATCCCTGCCCCTCTATGACCACCAGTGAACGGTCTTTTTGGTTTAAAACCATTTGCTCTACAGCACCACAGGCGTGATCCACTTTCATTGCATCTAAAGGAATTCCGCCTCCCATGATGGTAATCCCGATTTGCCCAGTAGCAACAAATCCCGAGTTGATATCGTTTTCTTTTGCCCAACGGTAAATTTCCAAACCAGCAGTCATTTTTCCACATGCCATGTCTGTTCCAATCATCAACAGGCGTTTGTTGGACAACTTGGATGCATGACCCGATGCGATTTGCGGGATAAATTGTGGCATTCTGACATCC
This sequence comes from Flavobacteriaceae bacterium, assembly GCA_038107695.1. Taxonomy (GTDB): domain Bacteria; phylum Bacteroidota; class Bacteroidia; order Flavobacteriales; family Flavobacteriaceae; genus UBA8316. The sequence continues at coordinate 42,059 of JAYNHF010000014.1, read as the reverse complement.
CATATCCACTGGTCGGGTCTTTTAATGAGGTCAGCGAATTTATTTTCCAGAGTATCGTGAAGACCATTGATCAAACTGAGTCCACAGTTCAAAGCGTGTTTGATAAGCGGAATCCATTCATCGGGAATTTTTCCTCCCGAGGGGGCAATCCCCAATAAAAGCACTTCAGCACCACGATCGATAACCTGATCCAATTTTTCAAAGATGGGGATGTCCCTTTCAATAGGATGCTCACGATTGATATTACTCCCGGCATGCTCAGTATCAATGATCCCGACTATGGGGTTTTCTAAAAAACGAACAACCCCCAGTCCCATTTTTCCATAATCGCTGTGAAGAAAGCCTTCCATGTAGAGGGCCACTTTTTGATGAGATTCAAGCATGGTGTTCAGGTTTGAGAATTCCACCGTGCCCTGGAACAAAGTCTGGGACGGTTACTCCCGCTAACATTTGAACTCCCGAAGCAGGGTCTGGAGCCAGGTTGTAATGAGAGTCGAGGTCAATGTGATCAATTCCTCCAGAAAGTGCTGCTCCAGCAGCAATGGAAACAGAGGACTCACTCATGCAACCAATCATGCTTTTAAGGCTGTATTTTTTAGTGTTTTCAATGATTTGAAGCGCCTCGGTAATCCCTCCACATTTCATCAATTTGATATTCACTCCATCAATGCAATCGGCCCATTTGCCAACATCCTCAGCATAACGACACGATTCATCGATAAATATGGGCAAAGGTCGATTGGGAAAAAGGTATTTGAGTTCGGATTCTTGACCTTCTTCCAAAGGTTGTTCGATATAGTCTACTCCTCTATCTGCCAACCACTTCATCATGTGAATGGCGTCTTTAGTGGACCAACCGCCATTGGCATCTACCCTTATTTTGAGCTGATATTTTTTTACGCTTTCAAGTACCTGTGCAAACATTTGTTGATCGGCCTCAATGCCTTTGGGAGAACCCAGTTTTATCTTTAAGGCTTTTGCGGAGGTATTGTCAAGCAAAAGAGAAATTCTTTCCTTGACCTGTTCGGGCGGAATGATTCCCAGTGTCAGGGAGGTTGGAACGGAAGGTTTGGGAAATTGAATTAATTCATGAAGCGGTAAGCGCGCTTTTTTAGCTTTCCAGTCCCAAAGTGCCATGTCCAAAGCCGCATAGGCACAGGGGGCAATCCCCATTTGTTTGGCGTTACGATTGAGTGCCTTTGTTGCGTCGAGCTGCTTTTCTGTTTCCAAAAAAAACTCGAGCTGATCAATCATCTCATCAACGGTAGCTGCCTTTTCATTTTTTCCTGGAGCACCCTCTCCCCAGCCCACAAATCCGTCTTTCTCGTAGGATAAAAATAAGTTGAAGGAGTCTCCCCTAACCCCCCTACTGATGGCCAAAGGAAATCTTTTTTTGAGTAATACTTTATGGAACTTTATCTGCATGCTCAAAGCTAGGAGTTGAAACGGAATAGTTTTGGGTAGATGTTGATCAAAATTACCGATGCTAAGACACCTAAACCATTGGCAAAAACATCCATCCAACTGCCATTGCGGTCTGTGGTGAAAAAATGCTGCCCGAGTTCAATTAGAAGTCCAAAAATAAAAGTGATTAACATCCCTGAAATCAGAGGACTTTGGATTATTATTTCTTTAGAAAAAGTTTTGATTAGAGACAGACCCAATACAGCATAGAATATAAAATGCCCCAACTTATCTTGATGATCGAACCAGGGAGTACCCGATAAACTTGTGGGACGTATGAAACTGAGATAGACAATCCATCCCGACCATAGTAGTGAAAAAAGAAGCCACGAATAACTTTTCATTAGCAGATTAGCGCTTTAAAATTCATCTTTTCAAATATATAAAACCTTTTAAAGAAGGCTGACCATTCCCCAAATCTAAAATATAAAAATAAGTTCCCTCTGGAATGTTTCTACTTTTTGAATTGGAATAGGCCGCTCTCAACTCTCCTGCCCAATCGTTTTGATAAGGTGCTTCGTTGAGAATTACAGACTCCCAGCGAGAATAAATGGTCAATTCGTGTTGTGGAAATTTCCCCAGTCCTTCTATTATCCAGGTCTCGTTTACACCATCGTTATCGGGAGAAAAGGCATTAGGGATTTTAAGAGGCTGATATTCTAGTTCGGTTACTTGAGAAAAGATCAAGGGTTCACAGGGGTAAGCATTGGAGCTTATTGCTGCCCTAAATTTCCAAGGAACCCATGATTCTTGGGGATTGACCATAACCAAATTGGGTGTATTCACCCCTGAAAAATTAGCTGAATCCTGTAAATCTTTCCAAGTATTATCTGAAGGTTTCAAAATTTGCCATTGAATACTGATTTGATCAGCGGTGGATACTACGATATTCAGTCCAATGTCCTGGCCGGGAAAAACGACGACCAAGGGTGAGGGTTGCTGATTGATCAATGGTATCTGTGGAAGTTCCAGAAAGTCACGCTCACCGGAAGCATTTTGGTCAGCAGGGGTTGTGTAGCCTCCAGCACCAACGACCCTTCCCTGGGAATCTACCTCAACAGGAGTGATTCCCAAAATACCATCCTGGTCGGGGTCCTCAAAACCTGCCTCAATTACATCAAAACATCCATCGCCATCACTGTCTAAATCCAAACTGTTGACCCTGCCGTTTTGATCAAAATCCTCTTGTGTTTCTTCGGTATCTAATATGCCGTCATTATCGTCATCCAAATCTTCATCATCGAAGACACCATCGTAGTCACAATCAAAAGCAATCGTAATGGGTAAGCTAACACTCGAGCTTAAAAAATCACAGTTGTCATAGGGTTCGGTTTGATCGGAGGCTTCTTGGGTGTTGGGTACTCCATCGCCGTCTATGTCTGGATCGCAAAGGTCCCCCACACCATCTCCATCCCAATCCTCTTGTTCTGGATTGTAATCCTGTGGACAGTTGTCAAATAATTCATGTAGACCATCCTCATCAGGGTCGATGTCGTCATCTTCAACAATGAGACTGACAGAAATAAAGTCGATTCCATTGTAGTCGGTGTCTGCAGTTACGGGATCAACCGAAAAAATCAGTTCAGTAGCAATGTTGCCATCAAAAAGATAATCGTCTATTCCCAATAGGTTGATGGCTTGAGGTTGATCCCAGTTTTCGGGAGTAAAAGTCAAAAAGTTTTTACTTAATCCTATTTCGGTAGGATCTGGTACAAAAGCACGGATGATCACATCAGATTTTGGACGGGTGTTTAATTGAAACGAAATCGTTGTAAAAGTTCCAGATTCGTTGAGAGAATCCAATAAGTTAAAAGAGGTTGTGACCGCTCCAGACACTGTGGGAGGAACTGGAGCTAGCGCTCCACTCAGGACAATTCCTGGAAAATCATTGTCCAAGTTGACTAAAATCAAATCGGCAACCGAGCTTGCATTTAGTTGATCATAGCTCAAATCCAACGATTGGGGATCACCCGTAATAAAATTTACATTTTGATCTCCGTCCAACAAAAAGTCATCCAAGCCTGTCAATGAAATTACATTGGAAAGAGGACTGTCCCAATTTTCGTTTTTTATGGTGATTTCCGTTTGAAATAAAGCTATTTCATCATCCCTGTTCAAGCTCAATGTTAGGATCACATCTGCATCGTCTAGGGGTTTTGAATTGAGAGAAAACCCTATTTTGACCCCATCGCCATTTTCATCAGTTTGATTGTCGTTTTCTTCCAAATGAATATTGATTCCTGCAAAATCATTGTCTTGATTGGTCATGATTACGGGAAGGATATTGGCCGGGATAATGTTTCCAAAGTTGGGGTCGGCGCTGTTGATTTCGTTGATGTAAATATTGTAACTGCTTGCACCATCACTCATTGGGACAAGATCATCCACCCCAATGATGTTCACTACTTTGGGTTGATCCCAGTCAGTGGAATCAAAGGTCATGGTGCCACTAACGGTACCTTCATTGGTATTGCTGCTGGACCAAAAAATTTGAACTGGATCGGAGGGTGAGGCACTTAACGCGACGGAAAAACTTCCCGTATCTCCATTTTCACTTGTAAGTAAATCAATGGGGGTTATGATAAATTGAGCATTGTCATTATCGGTATTGATAACATTTATGCTTTGAGCGGGTTCAGATAAAAAGCTGGGCTCTGAAGTGGGATCAACAGCTACCGTAATCTGTGTAAATTGGTCCCCATCGATTTGGGAGTCATCCACTCCTTTTACCAATACAGTTTGAGGAATATTCCAATTGGCGGGAGTAAAATGCAATTGACGAAACCCATCCACGACTTCAACCTCAGAACTTTCATTGGAAGCTAGTTGAAAAAAGACATCGGAATTGGGTTCTATACTCAAGACCACAGTAAAACTTCCTATGTTTTCATTTTCACTTAAATTATTGGAAATTGGACTAATGCTAAACCCAGGCTGATCATTGTCTAAGTTCCTAAAAATCAAGTCAGCGATATCGAAGGCCTGTAATGCGTCGTACACCCCGTCTGATGAACTGGGATCAGCGGTCTCTAGTACCAGAAAAATATCCCCATCGATAAGGTTATCATCAAGTCCGGTAAGGGTTACCTGATTGTTAAAAGGTTTGTTCCAATCGTCGTTGAGTATGGTAATACTGGTGGTCGAGAGGGATGCCTCATCGATGTCTCCCAAAATTGTGAGTCCAAAACTCACATCTCCACCCCCGAAAGGCCGCGATAATAAATTGAATTGTACATCAAAAGAAGATCCATTTTCATCGGTAGTTGCGTCTCCTCCCACAACGGTCATCACAATTCCAGGTGCAGTATTGTCTTGATTGATCAAATTTACATTATCTACAGTACTGCCATCCAATGCATTGTAGTTGGCATCGGTTGAACTTACATTAGCTGTTATGATCTGATAGGCAATATTTCCATCCTTGAAGGGAACAGGGTCTGGGAGTCCAGTCACCACAACGGTTTGGGGAATATTCCAATTGGTTGGGCTGAACTCAACCTCGTTCTGATTTACTTGTCCTTCAGTAAGATCACTTGAAATGAGGTCGAGTACTACAATGTCATTTGGTTTTGATAAAAGCTTTACAGTAAAAGTAGCTTCACCTCCGTTTTCATCTGTTAGATTATCCAAAACGATGATTTCAAAATCAGCCGTATCGGCATCCAAAACCGTAAGGGTAACTGTTTGGGCTTCGGCATTGGTGTAGCAGTTTTGAGTCAGGGGCTGATGAACGGATACAATGGGATAAATGATTTGATCTCCATCCAAAAGCTCATCCATTTGAGGGGCTATGCTGATGGCTTGTTGGACGTTCCAATTGAAGGGGGTAAAAGTAATTTGGGTTGGGGAAACTATGGCCTCAGTAATGTCTGGATTGGAAATGTCTAGAACGACATTGGAAGCTGGAGCTTCATCCAAGGAAATCAAGAAAGAAGTGGGGGAATCTGTCTCACTCAAATTCAAAACAGCAGGATTGAGACTAAAAGTTTTTGGAGGTGCTATGTCGAGTGTCGCCGAAACCGAAATAGCGGGGCTACAGAGGTATGCTCTTTTAGCGACATTGACACGATATTGCGCATTGTCCAAACTGTTATCCGCTGGAGTGATGTTCATGACCTGTGAATGGGTGTTGCTGTATATTGCATTATCACTAAGATCAATCCAATTCGTACCATCGTAGATTTGCCATTGGTAGATGGGATCGGTTAAATCGGTTTGAACCTCAAAGCTGGCGGTACTTCCCAAACACAAGCTTTGTGAATCGGGAGGACTGGTGATGTTCGAGGCTATGGCAGGGCTTCCCACTTCCTGAAAATCATATGTCCCGGACAGGTCGCCATCTCTTGGAACGACATATCCGTCATATCCCGCCACCAAGCCCATTGAGCTGACAGTTACTGGCGAGGCCCCCAAAATTCCATCAGGAACAGGATCACTGTCAGTAAAACCTGCTTCGATCACATCGGAACAAGTATCGCCATCACTTTCTAGGTCATAAGCGTCCGGTGTGCCATCGCCGTCGGTATCCAGATCATTTTGATGCAATGACAAATCCCATTTGAAAACCGCAGTTTCAGTAGGGTTTTCATTGATGTGGGTGAGATTGATGTTTTGTGTGTTTTCCCCAAGAAAGGAGAAGGTAGGAAATACATTGCTGGATGGGTTGAACTTGAACCTTATTTCATTGGCCGAATACAAGCTCAATCCCGATTCATAGGTGTTGTCGTAATTGGTGTCTACCAATAGATTGTTGTTGGGATTCAATAGAGAAATGCTTTTTGTGGGGTCATCGACAGAAATCACAAAAAACTCCCCCTCTAAGTAAGTATGAGTGGTTACAAGGGTGTGTGTCAATTTAAAATTGACCTCACTATTGAAAGACCACTGAATCTGATTTTGCTTTCCTCCTCCCTCTAGTATGGATGTAATTTCTCCAACCTCCGTTTGACCAATGGAACTGTTCGAAGCCACCATACTGGTGACAGAATATGCTCCGGCAGTTGTAGTGGAAGCCGTTTCTAAAATCAGCGGATTACTGAAATCAGAAATGTCTAGCGCATATGTTCCTAGTGTTTCATAAACGTTTAAAATACCATCGTTATCTAGATCCAAATCGATGTTATCGTTGATTCCATCCCCATCAAAATCGGGAGGACAATTGCTCACCACTGTCGGTTTAGAATAGGCGATGCTGGTCACACCCTTACATGTAATTTGGGCTTCTATTTTGTATGCTCCTGGGTTGAGAGGAACGTAGGGATTGTCACTTACCCCCAAATCAACAAAGCCTGTTCCATCATCAAAAAGCCATTTGAAGCTGTCGTATGCCTCAATCCCTGAAGCCAATAATTCTACATTGGGCAGGCACTTTTCCCCTTGAAGGTTAGGAGATCTAATAACGGTTTCGGGCTGTGCTACAAAACCCGAATAAAAGCCTCCAGAGGTTGCAGCACCATTTTGATTAAAATAGGAACAGTACAATTCTTCGGTAGATTTAATGGATACATTTCCGGAAAGATTCTGAAGTATGTAAGCCTTGTAATCCGCCCCCTCAACGGATTCTGGTCCAATTACAAATACTCCTCCCGAAAAAGAAGCATCGTCCATAGATTTATCAGTATTGTCTGCATCAGAGAAAGTAATCGATGCGGTTTGATTGGTCACAACAGTTACAAAACCAGAAAATAACGAAGTTCCAATAAAATCTATTTGAGGAATATTATTGACCTCTCCTTGACTTTGACAGGAGAGAGGAGGCACAAAAAACATCCCTTGGTTCGCCTCGCTGCCTGTCCCCGTCCCTTGCCAGGCAAAAACATTTTTAGAGGTACTCACATGTAAGGTTCTATTGGAACCCTGATTGCCAAATGCATCACCCTCTATCAAGTAATAATCTCCTGCTTGAGCTAAGTTGGCAATGGGTGAAGAATCGCCGTCCAAAAAAATATCGGTATCGTCCTGATGTGCAACAATTAAAATATTTTCCCAACCATCATTTCCATTGCCCTTCACAAAAATGTATTCTTTACCAATTTTGTCTGCTCCCACCATTTGATCGATCCCATAATCTCTCCCCCCGCCGTTGTGAAAACTCCCATTGGCTGAACCGGTATTAACAGCTATGGGACGGTCGGATTCAATGGAAACGCCAATTAACCCATCGCGATTGGCCGGAGCATCATCGGCCTCTGCGGCGATCAAATAGACCTCCCCTCTGTCCAATTCTACGGTCAATGAAAAAGTTCCTGTTCCCGAAGGTGAGGGAATACTGATCAGATCGAGGTTTTTGTTCAAATTGTCAAATGTTACTTGGGTTGCATCTTCTGAAGCCATTACCGAAATAAAATTCAAATAATTGGCATTATTGTTGTCTGCACCTGGACTTTCGCTTGTGAAAGTTCCGGATCTGAAAGAGGTTCCTAAAGCAGACAGTCCTTTACTGACCAATGCACCAGCTTGTGGGTAAGTTCCCCCAGAACGGGTTGAAGCTCTCAAACGAATGGCTACAAAAATTGGAGCATCGGCTGTTATGATGAAACCCTTGTCATCAATCACCCTTCCCGTATAAAAATCGGAATTCGCGATGGCAAAATTGGTTGTTCCTGATCCAATCGAATGAAGCTGAGGAAAAGAATTGGAAACCACCCCCGAAATATAATCTCCTGGTGCTTCTCCCACAGGAGCAATGATATAATTTACATTTTCCTCCGAGGGAGTAGAAATATAAATGTATTGATCACGAGGAAAAGCATTGGAGTTGGCGGCTCCATGGGCAGCAATAGGGGGAATGTAGTGCACCTTACTGAGCTGACCCAACATTTCTTGCACCGTAAAGAGTCCTATGACAAAGAATAAATTCCTGAAAAAATCAGCCCTCATTTAAAATTATATTTACAGGTTTAAGCTAGGGCTGAGTTTAAAAATAGTCATTTATCTCGCAACAAAAAATTTACCACGGTCGAAACAAAGTTTTTGTGGTGAATTTATGATCTTATTTTATATTTATTATATTTATTATAGTGAAGCAATTTTTGTTATGGTCGATCCTATTTGGGATTATTTTGAGCTATCCTTTAACCCTTAAGGGACAGCAAGAGCTGACTTTTTCTCAATACATGTTCAATCATCAAAGTCTGAACCCTGCCTATGTTGGAAGTAAAGATTACACCCATTTTACTATTCTTCACAGAACTCAATGGCTCAATTTCGAGGGGGCTCCAGAATCTCAAACCTTTACTTTCAATCACAAAATGACTCCCAAAAACTTTGGATTTGGATTGACGGGGGTAAACGATAAAATTGGTCCCATGAATAGCAGTCGAGTGGCTTTGGATCTTGCATATCACCTTCCAATCAATGAGGCTTTTTTAGCCATTGGCATCAAATTGGGGCTGACAAATTTCGACTTTGATGAAAATATGATTCAAACGACTGAGTCGAATGATACTGCTTTTACCTTCGATCAGGAGGGGAAGTTTCAACCCAATATCGGTTTTGGAATCTATTACCATCGGCCACGTTGGTATGCAGGTTTATCAATTCCTTGGTTTATTGAAAATGAGGATCTCAATCTACAGCAACATTATTATGGTATTTTGGGAGGTCTTTTGAATTTTTCTAACGATATTCAAGCAAAACCAAGTGTGTTGATCAAACACACTCGGGGTTCTGATTTCAGTTACGACTTGAGTTTGCTTGCATTGTATAAAGAAATATTTTGGATAGGGCCACAAGTACGTTCTACCCTGAATAAGGGACTCCCCAACACTTCTTTTGGTGGAGGGTTCGGGATCATTGCTGGTCTTCACCTCAACAAAAGTATTTCTTTGGGTTACTCCTACAATACCTCTTCCTTGGGCGATCTGATTAGTGTTAATCACGCTACTCACGAGGTGATGTTGCGTTTTGATCTGATTCCCTCTGTAAAAACCATGCTTCGTTCCCCTAGAATATTTTGATCATGAGAGTTTTATTGTTTCTTTTCGGGTTGTTATTTTATCAAGTGATTTCGGCGCAAGGTGTCGCTGAGAATTCAAGAATCCTGGAATGGGCAGATTATTACTTCATGAATCAGTCTTATGATCGGGCATTGTCTCATTATTTGAGTTTAGGGGACGAACTTCCCCTGAAATCGAGGAGGAATTATTCGAAAGTTTATGCTCAAAAAGGAAATCTCAAAAAAGCGGCCCAAATTCTCAGGCCTTTGGTGGATTCGGATTCAGCAGTGGTTAAAGATTATTATTACTTCGCTTCGTATTTGACAGACAATAAAAAGCTGAGGGAGGAGTACCGTAGAAAGGCAATTCGGTTGCCGATAGAGGAGGATTGGAAACAAGCGAATCGGCCTTTGGATTCGACCTACACTTTGATTCCATTGCCCTTGAATACTGAAGGTCCTGAATTTGGTGTACACTTGATGAACAAGGAGGGCGAAAAATGGTTGGTTTACACTCAGCTACAATCGAAAAAATACACCCAAGGTTTGAGTCGAAAGATCGATTCTAAACACAGCATTTTCAACCTCTATCGGGCACAGTGGGATGCTGAAAGCTTTTCTGTCAAGGCCCCGGAGTCTTTTCCTTTAGGGGTAAATTCTGTTTTTCAGGATGGGCCTTCTGGTTGGGATCCCAAAGAGCAAATACTTTATCTGACCCGAAGTGCTGACCCCATCAAAAAACAAAAAACGATTCAACTGGATATTTATGCTTGGTCAGAGATGAGTCCGAAAATGGTTCGCCCTCTTCCTTTCAATGTGGATGGATATGCGAGTCTTCATCCTGCTGTAAGTACCAAAGATCGGAGGTTGTATTTTGCCAGCGATCGACCTGGTGGTTTTGGTGGAATGGATTTGTACTATGTCGATATTCTGTCGGGGAGCGGCTATGGACCTGTTGTCAATCTGGGTCCAGATATCAATACTGCTGATGATGAAGTTTTCCCTTCAATAAATCAAGGAAAATATCTTTTTTTTAGTAGAAAAAGTAAGAATGGTAGGTTGTCTCCCAAGCTGGCACTGAATCGGGTAGATGTAAGATGGCATGTGATGGCCCTTCCTGCTCCTTTCGATAGTGATCAAGATGATTTTTCTTTTTCGGTAGAGGAGCAACTGGACTACGGTTTTTTGAGTTCCAATCGGGAAAATGGAAAAGGAGACGACGATCTTTATCTGTTTAAATTCAGTCCTGATGTGGAGGGATTGGAAGATGAATACACCTTTAACCCCATCGATACGTTGATTGTATCCCAAGAGGGGGTTTTGAAAAATGACGAAGCTTTGATGTTGTCACAGGATCCTTTGACTGCTCTTTTCCCAAAAGAAGCAGTCTTGGTAGAGAATGTGAGGCATGGGACATTGAAATTCAACTCTAATGGCTCTTTTTTGTACAAGAATTCCGCTCCGCTGCAAGTAAGAGATTCATTTTCTTACAGCATTGACAGTAAATATGGAAAATCTGAAACCATAAAGGTGATTTTACAAAGGTCCGAAGTTGCTTTGGAGCAGCTTTCCGATACTTTGAAAAAAACCTTTTTGCCTATTTATTACGACTACAACAGGTCTAACTTATTGGTTGATTACAAAGATCGGGTTGAAGCTGTGGTTTCGGCTTTAACAGTTCAGCCCAATATGATCGTTGAGGTGAGTTCTTTTTCAGATTGTCGAGGGAATAAGGATTTTAATTTAAGGCTGTCTGAACAAAGAAACCAGACCATTATCAACTATGTAAGAGAACGCATTGATAACCCAGATAGGATTTTTGGAAAGGGTTATGGCGAAAATACCGTGATGGGCAATACCACTATGGATTATTTGATCATTGGGGGGGCTTTTAGCCTTCGTCAGAATGCAATGAGCAATCAGAAATTATTCGATGACTTGGGATACGCTCCAGAAATCCAAAAAACAAAAGAGGGGATTTACCAAGTTGTTGTCAATCAGGCAGCTACGTATTATGAGGCTGAAAATATTTTTCAAACATTGAAGGCAGAAGGTTTCAAGGTATGGATAAAAAAATGTAATTGTTGCACCCTCGCCGAAGAGGAGCATTTGTTGAACAGAAGAACTGACTTTAAAATTATTCGCTATTAGTGAAGGGGGTTTTCGGGGGTATTTACGAAAACAAATCGTAGTAATGAATCAATTATTTCTACTGAAGGATGAAAGTGATTCTGAAAAATTTTTGAAATAAAAAACCCCTCGATTCCGAAAAAACAAGGGATAAATAAACTGATTTATGATTAATTGTTAATTGCAATTTAACAAAAATATTTAGTAATCCAAAAGTTCTGTCCTTGAATCTATGTATTGTCCCTGATTGGTTTTGACAACCATTTCGGGGCTTAGCTTGTCGTGCTTTTTGAACCAATCAACTGCTAATGGATGAAAATCTTGATCTAGGTTGCGCTTGCTCCAATAAACCATTTCGTAGAGAATGGGATAGAGATCGATCCCTTTATCGGTGAGGTAGTACCATTTGACCTTTTTGTCATTTTTGGACACAACATGCTTGGTAATTCCTGCAGCTTCTAATAGTTGAAGCCTACTGGTAAGTACGCTGGTAGATATTTTTTCGGGAGATTCCAAGAATTCTCCAAATGATTTTTTTCCGTTAAATATGTCCCTGACAACGACTAAAGACCACTTGTCTCCAATAATGTCTAAAACGTTAACCAATGGACAACTTGAGCGATTGTTTTTGATGGTTTTTAATTTTTTGATGATTAATAAGGGCTTGACATTTTTTCAGCAATCTTTTATCAAACTTTTTGAATTACTCGAACAAATAATTTTGGTTTGGAGTGATATGCCAGTTAAAATTACGAATTGATTTTAATATTTAAAAATTCATATCGAATTGTTGTAAGCTAAAGGTAATTGATTAGTTGATTTTTGAGCAGTTTGTACCCATTGGAATTGAGGTGGAGTCCATCTTGGAGAAAAAAATTGGGGTTGGCTTGACCTTTGTCCAATAGTAATTCAAAAAAATCAACTTGATTTAAAAAGGGGAGTTTTTTGGCGTATTCTTTCATCAACCGATTGATACGAACAATGTCTTCCATCTGCTGAGCACGCTCCAAAGAGGGTTTGATGCTGATGTTGACCAGTGTGGTATTTGGAAATTTTTGATGGATTTTTAAAATCAAGCTTTTGATGTTATCGACAATTCGCTCTGCCGTCCAACCCAATGAGAGATCATTCCCCCCCAAATAGAGAACAATGGATTTAGGGGTCTTTATGCGAAATAACCGTTCGAAATTTTGAGAGAGGGAATCTATAAAAGCCCCGCCAAAACCCAGGTTTAAGATGTTTGAATTGGGAAAATCTGTTTGAAGACTCTTCCATAATCGTATGGTAGAGCTTCCATAGAAAACATCGAGGTGCTCCTCCTGATTTTTGTCATTTACCTTTTTTTCAAGCTGAGAAATTTCATGTTCAAAGTCCTGTTTTTCATTCTGCAATTCACCGATCCATGTTTTATATTTTCGATTGAGTGTTTTCACCACATCATCGAGACGAGGATCATCTTTATCTGTAATTCCCATATCCTTCATTCTGAATGGAGGTTTGATCTCGCACTTAAAAGTGACTTCTGAGGCCAATCGATCAAAATTGGCCATAACCAAGGGTACAATCAAAGGCTGAGGGTTCATCTTACAGGCCAATTTGAAAATCCCATGTCTGAAAATTCCGGGAGAGTCTCCAGTGGGATAGGAGTTTCCCTCAGGACTAAAAACCAAAGCGGCATTTTTGTTTAAGTGGGAAATGGCTTTTGGATAGAATTCTTTGTTAACCCACTTGATGTCGTTTTTGTTAAGTCCCTCTGGAATGAACTTTTTGGCATAGACACGGATGTAATCCAAACGTTCATAATATGCCCTGTGATTCTCTTCTTCAGGAAGAGAATGACGAACAACTCGCATACCCGAATCGCCGTAGTATTTGTCTAAAATTTGACTGCTAATAAAGTGACTGTCCAATGTAATTTGAAAACCCTCGTCCTCGGTATAAAAGGGATGGTTACTGAGGTGATTGTAAATGAAAATGGTGTTTTTTTCGTAGGGTAGGTATTCCGATCCTTTGATCTGTGTGTCGGTGAGTGCAAAAGCTTCACTTATGCTTTGGTTACAAATCTTCCTCACCTCCCTAGAGGCAATTGAAGCAGGAGCATTAGAAACTGCTTCATACACCTTCTTTAATGCTGACAGAAATCGTCTGTCTCGATCTTTAACCTCCATTTAATCCCTTTCAAGGATGTAAAATTATTAACTGAAAAAATAATATTGAAGGATTACAGTTGTCACAATAGAAGAATAATGTTTTTCTCAAAAAAATTACTTTGATATTAATCATTTCATGTTAATGGGTTGAAAAATTAGCGGATAACTTAAATTGAGAAGGGTTTTATATTAATTTGAAGTGAGAATTATTATGTTCCATATGGTATTGACTCTGCTGTACCGGAGAGGGGTTATTTGTTTTTAGGGTTGTGTAAGGTTTTATTGCTCTGGAATAAAACCTCCTTAATAGCTGATTTTTTTATAGTCTAGGATTAATATTTTGCTACATTTAGCTAAAATTTTGTTGATGAAAAAACTGTTGTGTATAGTTATTTTGGGATTTGGATGGGCTAGCGCTCAAGATTCTTTTGACGCATTAAGCTTGGCCACCGAGCTGATGAACAGTCTTAGTCCCCATCAAAAACAAGTGGTTACTTTTGCGCTCGATGATCCTGCAAAAAAACGATGGCACTACCTCCCCCACTCTTCCTTTTCTCGAGAGGGACTGCCCCTTTCGGACATGACCCCCAAACAAATTGAACAGACCTATGCTCTTCTGGAGTCTTATTTGAGTGAGAGTGGATACGATCAAATGCAACAAATCATAGATTTGGAAAATTATCTTGCCGAGGTTGAAAACGATGCCGTTAAAAGAGATCCTACCCGATATTACCTTGCCTTTTATGGTTCAATTCATCGCGATTCTGTCTGGGCGTGGTCTTTTGAAGGACACCACATTTCTCTCAATTTTACGGTTACACCCAACGAAATTGGTTTTGCTCCTGCCTTTTGGGGTGCTAATCCAGGTATTGTACCCGATGGTCCTGAAAAAGGTAAAATAGTACTGCGAAATGACCACGACCAAGGTTTGGAGCTTGTAAATTCACTCAACTACCAACAGCTTGCGCAAACCCTGATCAGTTCGGAGACTTATGGAGAGATTCTAACAAGCAACCAAGCCGATGTGTCGTTTATTCCCAACAATGGAATCTCTTATTCTGAGTTGAATACTGCCCAAAAGAATCGGCTTAAAAAAATGATTTACTATCACCTCGACAGAATGGAAAAGGCCGTGGCAAAAAAAGCCCGAAAGCTTCTCAAGAAAGAAGACTGGAAGGAAATCACTTTTAGCTGGGCTGGAAAAATGAAAAAACGAAATCCACACTATTACCGCATCCAAGGTCAAAGCTTTTTGATCGAATATGACAATTCACAGAATAACGGAAACCATATACACTTAGTTTGGAGGGAATTTGACGGGGATTTTGGGAAAGATCTGATTCGGGAACATTACCTTAAGGAAGGTCACTGAAATCTAAGCAGGGTGTTTCAATTACCAAAGGCTCTAAAACCTACTACAGGCTTTGTGTGAAGCTTTTATTTTTTAGATTTTGTCTGATCAAATCTCTGATTTGATAGCATTTTTTGAGTACAAAAAATATGACAATTAAGGACAGAATGGGCATGAACGCTGGTGAAAATCCAATGGAATAATTAAAAAATTGAATCTCTGGAATATTGATGAAAATGGACAGGAATAATAATATCCAACACGCATAAATCCCAGTTCTAAAAAACCATTTGTTTTCTTTTGAGGTTCGCTGGTTTAGGGAATAAATTTTCTCCATGATTTTGGGAGTAAAATCGGAAGAGGGTGATTTTACTCCAATTTTTACAGCTTTACTGATCTGCCGTTCATTCATGTCAATTGTGTTATTTCGGGTCCATACCTTTTTTGGAGTTGTAAGTAAAAACTTTTTCTTGCCCTCCATAAGGTTACCTTAATTTTTGATTCATTGAAGTTCGTTATTTCCTTTATCTCTTTAATACTGAGTTCTGCCAAATAGAACATTCTTAACAGTAATGATTCATCGGGCTTTATCGTGTCTAAAATCCTATTTACAGCTTCTTTTCTTTGTTTTACTTCCATTTTCTCAAGGGGAGTATTGTTCTCCTTGATTTCGATTCTTTGATAGGCATCAAAATTTACGCATCGATTGCTTATTTTCTGATGTGAGTATTTTGTTTTACAGGTATTGACTACAATTTTGTACAACCAGGTTGAAAAAGAAGATTTGAAATTAAACTTTCTCAAACCACTGAAGGCCTTAATGAAAGATTCCTGTAGCGCGTCTTCAGCGTCTTGTTCATTTTTGAGAATGGAACATGCCAAAGAAAAAGAGACCTCTTTGTATTTTTCAACGAGTATTTTGAATTCTGAGGTATCTCCTGCTTTGATGCTGTTAATGAGTTCAAATTCTTTCTTCCTATTTTTTCCCATCCAGATTTCTTCGAATCAAGTATGCTGATACCAATCCACCGCCGCCAAATAAAAGAACACAAGCACCTACCAATAATCCCTTGCTGTCTTCTGGAAGGTCAGAAGACTGCGGGAAGACTGAAGCCGCAAGCCCAAGACCGATTCCTAAAATGATTAATCCAATCTCTAAAAATGGGAATTTCTTTTTTGCTAATTTAATATCCCCCCCTTTTTCGAGAATTTCTTTTTTAATTTGATAATTGTATTTGGAGGTAAAAAAAACGACCAATACAATGGAGGCAAAAAAGGCTAAGGGTACGAGTGTTTCTACTAAATGTTCCATGGTTTAAGTTTTTAGGTTATCGTTCTATGATTTAGCGTTTATTCATATCCTTAGACCCAAAAGGTTCCCATTAGGTTACAAAATTTTTGTTTTTTTAACGGTTTAGTGAACAATTCGTAGAGCGTGATGTTAGTTGTCTTTTGGTTTGCTTGATGTTTGATTGGTTTATGCCACCAATAGAATTGCTTTCATTGGTGTAGAGGATCGAAATCTTGACAAGGTGAAACCCTAAGCTTTACATTCTTTTTTATTCAAAATGAAAAATGGCTTTGATGTCTTGCTGAAAATATTTTTTTGAGGTTTGCTCTCTTTCTACTCTACGGTAAACTGCCCCATCATCCCCCTATCCTCGTGTTCTAAAATATGACAATGATATACGTATGGTGCTTTAGAATCTGCTGGGTGGCTGAATCTTATTAGCACTTCTGATTGCTGAACTACTTTTAGTACGTCTTTCCACCCTTGTTCCTGAGGAGGAACAGCACTACCATTCATTGACAGAATTTGGAAGGAGGCACCATGTATGTGAAAGGGATGATTCCCAAAATCTTCTGAACGGATGACCCAACGTTCCAATTGGTGCAACGGAATCATTTCATTGATGATGGATAAATCCATGGCATATCCATTGATGCCCATCATACCACCGATTACCGGTCCAGTTTGTAGGCTAAATTTTCGTGTTTTTTTTGCTTCTTCAAGGTCGTAAGGTATTATTTCATTAAGCTGGCTGGGTAATGTTCCGTCACTTTGGATATTGGCATCGGTAATGAATTCAATAACCTTAAATAAAGATCCACTTCCATTGGACGAGCTGGCATTCAAAGTAATGCGATCGATATCGGAGAAATCTAACATGACTTCAAAGCGTTCACCAGGCCATACTTCAAGGTTTTTTACCTCTACAGGATGGTTGAGAAATCCCCCTTCGGTGGCAATTACATGAAAGGTATGATTGTCCTCAAAACTAAAATTGTAAAATCGGGCATTGCTACCGTTGAGAATTCTTAATCTGACCCAAGCTGGGGGTACGGATTTTTGTGCAGCGACAGTGCCGTTGACCATAATGGTATTTCCCATATAACCTGATGTATGATGCATGCCTCCTGTATTGTGCATCCCTCCCATAACATTGTTGTAGGTCATTACATTGTCTATGAACTGCCGATCCTGAACAATCAAAGGGATGTCGTTGATGCCATATTGACTGGGTAAATTCAGTGATTCGGAGTTTTCGTCTTCAACGATAAAAATCCCCGCCAATCCCTTAAAAACGTGTTCTGCGGTACTGCCCATCAAGTGAGGGTGATACCAATTGGTGCTGGCTTGTTGCCTAATTTTAAGTAAATCTGTTCTGGATTCACCAGGCTCAATGCGTTGTTTAGGTCCACCGTCAACACTACCCGGGACATGCAATCCGTGTTTGTGAATGCTTGTTGCTTCTCCTATTTGGTTAACGGTCGTTAGCTGAATGTCCTGGTTATTGTAGGCTCTAATGGTAGGCCCCAAATAATTACCGTTGTATCCAAAAGTAGCACTTGATGTTCCTTTAAAAAATTCTTTTTGTCCTCGTTGCATTTTGAGAAAAATGCTTGTTCCCTCTTTGCGTGTGTCTATGAGTGGAGGAATGAACAGCTGATTGTTGGTGGTTTCTTGTTCAGAACTTACCATACTGCTGTGATTCGCTGGCATATTGTGGTAATCTCTGCATGAAAACAAGAGCAATACTAAGGCAACTGACACAGACGATACAGATGATGGCCTGCGGGGGGATTTTGATTTTGCAATCACCATTTCTACAGTATTTTTATGTAAACCGTTGGATCACCAACCACAAAAAATGTAATTAAAAACCAATTTATAGGTACATGGTAGTAGAACAGATTTTGGGGCTTCGACTTATAAATTTACAAAAAAATGTTTGAAGTGAAAAGGGATTATAAATTCATTTTTAATCGTCCGAAGTCGGTGCTAGAGCACATGGATAAGTATGGTGATCGATGCATTGATTATGGCAGTCATATGGAAGGGTTCTTCTTTTTTAGGAATACCCCTCCTGTTTCTATAAACAACCCAAATCATATTTTGGCAAAAGCTACTCTTGTCAAATGGAAATTCCTGTTATGTTGATTTCCTCTTGAGTCTAAATGGTCAAACTCTATGTTTATTTAATTGTGTCCAACGGTTTGGCTATGAGTAATAGGCGAGGCACGAGCTTATTACTCATATCTTTTGTTGTGGTGTCGTTTTCCATTTCTTTACAAAAAAGTCAAACCTATTCTTCTGTTTAAGCCTTGTTCGAAAATTCGAATTAGCGTTGAAAGTTGAATGTTTCCTTTCCCATTTTCAAGTTTGGAAATATAACTTTTTTTTGTTCCTGCTTTTTCCGCCAATTGTTCTTGAGTTAAATTAGCTTCTTTTCTAGCTTCTTTTAGCATTTCACTTACTATGAACATTTGAGCACCTTCTTCAAATTTGTTTCGGCTATTAGTCCCAATTTTTCCATGTTCAAATTCCACTAATTCATCAAACGATTTTATGTTATTATAATCTTTCATTTGTATTATTTTTTACTTTGAAAATATGCTTTCTTCAATTTAATTGCTTTATCAATTTCATTTTGTGGTGTTTTTTGTGTTTTCTTTTGAAACCCATTGAATAAGACTACTAATCTACTTTCATCAAAACAGCAAAAAATTCGGAATATGTTGGATTGATATTCAACCCTTATTTCATAAAGTCCATCTGTTCCGCTCAAATGTTTAAGAAACTTGTCTGGTACTCGGTCAACCTGCTTTATCAATTCAAATACGTATTGGATTTTACCACGAACTTTTTTGTTCTGTTTTTTGTAAAACTCAATAAAGTGATTTTCAAAGAAGATTATATTTCTTACCACATCACAAAGTTAACTTAAAAGATAACAATCTTCAAGAAAAATTAGTTCTTTAAGAGATTAATTTCTTGCAAAATTTCGTCAAACGTCCCGTCTAATTTGTCAATTTCAGTCTTTAACTGTTTTATTTCACACTCTTTGAGCGTATGTCGTTCAAGGTCAAGAATCTTGTCAAATGTGATTTGAAAGCCTTCTACGGTTTGTATATGAAAAGTAGGCGATTTCGAAGCACCATACTTTCGGTTAAGTACATAGTTTGATTCAAGCCAAAAGCCCTGAATTTATTACTGTTTCGCCTATTTTATATATACATTGTTGTGTGTTGCCTTTTATTGCATCTTTCGATAAATATAACATCCTACTTCTGAAGGATGGTCTTGAACTAAATCAGAACTATTTTCCTTTCTAATCAAGTTAATTATCAAAAAATCTCCTCCTGCTGCCATTGTAAAAAACATTCCAAAGATTAGAAGTTCAAAATTTCCAATCATAATCGCGATAATGGAAGGAACAATTCCCATAATAATAGCTGGTGTTATTGCTCCAATAATATATTGTCTTACATTTAAAGCTTCCTTGCAATGACAATAGGGAGTTAGCATCTTCCATAATACTCCAAATTTTATTGACTTAAATCCTTCTTTTGAAAATTTAGCCCAAGTAATTCCATGTATTAATTCATGCAGTACAATTCCCAAAATCAGGATGCCGAAAATCAACAGAAATCCCAAACCAGCTC
>JAYNHF010000014.1:0-22071 GCA_038107695.1 Flavobacteriaceae bacterium | reverse complement strand
GCTCCTTGAGGCCCCGCACTATCCAAAAATTGTTTAATATCAATCTGAGGTCGCCAAATGAAATAATAAGGCAACCCAAATATTAAACCTATTGGAATTAAAATCAAGATTCCAAACACATTAGCCCATACTAAATCAATTGTCAATTTTTCTTTTTTATAATTTTCTAATTCTTGCATAATGCAGTTCTTTTTAAAGGTTACGGTCTGGGCTATGCTTAGTTGCGTGGGTTAGCACTTAGCTTTGCAAGTACACACCAAACTGAAAATCCGCGAGGATTTTCAAAAGTAGGCGAGAACAAGCAATTACTTATAGCCATTGTTGTGCATAGTGTTTTTATTCCGATTTCCATCTTTTAATATGGTGTTGCAAACCTGTTTTTGCTCCACCTTTGAAATATCCACCAGAGTTAACTTTGTCAATTAATTTTATTACATCATTTGCATTGTCGGATTCCCAATTCAATTCTGTAGTTAGGAATGAAAAAATTTCCTTTGAATTCATTTCATAACCATATTTTTTCAACGCTCTGATATAAGTTTTACATTGCTCTTCATCCATAAAATGAGTTATTCCAGTTGTCATATTTATAGAATTACTCAAATCAATAAATGCTTGTTGAACTACTTTGTCAGGCAATGCAGTTTTTTCAATTTTAGTTTCCGATTTTAAGTTCATTGCTCCCCAAGATTTTGCCCAATCTTTTACGCTATCTTCAGACCATTGGTGAGCAATAATTCCTGCTACATTTTCATAATCATCGTATTTATGTAATTCGTTTGAACGCAATCCAAATGCTACAACAATTTTCTTTCCTTGCCAATCGTCATTAAAAGTCCGAACTGTCTCAATTTTCAGAGGTGGATAATTTTCGTCTATTTTAACTCCTCTAAAAAAGTCCTTTAAATTCCGAGTTTCAAATATTCTTTCTAAATATCCTGTATTTCCTTTTGTATGAATTAACAAGGTGATTTGTGTTATATCTCCAATTTCATTACATAGCTCAAATGCTTTCTTAAGAGCAAGAACTTCGTTTTCTTTTATTGGACCTATATTGTCATTATAATATCTTTTTTTCTCCATTCGTTCGGTTCTGTTACATTATGCACAACGGTCTCGTATAACCGTCAGTTACGGGTTAATATGCGTTAATTTTCGGTTTGGCACAGACTTTAGCAATTCCGAGTGGATTCGGACATAGTCGAATCCGCCTTAATTGCGGTTATACATTGTTGTGCTTAGTGTTTTTTTCATTTCCTAAATCAAGAGCCATTTGTATAAAATCAGAGATACTTTTTCCTAAAATAGCCATTCCTGCATCGTGAGGATTTTCCAATTTATATCGCCCTTTTGCTGAACCATTCAGCGCATAGTCAAATCCGTCTATTGTAACAATGCACCAATGATTTTGCCTACACTCTATAATAACTTCGTCAACATAAAAAGGCCAATCTCCATTATATTCTGATTTTAAGATTTTCTTTGATTTATATTCAGGATTCACATTCCGTTGAATCTCGTCCAACATTGTCCTTTTGTGGACTTTTTTTGGCGTTTCCTTATATTTTGTGGTTTGACTTCGATAATCTTTTTTTCCAAAGTCTTTTTCATACAACATTCCAAAATCGAAAAACGTAGAAGCCGATAGTTGCAAGCCTTGTTGACCTAAGCATTTAAAAATAAATTGTCTTGAAATTGCAGAAATGAACTTTTCAAATACAATGATTATATATGTAGATATTTTTTGATACACTTCGTGACTCAAATTAAAATCCATTAATTTTTCATAATCTTTTGAGTCAAGAACTTTATTTTCAAAATCTCCCCATAGCTTTTTCGTATTTACTCCAATTCGTGCATTGTCAGTAATCAAATCGAAATTGTGATATCTTGCTAATTTACCGAACTCGGAAAGTATAAAAAGAAGCTCTTTTAAATCCGAGTCTGTTTGGATAAATTCATTGTCTAAATCAAACTGAAGCCTATCGAAATCAAAGTAATAATTGTCGATAATTTCCTTTAGAAGTTTTTCTAAATCGTGTCCTAATTTTTTGAGATATCTAAAGTTTGGAAGTTCCTGATGTTTATGAAAATGACCCAAACAAATGTAGGCTTTCATAAACCTCTCAAATCCTTGCGATAAAAGTTGAAAAGGAAGAAAGTAAAAATCGTTATTGAGATTGATATTCTGAAGTTCACCAAAACCTAATTTAATCAACTTGTCAGAGGTTTCAAATTCCTCCAAAAGTGCAAAATATTTTATGTTCTCAATTTCTGGCATTCTGTTTTTTTCGGCATTAAGCACAACGTCTGAATATACGCATTGCGATTATTCACCCTAACTAACCTTCGTATATCCATTTTTAATGCATTTTGATAAAACCTTATATATCAAAGGAAAAGACGTATATTTAAAGAGTAATGAATTTCTAAAAAGCGAAGGTGATGTGCCCCAATATCCAAAGCCTCCTTGCTGAGTTTAGTGCAAAACTGCATTTGCAACGTTATGCTCCTTCAAGTATTAAGACTTACAATAATGCTTTAATTAAATTTTTAGTAGCATTTCAGCACCAAAATTTAGAACAACTAACGGTACAGCAAATTGCTCATTTTCTTTCTAGGCTCCAAAAAAGCCAACAACTAAGTCCAGCCTATCAACGGCAAATATTAGCGAGTATTACGAAGTTTTACCATTTGTTTTTTAACAAGCGATTGGATTTGTCGGCGCTCTATCCAAAAAGAAAAAAGAAAGCCTTGCCTAAGTATCTTACACTACTAGAAATCAGACGTTTGTTCTCCCATTGTCATAATCTTAAACATTTGTGTGTATTGCAAATCTTATACGGTTGCGGCCTGCGTGTTTCTGAAGTTATAACACTTAAAATTATCGATATTGACTCAGCAGCCATGCGAATCTTGGTGCGCAATGCCAAGGGACAAAAAGACAGGGTAGTTCCCTTGCCTAAATCCCTTTTAGATAACCTTCGCCGCTATTACAAAATCTATCAACCCAAAAATTATCTTTTTGAAGGACAAAAAAAAGAGCAGTATTCCATTAAGAGTATTCAAGAAGTAACAAAGAAATACGCCTTTGAAGCGCACATCGAGAAAAAAGTAACCCCACACATGCTCCGCCATTCCTACGCAACGCATCAATTAGAAAATGGGGTGAGTATTCGCCACATACAAGAATTACTAGGACACAACTCCATTAAAACAACCGAAATTTATACCCATATCAGTAAGGTCTCAAATGCGAATATTGCCAATCCACTGGATCAGCTTTAAGGCAAAATTACCACTCTTTTTTTTCACCTGATTTTTTTGCAGACCGTCGCAATATGGCACACACACTTGGTGCTGAATATTGTTTCCTATTAGGATTTTTAATCCACCAATGGTTGGGCGTAAAAAGTAGGTGTTATAAATGGTCTAAATTTTTGATTAAACTCATTATTTTCTGCTGGTTTTTTTATTCATCTAAGTCTTTTGCTCTTAGTCGTAATGCATTTACTATAACAGAAACCGAGCTAAAACTCATCGCTAGTGCTGCTATCATTGGCGAGAGCAGTATTCCAAAAAATGGGTATAATACCCCTGCTGCAATAGGTACCCCCAATGTGTTATAGATAAGCGCAAAGAATAAGTTTTGTTTGATATTTTTCATCACGAAACCGCTTAATTTTTTGGCTTTTACAATACCGTGCAAATCACCTTTTACAAGTGTTATCGATGCACTTTCTATGGCTACATCAGTTCCTGTACCCATTGCAATACCCACATCACTTTTAGCCAGTGCCGGCGCATCATTTATGCCATCGCCTGCCATCGCGACTACTTTTCCCTTGGCTTGTAGTCTCTCTACTTCACTGAGTTTGGCCTCTGGTAGCATATTAGCTTTAAAGTATGTCAGATTTAATTCTGACGCTACGGCCTTTGCTGTATCGTGATTATCGCCTGTAAGCATTATTACATCGACACCTTCATGCTGAAGTGTTTTAATCGCTTTGGCGCTTGTTTCCTTTATTTTATCGCCAATAACTACATAACCTACTACTGCCTTATCTATGGCTAAATACGAAACTGTTTTTCCTTTTTTCTGGTAGGTTTTGGCTTCTTCTTCCATTTTAGAAGTAATTTTAGCGCTCGCATACGCCATCATTTTTGAGTTACCCAATGCTACTTTTTTTCCATCTATTTTAGCTTCAACACCTTTTCCTGTAACTGCAATAAAACCATCAGACTTTAGTATTTCTACGTTGTGCTCTTTACCATATTTGTCTGTTGCTTCTGCCAAAGGATGTTCGCTATTGGAATTTAAACAAACGATATATTGGAGTACTTCTTTCTCGTTGTATTTTTCGTTAAAAGTACCTACTGTTTCGACTGTTGGTTTTCCTTGGGTAATCGTCCCTGTTTTATCGACAATCAGTGTATTTACCTTATCCATTTTTTCCAGGGCTTCGGCATTTTTAATCAAGACTCCATTTTGAGCACCTTTACCCACACCAACCATTACCGATATTGGTGTTGCCAAACCCAAAGCACAGGGACATGCAATAATTAAAACAGCAATGGAATTGACCAAAGCATAAGCATAAGCGAATTCAGATCCCCCAACAGCCCAAATGATAAAGGTGATGATAGAAATGATGATTACCACAGGCACAAAGTAGCCTGAAACTTTATCGGCCAAATTTTGAATGGGTGCACGACTTCTGCTCGCATCATTCACCATGTGAATAATTTGAGAGAGTAATGTATCACTGCCCACCTTTTCAGCTTTCATTAAAAACGATTGATTGCCATTGATTGTACCACTACTTACTTTATCGTTTATTGTTTTATGAACAGGGATAGGCTCGCCTGTTATCATAGATTCATCTACACTTGTTTCTCCCTCTACAACAACACCATCAACAGGTAATTTATCTCCTGGTTTCACTTTTAAAATATCGTTAAGTTCTATCGCATCAATACGTACCTCAACTTCTTCGTCACCTACAATTTTTATGGCTTTATTTGGTGCTAATTTTAATAACTCTTTTACGGCCGAATTGGTTTTACTGTGAGCTCGAGTCTCTAATAATTGTCCTAAAAGCACTAAGGTTAGAATAACCGTTGCAGCCTCAAAATAAAGGTGAACAACACCTGAATCATTTTTAAACTGCTCTGGAAATGTATTGGGAAATAATAATCCTATCACACTAAACAACCAAGCTACACCAGCACCAATACCAATAAGCGTAAACATATTGAGATTCCGCGTTTTGATACTTTTGTAAGCACGTTCAAAAAACATCCACGAAGCATAAAAGACCACCGGAATGGTTAAAACAAACTGAATCCAATTCCAGAATTTTTGTGCCATAATATCATACAATGGATTATTTCTTATCATTTCACTCATTGCAATAAAAAAAATGGGAAATGTGAAAACAGTTGCTACCCAAAATTTTTTTAATAGGGTTTTATAGGTTTTTTCCTCTGCCGAAAGATCATATTGCATTCGAACTAAATCCATTCCGCAAATTGGACAATCCCCTGGCTTGTCATAGGTTTTGTCTTCTTCGCAATGCATAGGACAATAAAATACGCCCGTGCCTTTTCCTTTTGACATTCTTATATTTTTAAGTTCCGAACCACGATGTTCACCTTGTTTATGAAAGTATTCCATGATTTTTTTCGTTACGAAACACGTTTGAGGTAATCCGGCCGTTATCTTTTCTGAATCTTAGCAATTCAATCGGTACCTCCTCCCATACACTTTCTTAATTATTTGTACTTGCCCAATTTCGAAAAAGTTAATAAAAAAATAGGGCTTTTCATCTTCTTTTATTCGCTGTTTTATTTCTTTAGTAAAATCATCGATTATTTACTTTTCATCAGTGTGTAAAATATCTTCGTCAATAAGTGTAAAGTCGATTGAGAGTGGGATTCCCCGTTTTCCATTTTTGTAAGGGGTCACCTTCAAAATATGTTCCCCCAAATCAGGAGTAACTTGTGTTTTTTTCAATACAATCAACTCATTGTCATAAGCAAAACTTGCTTCGACAAGGGCAGGGTGTTTATGGGTAGCGGAAATTAGCCATAGGTTTTTCACGGTAGTAGTACAGATTTAGGAGCAATAACTTACTCAAAAATAGTAAAAGTTGGATCAATAAACGCAACGAGCGTTATCCGCTTTGACAAAGTAAGACTTATAATTTTTGGCTTTAGGGTCTTTACACCCACAAAGGTCAAGAATTTGGATGTTTTTAAAATCAATGGGATGGCTTTCGGCCTGAAGGGAAATGTAGCCTTGGGTCAAAACCTCCCCTTCTCTGGCGATCCAAAGGTCTTTGCTCTCGACTACTCCTCGGGAGGTCCAATCTTCATCCCCCCAATTGGGTCTGGTAAATCCACCGCCAATCTGTGGGCTTTTGTATTTTAATACGGTATCGTTTTCGATCAAATGGGCAATGCTTTCTCCTCCCAATACGACCACCTCTGCACTTACCCAATCATCTCCATGATAGGTTTTGGAGTTGGAAGAAATACAGTGTCGGTAATCGACTTTTCCGTCCATGACCAGGGCTGTTCCAGGGGTACATACATTTCCTGTGCTTCGTTCACCCTCGCCCAGCCCCCCAAGGAGTTGGATTTCGATGGAAACCGGGAAATACTGACCGAAGTCGTTGCTTTCCGCCGATTGTGAATGCAACATGATTCCGCTGTTGCGAACATTCCAATCTTCTCCCCCTTTGACCTGCTCTCCTGTAAATCGATAATCGAACCGCAATTTGTAATAAGAATAAGGTTTATTGTAGTACATGTGAGCATATGCATTGTCAAAGTTGTCGTATTGATCATAGGCAATACGAATCATACTGTCCTGAACTCGAAAGGTATTTTGGTAATTGACATCGAGGTCTTGGTTGGCAAATTTGATGGTCCAATCGGAAAGGTCCTTACCATTGAATAAAGAAACCCATTCTTCTTGATCCATAGTCGTAGTTTTATCACAGGCGAGCCATCCCAGTAAGGATAAAATCAAAAAAACAATACGTTTCATGTTGGATGTAAAGGTTTTAAGTCCTCAAATTAATAGAATTCTTGTTTTGAAATCGCTAAAAGCAATTTTTTTTCTCAATCAATCCTAATGTTTTTTAACAATTATTCAATATTTATATCTATAAATGATATGTTTTTAATGGGCATGCCTCTTTTTTTAAAATTTCTGAAAACAGGCTTATGGGAGTTGTTTTTACTTTTTGCAGCACCAATCAATCCGTAAATTTATAGACCAATTGTTTTCCAATAAGGAAATTAATTATTTGTTTTTGTTAGTCCCCGCTTTCTAACCAAAGCGGGGTTTTTTTTATTCTATCAAGATTTTGAGCATCTGTCCTGCTGAGAGTTTGAGGTCGATCCCTTCGAGTAATTTTTTGCCACTGTAGGTTCCGCTGTGTCTTTGTTCGGATGCGGTGAGCTTGTAGGTCAATTCGGGGTCTATGGTAAACCACTCGGGAAACTGATTGATTCTAGGGTAATCGACTGGAAGGTTCCAAATGGTTTTGTGTCTTATTTTATCAAAGATGAGCTGACCTTCCCAATCGTTTTTTGCAATAACGACAAAATAAGTTCCTTTTTGGTCAGCGACAGCGCCAAGGCTAAGGTTTTTGTTCCAAGGGGAAAGGTGTGCACCCTGGGTTTTCCAAAGTCCATACATCAATGCAGTGCGGGCAAAATTGCCATCACCATGCCAACCTTCTATGATGCCGTTTGCTTTTTGCATTTCGAACATCCGTTGGATTTCCGAATCGATCCAATTTTTTAAATCGATGTCTTTTTCGCGATTGTACAGATTGATTCCACTCTCGATGGCATCGGCATAACCGTCGTGACTTCCCAGTGGTTCGAGGTTCTTACGAGGTTCCCAGTTGTAACTGCGGTAGTTGCGGTTCAGAGGCTTGAAGGGCTTGCGCACTGCTTCTATGTATTCTATTTTTTCATCTACCATCCAGACGGTGTAATAAGCGTTGAGAATGTATCCCCAGGTGTCTGCAATTTTTTGATCGATCACTTCTTTGGTTTTGAGATTGATGGCATTGTAAAAAAGCCCATCGGTGTTTCTGCCAAAAACCAGTATGCGATCCAAGAGTCGATACAGCGGTGGTCGATAGACATCAACTTTAGGATGGGAAAGCAGATGTAAAGTCAAAAAAAGTTCACTCAGTCCCCCAATGATTTCACAACCGTGATCTCTCAATCGGAGGTACTCGATTTGTGAAAGGTCTTTCTCAATCAAATAATGGTCTGCAATTGAAATGGCCCAATTCAGGTATTTATCGTCTCCAGTCATCCAGTAAACGCGAGACAGAGTTTGCAACATTTCTCCATTGATTTCTTCAACCGAAGCCGCTCTTTTGAAATATTTTTCAAGGTCTTTGAAGTCCTCCATTTGCAAATGCAACTCGTCAAGCATTTCCATCATTCGGTCCTGCCATGGCGATTTACCGATCAGTTCGTTGAGAGGAATCAATCCATCTTTGATGTATTCTGAAGCACCAAAAATCACATTGCCCCTGTTAAGGGGGTATTTTACAAAGTCTTTTTTGGTAAAGGAATATTCGTCGGGAAGGCTGTTCCAACGTGAGCTTAGTTTTTTTTCTTGGTGGAGTATTTCCAAAAGTTGGCCCTCAAAAAGATCGGTGTCCAACAGATACGCCGAAAGTACCATGTAAGGATAGTTATCGGCTGCGGCATTGGCGGGGTCCCATAGGTCGGATCGACTCTGAAGATTAGAGGGAATTAATCCACTTTCAGGATCTGCCTTTTGGAGCCATGCGTTGGTAAAATTAATACTCCTGACAAAGCTCTCTTGAGATAAATCGGCATTTTGAATTGCTTTTTCTAAGGATTCGGAATCGAAAACTTTAGGGGACTCGCAGTTATAGAATAGAATTAATAATATTATTAAATCACTGTATTTCATAAATTTGCCTTATTTATAATAAACTATTAATAGAGGTGTATTCTTCAAGCTTGGCAATGCTTTCTAACAGGTGATCTGCTTTGTCGTTTGATTTTTGATAATGACTTTCCCTGAATTTCCCGGTCTTTACCATAAATGTGGAATAACCCATTTTTTTGGCTCCTTGAATGTCATTGATCAAATCGTCACCTACCATGGCAATTTCTTTGGCTTCACAATCAAAATCTTGGGTGGCCAAATCAAAAAAGGTGGGTTGTGGTTTACCTACTACAACAGCGGTGGTTTGGGTAGCGTGTTCCAATGCGGCTACAAAGGCACCGCTGTCCAGGGTCAATCCGTTTTCGGTTTGGAAGTAACGTCCCTTGTGCAAAGCGATGAGCTGAGAACCCTCTAAGATTTGATTCATCAATGTATTGAGCAGCGGGTAATCCCAGTGGGGGCCGATATCTCCAACGACTATGGCTTGAGGACACTTGCTTTGGTTTTCCCAATTCTTGTAATCGGCTTTTGCCGTCTCCCTCAATACCAAACGGCAGGAAGTAATCCCTAGTTTTTTTAGATACAATACTCCAGCATAGTTGGCGCTTACCAGTTGATTTTCATCGACCTGAAGTCCCAACCGATTTAATTTTACGGTCAGACTTTTTCTCGGCAGGGTGGTGTTGTTGGTGATGAAGCGATAAGGAATTTGTTTTTGTCTTAGCCATTGGAGGCATTCATTGGCTCCTGGTAGCAATTGATCGTCAACATAAAATACTCCATCTAGGTCAAACAAGAAAGCCTTGATCATCGTTTGTGTTTTGTAGTCATTTAAAGATAAAATATTAATAAATAGCAAAAAATATTCTTTCGTCTAAAGTGATGTTGATGATTTTTATTTTTTTGAAAAAAGTAAAAAAAGGCCGTTTTCGGCTCAAAATGAATCATTTTTGGATGTTTTTGATCTATTTTGGACAATTTTTATTGATTTTAAGATGTCTTACAAATTGACAAAATGATGAAATAATACCTTAAAATACTGTTCCAACAACTTTTATTAGTTTTGTGTTTTAATTATGGGCAAGAAAATCATCAAGTGCAGTCAGTGCGATCAGGAATTCGAAACGGGATTTGACTACCGTATGCATTGGGAAACGCATTTGGACGAATACTTCGGTAATATCAAAAAGGAAAGATCAAAACCCCAAAACCAGTCTTAAGGTTTATTCTTTATTTTTTTCTCAATCGATCCGACCAATCTTGTGATTGTTGTTCTTTTTTGATGCGTTCCATTACTTGGGGTTGAAAGAGCAATGGATTTTTTTCTCCGCGTGAGGTAAGATGAAATTGAGCACATTCACTACAAAGGTAATAGCTAACAGCGGCTTTATTAAAACGAATTTGAGAACGAATCAAAGCCTCGGCGGCCTCATCCTCTGTGTAATATTGATTTTTTTTACTGCTACAACTCATCAATTGTTTTACTGAATTGGAAAAAGCATTCAAATGATACGCCCATTTGGTGAATAACGACAGCTTTGGGCGTCTTTATCATTCTCATTCATGTTCACTGTAAAATTAATAGAATGGACTTGAAAAATTCAATGGAGAAAATAAAAGTTGGATTTTATTTGTTGTATATACAATTGTTGTATATATTTGAATAAAAAGGTTATGAAAAATGTTAGGCCAAAATGCGGATGTGGAAACACACAAAATCCAGATGGATATTGCGATGGATCACATCTCAAACACTAAATTATGAGTTTAGGTTTAAACAATAAACCCTTCTGATTCAGAAGGGTTTATTATTTTATGATGATGGTATTTCTAACGATTTATTCCAGAGAAGCCTCTTGCTCTCTGTTATTTTCTCCTGGTGACAATTTAAAACGAATTGCAATTTCGTGCGCTTTCAAACCAGCTCCTGATAATTGGTTGTCACCATAGGTATCATAAGCATAGCCCAAGGAAAGGTTTTCATTGATATTGATTACGGCTTGGGCGGAAAAAATAGACCCTGTCCTGACCGAGAATCCCAACTCGAATAAGTTCATGTAAGCTCCTCTGACGCCCACATCGGTAACGGCGCCAATGCCTTTGGTGTTTCGATACATGAAATTGGGTTTTACAGAGAACTTATCGGCAAGTGAAAATGTAGCTCCACCCGCAAAATAAAGATGGATTCTGTCGCGAGATTGAACCTCCACATCCCCGTCGCGTTTGGCGTTAAAAAGTCGTGGTAGGGCTCCTGAGACCCACCATTGTGAACTTTGATACAGAAACCCGACACCAAGATTGGGATTGAATCGGCTCAGCGGTCTTTTAACGGGGTCTAATTCGGACTCGTAAGCTCTTAATTGTGTGGGATCGGCACTGTAGGAATTCCCTCCTGCTTTGATTCCCAAATAGAGTGCAGCGTCATTGGCCATGGTCAATCGGTATGAGAAATCGGCAGTAATGGTAGTTTGTTTCTCAATAAAAATTTCATCGGAAAGTACTGATATTCCCAAACCAACGTTTTTTCCGGCGGCAGTGCTGTAAGATAGGGCCGTTGTTTTTGGGCTTCCCTCCAAACTACCCCATTGGTTTCTTGTGGTCAAGGAAAATACATGGCCTTCTTCTGCTCCTGCAAAAGCAGGGTTGGACAACAACATATTGAATTGGTAAAGGGACAAGTAAGCATCTTGTTGTGCGCTTAGGGTCAACGGAAATAATATTATTAAGAGTAAATATTTTTTCATGATGCTAACGTGTTAAATAGATCCAACCTTGGTAATCGGGATTACCATCGTTATTGAAATCAATCATGTAGTAATAACTTCCCTCAGGCAGGGGCTCACCATTAAACTGTCCTTCCCAGTTGTTTTGGTAGTTGCGTTGATCCAGCACCAATTGTCCTGATCTGGAATAAATCCAAACGTGGTTGTTGGTGTACCGCTCAAATGCGGTGTCTTTCCATTGATCGTTTCTGCCATCACCGTTGGGCGAGAGGAAGTCAACGATTTCGAGGTTTATGGCAGCAAAGTCTTTACAGTAGTCCAAAGGATCGTTGGGGTCAGAGCCACAGCTGATTTCGTCAGCATTGGTAAATCCGTCTCCATCGGTATCATTGTGAGGATCACAGTTTTGTTGGTCTTCAGAATCATTTACCCCATCCTGATCACAGTCTAAAAGGGTGGACTCATAGGCGTCGAAAATTCCATCTCCATCGGTATCATCATCGGTAGGGTCACCGTTGAGATTGAAATCTTCATCGATAGAGTTGATGCCATCACCATCGTCCTCAATATCCTTGTAATTGGGGATACCATCGCCATCCAAATCGGTGAGTTTGGAATTGATATCAGCAGCCTGAGCATCCACTTCTAAACGAGTAGGAATACCATCGTTGTCATCGTCAGTATCGAGATAATCAGGTGTACCGTCGTTGTCAAAGTCATCGTATTGGTCTTCTGAACTGCCAATTTCGTTGAGCGTAGGAATACCATCACCATCATCATCGTTATCAAGATAATCTGGTATTCCATCAGCATCGGTGTCGCGAGCATCTGAAGGATCACCATCAAAATTGGGATCGGGTAATTCTAGGGGTGTGATAATTCCATCTCCATCATCATCGATATCGAAGAAATCGGGCAGTCCATCTGCATCAGTATCTTGAGCGTCGTCTGCATTTTTATCTCCATTGGGATCAGGGTTCTCGAATTGGGTAAAGATTCCATCGTTCTCATCATCGGGATCGAGATAATCTTTGATCTCATCACCGTCAAAATCGTCATTTGCAACCCCTCTAGCGGTAAGGCTTGGAGGTCTCCTGTTTTCAAATAGACTGAAAATAGAATCTCCATCATCATCGGGATCTACAGAATTGATCACTCCATCCGCATCGGTATCCGAATGAATTCTTGAGGGATCTACTTCGTCCATCGGTGTGATTATGGTTGACAAGTCGGAAAGGTCAACACTGGTAGTGTCGGTTACTGCTAGGGTGTAAGGCAATTCAGGAACAGGGACACGGGTATCGCCGAGGGTGGTGTTGATGTAACCCAATACAACCTCATAAACACCGTCCTGATTGTGATCGTTAGGATTGTTAGGATCGGGTGGGTCAAGGAAAGCTAGGATTCCCTCTGACTGATTCAGCTCAGATTCTTCTTCCTCATCTTCTTCTTCCGAATCTCTTTTTTGAGTGAAATTATCATAACTCTTTTTGCTGTCTGGCTCACCAAATTTTACGGTAAACAGGTGCGCATCTGCTCCTCCAGAAATTTTCTTTCTAATTTTCCATTTACCCACTCCTCTGAAAGGATCGGTGGTTTTAATGGAATTTTCATTTCTTTCAGGCGGATTACTACCATTTACTGTTACATCCAAATTGTGATATAAAGTTACAAACTGATGCTCGGTAAAATCGATGATACCATCGTTGTCATCGTCGATATCTGCATTATTTCCAATTCCATCATTGTCAATATCGTTGACTTCGGTGGCGTCAACAGGGAATGTATCGATCAAGTCAATAACTCCGTCACCATCGTCGTCGGTATCAGTATTGTTCCCAATACCGTCAAAATCGGTGTCGGTATCTTCGTTGGGATCAAGCGGGAAAGCGTCTTCTCCATCGGGGGTTCCATCTCCGTCGGTATCAATTTGATTGGGATCGGTTTGGAGTCGGATTTCTTCACCATCGCTAAGTCCATCATTGTCGGAATCTGGATTTTTGGAATCTGTACCGTATTGGGTTTCGGTAGTATCGGAAAGACCGTCGTTGTCATCGTCCAAGTCCTCAAGGTCTCCAATTCCGTCTCCATCGGTATCTAAGCTTTCATTGGCATCAAGTGCGAAGGCGTCATCCCCGTCATTGATTCCATCCCCATCACTATCAGGGTTGAGAGGGTCGGTTCCTTTCTCTTTTTCGGCACTATCGGTCAATCCATCCCCATCAGTATCGGGGTTGTTGGGATCTGTATTTTGAGTGACCTCATCTCCATCATCAACTCCGTCCTGATCACTGTCCGGTAATTTAGGGTTGGTTCCAATGTTAAATTCCTCTTGATCGGTGAGTCCGTCATTGTCGTCGTCGGGATCCAGGCGATCGTCAATACCATCTCCGTCGGTGTCGGTATCACCATCAGGATCAATGGGCAAATCATCGGTTCCATCGACAATTCCATCCCCATCGGTATCGGGATTGAGGGGATCTGTTTTTTGATCTAATTCTTCTTGATCTGACAGACCATCGTCGTCTGAATCGGCATCCAAGGGATCTGTCCCGAGATTCAATTCTTCACTGTCTGAAATTCCATCATCATCGGAGTCATGGTTTTTAGGATCGGTTCCCTGAAGTTCTTCCTCCTGGTCTGAGAGTCCGTCATTATCATCGTCTAGATCACCATTGTCACCGATGCCGTCTTTGTCGTTGTCTTTTGTTTCGGTTGGATCAAGTGGTAGGTCGTCCTCTCCGTCCAATACGCCATCGTTATCAGAATCTGGGTCAGTAGGAATACTGCCGTTGGTAACTTCATCTCCATCACTAATTCCGTCACCGTCGGTATCGGGATTTTTAGGATTGGTTCCTTGGATTTTTTCTTGGTCATCAGAAAGTCCGTCGCCATCGGTATCTCGAGATTCGTCGGGGTTCAGCGGGAAATCGTCTGTGCCATCCAAAACACCATCATTATCACTGTCGGGATCGAGCGGGTCACAGCTGTTTTCAATTTCTTGGCCGTCCGTCAATCCGTCATTGTCGGAGTCTTCATTTAGGGGATCTGTACCCATATTGATTTCATCGATATCCTCAACACCATCGCCATCGTCATCGGTATCGGAGTTGTTTCCTATTCCATCAACGTCAGTATCAATGGTTTCGTCAGGGTCTAATGGGAAGGCATCTTCCTTGTCGTCCACACCATCGCCATCAGTATCGGGTTTATTGGGGTCGGTTTTTCGATCAAATTCTTGTCCGTCGCTGAGTCCGTCATCATCGGAATCGGGATCGAAGGGATCGGTTCCTTTGGAGATTTCGTCAAGGTCGTTTACGCCGTCATTGTCATCGTCGATGTCTTCGATATCGCCAATTCCGTCACCATCGTTATCTTCTGTTTCGTCGGGGTTGAGCGGGAGTTGGTCAGCTCCATCAGGAGTTCCATCGTTGTCTGAATCGGGATCAAGAGGATTGGTTTCCTCTTTGATTTCATTGCTATCGGTTGAACCATCACCATCGGTGTCGGGATTTAATGGATCAGTATTTACCGTTATCTCTTCCCCATCGGGCAGTCCGTCGTTGTCAGAATCGGGATTGAGGGGATCGGTTCCATTTTCTTTTTCGTCAAAATCATTGACTCCATCCCCATCGGTATCGGGTTTTTTGGGATCGGTACCTGACTCAAGTTCTTCTTGGTCGAGCAATCCATCATTGTCATCATCGGGATCATCGGCATCCGGAATACCATCGCCATCGGCATCATCAGCACGATTGGGATCATTGGGGAAATCGTCTTCTCCATCCAAAATTCCATCATCATCTGAATCAGGATCGTTGGGGTCGGTTCCTATTTGGGCTTCTTCTCCATCAGTTGATCCATCATCATCTGAATCAGGATTGTTGGGATCGGTACCATTGAGTAATTCCTCAGTATCCAGAGAGCCGTCGTTGTCGTCGTCGGGATCTTGGTTGTCTCCAATTCCATCGAGGTCGTTGTCGAAGTCTTCATCGGGATTGGTTGGTAACCTGTCTTCGCCATCTTTGATACCATCACCATCGGTATCGGGATTGGTCGGGTCGCAACCTAAATCTGTTTCTACAAGATCATTTAATCCATCGCCGTCTGTGTCAGGTGTGGATGGGTCGGTTCCCAGATTGACTTCTTCAAAATCGGAGAGTCCATCTTTGTCACTATCTGCATCTTTAGGATCGGTGCCACGGGAGAGTTCCTCAATATCACTTACTCCGTCATTGTCATCGTCGGTATCCATATAATCTCCTAGACCATCTTTATCGGAATCGATATATTCAAAGGGGTCTAATGGGAAGTCGTCTTGACTGTCAGAGTATCCATCACCATCTGTATCGGGATCGATAGGATCGGTATTACGAAGCGATTCAGTTCCGTCGCTGAGTCCATCACCATCGGTATCGGGATTGCGCGGATCGGTTCCTTGTGCGAATTCAATGGTGTCTAAAACATTATCCCCATCGTCATCATCGTCTAAATCATCGGGGATGCCATCACGATCGAGGTCTGCGGTTTCGAAAGGATTGAAGGGGAACCCATCTTCGCCGTCGAGGATACCGTCATCGTCGGTATCGGGATCATTAGGATCGGATCCTATTAGTGCTTCTTGTCCATCATTGAGTCCGTCGTTGTCTGTGTCGGGATTGAGTGGATCAGTTCCAATTAATAGCTCTTTTTCATCGGGAGCGCCATCATTATCATCATCTGTATCGGAGTTATTACCGATCCCATCTTGATCAGTATCAGCATGTTCATTTGGGTCTAATGGGAACACATCCGTACTGTCGTTGAAACCATCATCATCGGTATCAGCCTTAAGGGGATCTGTATTTAATTCCAACTCTTCGGCATCACTTAGGCCGTCGTTGTCAGTATCTGCGTTCAATGGATTGGTTCCTAAAATATTTTCTTCGTTGTCGCTAATGCCATCGTTGTCATCATCTGGATCTTCACTGTCAAGCAACCCATCTGCATCGGTATCGGGATCAGGGATCTCTGCTACAGTAATATTGATGGTTTGGGTTACGGTATATCCAACTTTATCAGCAATTTGAACGATCAAATCATAGGTGCCATCTGAATTGGCATCATCAAAAGTTGTGATGCTTGGGGCATTATTAAATGTAATTTGTCCAGTAGTGGGGTCAATAGATACTTTGGACTGATCGTCACCACCGATGATGGAAAACTGAACAGTTTCATCGGCAGTCAAAATGGGACCTTGAACTTGTCCTTCGGTTACGGTCAATGAAACCGCGCTGGTAATGGTGGGTTGGGTATTGTCCAAGTTGAAATTGGCAGTCAATATTGACTCGTTGGCAGTTGCTTGGTTTGGATTGGTCACTTTGGATGAAACTACCAAATCGGAAATTTCAACATCAAAAGAAATAGATCCATCGGTAAAGGTATTTGATGCCGGGAGCGTAAATGTTGCTTCATAAGTGTAGGGTGCGGTATCGGTTTCGGTAAAATTCAAATTGGGTTGAACACTGAGCCCAGAAAGGGTAAAGGAAACCGAAGAGGCATCTAAAGGCCAGGGGGTTGAGGAGATGATCTCTATGGTAATGTCCTGACCTTCTTTCGCTGAGGTAAGGTCAATGCTGTTATCGGAAGTGATACTGACACTGAACTCGGGATCGGTGGCTCTCACCTCAATGGAGGTAACAAGACTGGCATTGTTGGTAGCGAACAGAGCGTCGGCACTGTTGTTGTATAAATCGGTTATTGTTCCTCCATTGAGATCCAAAGCAGTAGCGGTTGATCCTATGGTAATCCCACCTGAAATGTCTCCATCACCTACTGTGTAAACAAAGGTTGGAGAGGCAGTACCTGAACCTGAAACATAGGTAGCATAAACGGGATTGCCGTTGGCGTCTGTGATGTTGTCAAGGGGTAATCTTGGTGTGCCCGAAATGATGACAGGCTCATCAAAGTTGACGGTAAAGGTAACGGTATCGGAGTTGGAGGGGTTGTCGTCATCGTCGGTATAAATGGCATTGGGTGTAGTGGTAGATATGGAAGCAACGGTTGGCCCTGTAAGGTCAATGTCCAAATTCCCCGAGGATAAAGAAGAGAAGTTACCAGCAGGGTCAATGACTACTATTTTATAGATTCCTCCAGCACTTGGCGTGGTGATCGTACCGTCATTGCCGGTGGTTTGTTTTGTTATGTTGGTATTAAGTGTAAGTGAGCTTACCGAGGATGGATCGGCAAGGTAGGCCTGAAGATCGGCATTTGATACCGTAGAGGGTACAAGCCATACCTGATCTGTGGCGGCGATATCAGATATGGTATAGGTGGTGGTAGAAGAGGCTGCTATTTTCTTATCCGTAGCTACAGGATCTGTAGCAGGAGAAGGCGCCGTAGTATCAATCGTTAGATCTAGTAGGGTTGATGTAGCGGTATTACCAAAGGTGTCTACTAGCTCTATATAAAAGTCGTTGTTGTCAGAGTCACTCAATGACTCACTATCGGGGATGGTTATGCTATAATTACCCGAACTGTCTGATGTTGAAGACACCACAAAGGTGTTTGTATCATCGTAAATATTAATTACAGTATTGGGAGAAGCGGTTCCAGTGATTGTAGGGGTATCATCTGAGGTAATGTTATCAGAAATACTTACCCCTAGATCTGAAGAAGTAGCGAGTGTTGGAACTGTTGGGGATTGGGGAGTGGTCTGGATGGTAACATTAACCGGAGGAGAGTTACCAGAGGTATCTCCTGCAGCGTTTTCTATCCTTACATAGAAGACATAGTCTCCTGAGGTAAGAGCTGAAGTAGGTGAGATCGTATAACTACCATCACTAGCTGTTGTTACAGAGGCTACAATAGAGGGCGAGCCGCCATCTTTCTCTGCATACAGATACACAGTGCCTGTAGAAGGAGTGACCGTACCGGTCAAGGTAGGAGTAGTAACATTAGTAAGATTATCACTATTGTTGGGCCCTGCGTCTGAGCCAGCATCAAGATCCGGCCCTGATGAAGGTGTTGACGGTGGAGAGAGCAGAGTAAAGGTTATGCTATCAGTGCCTATATAGGCTCTACCGTTGGCATCTACCCCTGAGACCGTTGCTGAGTATACAGCGTCTGGTAAGCTACCCCCTGCATCTACATCCCAGACATATCTAAAGGTAGAACTGCTAACCACGCTCATCGCAACGTTAGTTATAACGCTTCCAATAGAAATCGTGGCAGTAGGTGACATGTTTGCTGAGAAGGCAGCTGTGATGGTGACCACAGAGCTGTTTTGTACATAATTATCTGAATCCGTATCGGTTAGAGTAACCTGCGGAGAAGGGCAGGTGCCCCAAATTGGATCTGTTCCAGAATTAGAAATATTTTGGGCAGCTGTTAATGTAGGAACACACCAACCACTAAGATCTTGATTAAAGACACTTGAAACAGTGGAAAACAGAAGTTGCATATTTGTAACATTTGAAACATTCCAATTACCAATGTCTTGATTAAAAGCCTCTGCACTACTAAACATTTGGTTCATATTAGTTACACTAGAGGTGTTCCAATTACCAACAGGCTGATTAAAGACATCAGCGTTTAAAAACATGTAATGCATATCGGTTACATTCGAAGTATCCCAATTATTTATAGAAGTGCTTCCTCCGTTATTAAAAGCATCAGCTTGTTGGAACATAGAACCCATATCAGTCACACTCGAAACATCCCAGCCTCCTATATCCTGATTGAATGCAGTTGCCCCTTGAAATAACATAGACATATCAGTAATATTAGAAACATCCCAGTCTCCTATATCTTGATTGAATGCAGTTGCACCATTGAAAAGAGCAGCTATAGTAGCACCATTAGAAAATTCCCAATTTTTTATATTATCGTTACCTCCATTATTAAAAAGATCAGTATTCTGGAACATTCCCAGCATATTAGTAACATTTGAAACATCCCAATCTCCTATATCTTGATTGAAATCATCTGCATCGATAAACATATGTTGCATATCAGTTACACTTGAAGTATCCCAATCCCCTATGTCTTGATTAAATTGAGAAGCATTCTTAAACATATTAGTAGTAGATGTAACATTTGAGATATTCCAATCTCCTATATCTTGGTTAAAAATCGTAGCATTATGGAACATTTCCGTCATGTCTGTCACACTTGAAGTGTCCCAACTCCCTATATCTTGCGTGAAGTTTGATGCAGCCCTAAATGTCGCATTCATCGAAGTAACATTTGATGTATCCCAACTACTTATGTCTTCATTGAAGGTGTTTTTATTTGGAAAAGATAAATTACTCATATCCGTAACTAAAGACGTAACTATGGTATCCCAGTCTCCAGCTGCTGTGGATCCGATTGTAGAATTATCAACTGCTGTATAAATCACTCCATTAACTTCGCCCTGATCTCCCGGGTTACATCCGCTACATTTTACAGTCACCCCATTTGAATCTAGATAGAAAGTTGGGCTGATTGTAAAGGTGATACTGTCTGTTCCAGTATATGGATTACCAATGGCATCGGTTCCACTTACAGTAACTGAGTAGGCTCCAGCTGCAAGGGTTGGAGTTGATGTGTTCCAGTTATAGGTATAGCTATTGGTCCCACTTATTTGTGTCATAACCACATTAGTTACCACACCAGTAATTGATATAGTAGGTGTAGCTGCCATAGATTTAGAGAAACTGGCAGTAATGGTTACCGTATTAGTTGGTGATAAGGTTGTAGATATAATATTGTCTGCATCGGTATCGGTAAGGGTTACTGTAGGTGCTGTAGTATCTAAAGTAAAGGTGATGCTATCTGTACCTGCATAAGCATTACCTGCTAGGTCAGCTCCTGCAACAGTAACTGCATAAGTACCGTCTGAAAGGGCTCCACCAATAACTAGATCCCAGTTATATATATACCTTTTCCCTGGAGGAGGCAAATCATAAACTCTAGCATGACCGTAATTGTTAGTGTTTGAACTTGGCCCTCTATTTCCAGGTCCTGTAGCGACTAGTTTTGTTCCATCTGGGGTTAAAGAAATCGATGAGCCAAAATCATCATTTCCAAATTCACCATAAACAGCTCCAGTTTCTACCCAATCGGAACCATCCCAATCAAAAACTTTTACTGCACCGGTTATAACATTATCAGAAGGCCTGCGTAAATTTACAGCACTAGTTGCTAATCTTGATCCATCTGCACTTATAGATGTAGAATAACCCATATAATCATCCTCTGCAGAACCATTAATATCCGATCCTATTTGAGACCAAGTGTTACCGCTTAACTCAAATACTTTAGTTTGGCCAGCATAATTATCACCATTAATATTTTCATTGGGATTTCCAACAGCTAATCTTGATCCATCTGAAGAAAATGAAATTTTATAATTACCAAAACTTCTACCTGTCTCACCCCAAATACTATTCCCAACTTGAGTCCAAGTTGCAGTTCCAGATATAACCTGATAATCATATACTCTTATTTCACCGTAATTTTGTTGTGTATTTGATAAGTCTGCACCTGAAGCTCCAATTGCAATTCTTAATCCATCTGGTGTCATATCTAAACTCACACCAAAATAATGTTGGTAATAGTCCCCTTTTATGTCTGGTCCGACCTGTACCCAATTATTGCCAACTAAATCATAGATTTTAACATATCCAGTCCGGGTTGTGCCATTTGATCCATCCTTAGCACCAATTGCTATTCTTGACCCATCAGAGGATAAAGAGAGTCCCGACCGAGTTCCTATCGCGTCATTAGCTGCATTTCCATCTATGTCAGAGCCTACCTGATCCCATGAATTTCCATCCCAATCAAAAACTCTCACATGTCCTTTTGCTCCATCGTGTCTAGGACCTGAAACAGCTATTCTAGACCCATCAGAAGAAATACTAACTGCTTCACCAAATTCGTCACTATTGGAAGTACCAAGAATATCAGGCCCTACTTGTGTCCAGGTAGCGGTTCCTGAGATAACCTGGTAATCATAGACACGTGCTAGACCTTTGTTACTTCCATTTTGGTCAGCTGCTGCTGACCCAACCACAAACCTTGTACCATCACTAGAAAGTGCAACAGCTGATCCACGACCCTGACCTAGATACTCAGATGAATTTTTACCATTAATATCTCCACCTATTTGAGTAATTGTTTCGGTATTACTAAATCCTGATAATCCTATCATCACCTCATTGGAAATAGAAGTCCCCGATATCGAAATCGTCGGTGTAGCTGTCATTGCTTCATTAAATATAGCTGTGATGGTAACTGTGTCTGATGCTGCCAGCAAGTTATCATCATCAGTATCAGTTAGGGTTACTGTAGGTGCTGTTCCGTCTAAAGTAATCTTTATACTATCATTACCTGCATAGGTATTTCCGGCGAGATCTGTTCCTGTAACAG
>JAYNHF010000013.1:48686-60326 GCA_038107695.1 Flavobacteriaceae bacterium | reverse complement strand
GACTGTAAATCTGTTGGTTTTTACCTTCGCAGGTTCGAATCCTGCTCTCCCCACACAAATTACTTGAAATATTGAAATAATTTGTTGATCTTCGCATCAACAAAATGCGGGAGTAGCTCAGTTGGTAGAGCGTCAGCCTTCCAAGCTGAATGTCGCCGGTTCGAACCCGGTCTCCCGCTCTTTCTTATTGCCGATGTAGCTCAGGGGTAGAGCGTTTCCTTGGTAAGGAAGAGGTCACGAGTTCAAATCTCGTCATTGGCTCTCTTATAATCAAGGAGTTTCGAAAAGCATCGGACTCCTTTTTTTAGTTTCCCTTTTGATCTAAATAGTTTCTGATTGAGTTCTATTCAATGCAACACTTTTTTTCACCCACCAGTTGTTTAATTTAGGGCCGAGGTAGAACATCGTTACTGCCAATAAAAATCCTGCAATCATATCGATGAAATAATGATATCGAAGGTATAAGGTAGATAAGAATAATGCTAGGGCGAAAGGTAAAAATAGATAGCCGTAGATCTTTTCGTGTTTGAATGCAAATAAAAGAATCAATAGGATAATGCCATTGTGGAGACTGGGAAAACAATCACGACGGGTGTATTCAGATATCTCATAATTCATGATAAAAGAAAGTCTGTCGGTAATGTAATTTCCTGATAATGAGGTTTCAAATAAATTAGCCATAGTGAATTTTGGACCAACAGCTGGAAAAAAAACATAGCCTACATATCCAATGTAAAAGGTTAAAATCACAGAGACCAAAGTTTCACGAAAAGCAATATTTTTCTTCTTGAGATACAAATACATGCAAAAAAGTAAAATGTAGATCAGAAAAGAGCTATATGAAAAATACATGAAGTCCGTTAAGCCTGGAGTAATGAATTGCTCCAAGTAAACAGCGGGCTGAAAACCTAACAGATATTGATCCCATGCGATTAAATCAGCATCTACATCATTGGGATTGACTAAGTGAACCATGTCATGCATGTTGGTGTAAATGGATATGCAAAATGCGAAGGGAAGAGTCTCCCTAAGGAAAGTGAGTATTTCTTTGACAAAAATCCCGATTCTAGATTTTGTGAGAATTTTTAAGTTTTTGAGCTTGATAATTCCCAAAAAAAGTAAAAACACCAATCCTGTAATCACAAATCGATCTACATTAGAATCTCTGAAACCCTCCATATCATAGTAGATCACCATAAAAAACATCATGGGTATCAACAACAGCAACGCCAAAAACTCCTCAATACGGAGTTTGAAAAGAAATTTGATTCCAGCTCTTGTCATTACGGAAAACAAAAATGATTTTTTGGTAGGTCAGATTTTTTGAAAATCAGCCTACTGCATTTTGTTTTTTGATCAAATTCAAGGCAGAACCTTCTCTGTACCATTCAATCTGTTGAGCATTATAGGTATGGTTGGCCACGATGACATCTTTTGAACCATCGGCGTGGACGATTTCAATGGTCAATGGTTTTCCTGGAGTAAAATCTGCCAAGTCTAAAAAGTTGAAATGATCATCTTCTTGAATCAGATCATAATCATTTTCATTGTTAAAGGTGATGCCCAGCATTCCTTGTTTTTTGAGATTGGTTTCGTGAATCCTTGCAAAAGATTTTACCAAAACCACTTTGACACCAAGATGACGAGGTTCCATTGCCGCATGTTCTCTGGATGATCCTTCACCATAGTTGTGATCTCCTACCACTATGGTGTTAATGCCCTGAGCTTTGTAGACCCTTTGAACATCTGGAACGCCCCCGTATTCTCCTGTCAGTTGGTTTTTGACAAAATTGGTTTTTTGGTTAAAAGCATTGACGGCTCCAATAAAGCAGTTGTTGGAGATATTGTCTAGGTGACCTCGATATCTCAACCAAGGCCCAGCCATAGAAATATGATCGGTGGTACACTTGCCAAAA
This sequence comes from Flavobacteriaceae bacterium, assembly GCA_038107695.1. GTDB lineage: Bacteria > Bacteroidota > Bacteroidia > Flavobacteriales > Flavobacteriaceae > UBA8316. The sequence goes on along the minus strand of JAYNHF010000013.1, from coordinate 58,410 downwards.
GCCTTTAATAAGAGCTTAACACCACTGAGGTTTTGTCCGTCCCATGGGGCAAAGGGTGTCAGTAATTCAAGTCTTTCTGAACCTTCTTTTACTACTACGTTGATTCCGGAACCATCGGCCTCTGGGGCAAGGTATCCATTGTCCTCTACGTCAAAACCTTTTGGCGGAAGTTCAACTCCTTGAGGTGCATCCAGCATTACGGACTCACCTTCTTGATTGACCAAACTGTCGGTCATAGGGTTAAAGTCCAATCGTCCAGATATGGCCACAGCAGCTACCATTTCGGGTGAAGCTACAAAGGCATGGGTGTTGGGATTTCCGTCTGCACGTTTGGAAAAATTACGGTTAAAAGAATGTATGATGGAATTTTTTTCTGCCTTGTCAGCACCAGCCCTGTCCCATTGACCAATGCAGGGTCCACAGGCATTGGTAAAAATTTTAGCATCGAGATTTTCAAAAATATCCAATAATCCATCTCTTTCAGCAGTGTAACGAACCTGCTCCGAACCGGGATTAATTCCAAATTCTGCTTTGGTGACTAGCTTTTTATCGACGGCTTGTTGGGCGATACTTGCGGCTCTGGACAAATCTTCGTAAGATGAGTTGGTGCATGAACCGATCAGTCCCCATTCCACTTTCAAAGGCCATTCGCCAGCAGTGGCTTTTTCACTCATTTGATCCACTGGAGTAGCCAAGTCGGGAGTAAAAGGGCCGTTGATGTGAGGCATGAGTTCGTCTAAATTTATTTCTATTACTTGGTCGAAATATTTTTCGGGCTCAGCATAAACTTCAGGATCTGCGGTAAGGTGTTCTTTGACCTGATTGGCAGCATCTGCCACATCGTCTCTTCCAGTTGCCCTTAAATATCGTTCCATTGAATTGTCGTATCCAAAGGTGGAGGTGGTGGCACCTACTTCGGCACCCATATTACAAATGGTTCCTTTTCCAGTACATGACATTGATTCTGCTCCTGCTCCAAAATATTCAATGATGGCCCCAGTTCCTCCCTTAACGGTTAGAATTCCCGCTACTTTAAGAATTACATCTTTGGGTGCAGTCCATCCGTTGAGTTTACCAGTGAGTTTGACTCCAATCATTTTGGGGAATTTGAGTTCCCAAGGCATTCCCGCCATGACATCTACGGCATCAGCTCCACCGACACCGATGGCAACCATTCCCAAGCCTCCAGCATTGACGGTATGCGAATCTGTACCGATCATCATTCCTCCCGGAAAAGCATAGTTTTCAAGAACGACTTGATGAATGATTCCAGCTCCAGGTTTCCAAAAACCAATACCATACTTGTTGGAGACAGACTCCAAAAAATTAAATACTTCGGCACTGGTATTGTTGGCAGATTTCAAATCTAAAGCTGCACCTTCTTTCGCTTGAATAAGGTGATCACAGTGAACAGTAGTAGGAACGGCTACTTTGGATTTACCGGCTTGCATAAATTGTAACAATGCCATTTGGGCTGTTGCATCTTGACATGCTATTCTATCGGGAGCAAAATTAACATAGTCGGATCCCCGTTCAAATGATTGTGTAGGTTTTTTGTCCCACAAATGAGCGTATAATATTTTCTCGCTAGAGGTGAGGGGGCGATTTAAAATGTTTTTTGCTAGAGTTATGCGCTCTTCGAGTTGCGCATAATTCTGCTTGATCATATCGATGTCAAAAGCCATATCAATTTTGTTTATTGGTCGTAAAAGTACAAAATATGAGTTAATCCGAAATTACCTAAGGCGTCTTTTGTAGGTATCTTTTTTCTGATTAAAGTTGATTTATTTTTTCAGTTATCAAAGATAATCGCAAGATTGAACTAAAATCGTTTTCTAATATCATTTTTTGAATTTTAGCCAAATCACCAGCCCTTTTTTTAAGTATCATTCAATCTGGGATCTAGCCTGCACCTTCTGGCTAAATTCAGTCAAGTATGTGTTGATTGATAAAAGATTTACTGCGCTGAAGTTTTTAGTTTGCGAAGTTGTTTAAAAAATACTCAAAAAAAAGAAAAAATGTAACCAAATAGATATGTTAATAATAAAAAATTTTTAAATTTGCACCCGCTTAAACAATAAAGATACAACATAAATTATGGCTAAAGAAACTTTTGATCGGTCGAAACCCCACTTAAATATTGGTACAATTGGCCACGTAGATCACGGTAAAACAACCCTTACAGCTGCGATTACAAAAGTGCTTGCAGACGCTGGAATGTCAGAAGCTAGAAGCTTTGATCAAATTGATAATGCACCTGAAGAAAAAGAACGTGGTATTACCATTAATACTTCTCACGTTGAATACCAAACTGAAAATCGTCACTACGCACACGTTGACTGTCCTGGTCACGCTGACTATGTAAAAAACATGATTACAGGTGCTGCTCAAATGGATGGTGCAATTCTTGTTGTTGCAGCTACAGATGGTCCTATGCCTCAAACACGTGAGCATATCCTCTTGGGAAGACAAGTGGGTGTTCCTAGAATTGTAGTCTTCTTGAACAAAGCCGATATGGTTGATGATGAAGAGCTTTTAGAATTAGTAGAGATGGAAGTAAGAGAATTGCTTTCTTTCTATGACTACGATGGAGACAATACTCCTGTTATCTTAGGTTCTGCTTTAGGAGCTTTGAACGGAGAACAAAAATGGGTAGATACAGTCCTTAAGTTGATGGAAGAAGTTGACGGATGGATAGAATTGCCGAAGCGTGATGTAGACAAAGATTTCTTGATGCCAGTCGAAGATGTATTTTCCATTACAGGACGAGGTACAGTAGCCACTGGACGAATTGAAACAGGAGTTGCCAACACTGGTGATGAAGTAGATATCATCGGTATGGGTGCTGAAAAAATGAAGTCTACCATTACTGGAGTTGAGATGTTCAGAAAAATATTGGATCGTGGAGAAGCTGGTGATAACGTAGGAATCCTTTTGAGAGGTGTTGAGAAAACAGACATCAAAAGAGGAATGGTTATCTGTAAGCCAGGATCTGTAACTCCTCATGCTAAATTTAAGGCTGAGGTTTATATCTTGAAAAAAGAAGAAGGAGGCCGTCATACACCTTTTCACAACAATTATCGTCCACAGTTCTACGTAAGAACAACTGACGTTACAGGTAATATTGTATTGCCTGATGGTGTTGAAATGGTAATGCCCGGTGATAACCTGACCATTACAGTTGATTTGATCCAGCCCATTGCATTGAGTGTAGGTCTTAGATTTGCAATTCGTGAGGGTGGTAGAACTGTTGGAGCAGGTCAAGTAACTGAGATCTTAGACTAACAAAAAGAGTTTTTAGTATGACCCTAAGGTGTCCGCCTCCAGCGGATGCCTTTTGTGTCAAATAAAAACGGGTTTAGCTCAGTTGGTAGAGCACTGGTCTCCAAAACCAGGTGTCGGGAGTTCGAGCCTCTCAACCCGTGCAAAAAATAAATATTAGAATGTCAGCCGTCATTAACTACATTAAAGATTCGTTTGAAGAGCTCAAGAATAATGTGTCTTGGACACCCCGTGTTGAACTCCAACGATTGGTCGTTATTGTTTTGGTATTTTCGATACTATTTTCACTTGCAATTTGGGGGGCGGATACAGTCCTCTCCGAGGTTGTTGGATTCTATTTTCAATTGATTAACGGATAGATATGGCAGAGGTAGCTACAAAAAATTGGTATGTAATCAGAGCTGTTAGTGGTCAGGAAGCTAAAATCAAAGACTACATCATGGCGGAGATTACCCGTTTGGGCTATGCCGATCAAGTCGAAGATCTTTTGGTGCCCATGGAGAAAGTAGTTCAAATTCGAAATGGAAAAAAAATAAATAAAGAGAAAGTATATTTTCCCGGCTACATTATGATCAAGGCCAACTTGATTGGTGAGATTCCTCATATTATCAAATCGGTTACCAACGTAATTGGTTTTTTAGGGGAGACCAAGGGTGGTGACCCTGTGCCTTTAAGGACAGCTGAGGTTAATAGAATGCTGGGCAAAGTAGATGAATTGACCATGACGACTGAACACATTGCTATTCCTTTTACGATAGGGGAGAGTGTCAAGGTAATCGATGGTCCTTTCAACGGATTCAATGGAACCATTGAAAAGGTGAATGAGGAAAAGAGAAAATTAGAGGTCATGGTGAAAATTTTTGGTCGTAAGACTCCTCTAGAGTTGAGTTACATGCAAGTAGAAAAATTATAAATGTTACTGATAAAGAAGTTTTAGCTTCCACTTGAAACTTCTAAAACGTTAATTATTAAATAATGGCAAAAGAAATAGATAAAGTTCTTAAACTTCAAGTTCGGGGAGGTGCTGCGAATCCATCGCCACCGGTTGGACCCGCGCTAGGTGCCGCAGGAGTCAATATCATGGAGTTTTGTAAGCAATTCAATGCGCGAACCCAAGATAAGCCCGGAAAAGTATTACCGGTAGTGATTTCTGTATACAAAGACAAATCGTTTGAATTTGTAATTAAGACACCTCCGGCGGCCGTTCAATTGATGGAAGCAGCCAAAGCTAAAAAGGGTTCCGGCGAACCCAACAGAACTAAAGTAGCCTCGGTTACTTGGGATCAAGTCAAAACCATTGCTGAGGATAAAATGCAAGATTTAAATGCTTTTACCATAGAATCAGCCATGAAAATGGTAGCTGGTACCGCCCGTTCGATGGGATTCACTGTTAAAGGAGAATTCCCCTCAAACTCTTAAAAATTAGTTATGGCAAAATTATCAAAAAAACAAAAGGAAGCAAGAGCCAAAGTGGACAGTAAATCGCTCTACTCTGTATCAGATGCCTCTTCTTTGGTCAAAGATGTGACTACTACAAAATTTGATGCCTCTGTAGATTTGGCTATTCGTTTGGGAGTAGATCCAAAAAAAGCGAATCAGATGGTCAGAGGAGTGGTTACCTTACCTCACAGTACCGGGAAAACACTCAGGGTTCTTGCCTTGGTGACTCCAGACAAAGAAGCGGAAGCTAAAGAAGCAGGAGCGGACTACATTGGTTTGGATGAATACCTCCAAAAAATTAAGGATGGCTGGACAGATGTCGATGTCATTGTCACCATGCCCAGTGTAATGGGTAAGTTAGGTCCCCTAGGAAGGGTTTTAGGTCCAAGAGGATTGATGCCCAACCCCAAGACTGGTACAGTGACCATGGATATCAAAAAAGCGGTCTCCGATGTAAAAGGAGGGAAAATTGATTTTAAAGTGGATAAAAACGGGATCATTCATGCGTCTATAGGAAAAGTTTCATTCGAACCCAAAAAGATCGAAGAGAACGCTAATGAATTGCTGAAAACGATTCAAAAGTTGAAACCCACTACTATCAAAGGAACTTATATCAAAAGCATTTCAATGTCCAGTACGATGAGTCCAGGGATTGGTATTGAAACTAAAATGGCTTAGCCTTAAAATTTAAGGAATGACAAAAGAGCAAAAAGCACAAGAAATCCAAGATTTGACCGAAAAATTATCTTCGGTAAAAAATCTTTATTTGACCGATATTGCTGGTCTCGATGCAGTTCAAACAACTGCATTGCGGAGGGCATGTTTTAAGGCAAACATCAAACTGTCTGTTGTCAAGAACACGCTGTTGGCGAAAGCCATGGAAGCGTCCGACAAAGACTTTGGAGATTTGCATGGCGTATTGAAAGGCAATACCTCATTGATGTTCTCTGAAGCTGGAAATGGTCCAGCTAAGTTGATCAAGAATTTTCGTAAGAAATCCGACAAACCTTTATTAAAAGGGGCCTACATTGAGGAGGCAATTTACATTGGTGATGACCAGATTGGCGTTTTAGAATCCATCAAGTCAAAAGAGGAGTTAATTGGTGATGTAATTACATTGCTTCAGTCTCCCGCCAAGAATGTTATTTCAGCTCTTCAATCGGGTGGATCAAATATTTCAGGAATCTTAAAAACATTGTCCGAGCGATAATCGTTCAAAACAATTATTAAACATTACAATTATTTAAAACAACAAAATTCAATTTCATAAAAATGGCAGATTTAAAAGAATTCGCAGAACAACTGGTTAATTTGACGGTAAAAGAAGTCAACGAATTGGCCGATATTTTAAAAGATGAGTATGGTATCGAACCTGCTGCTGCAGCTGTAGCTGTTGCTGGTGGTGCCGCTGCTGGAGGAGGAGAAGCCGCTGCAGAGGAAAAATCAGAATTCGATGTAGTACTAACCGCCGCTGGAGGTTCTAAACTTGCTGTGGTTAAGTTGGTAAAAGAACTTACTGGCCTTGGGCTTAAAGAAGCTAAAGAGTTGGTAGATAATGTTCCAAGTAACGTTAAGGAAGCAGTTTCTAAAGACGAAGCTGAAGGACTTAAAAAATCGCTTGAAGAAGCAGGAGCTGAGGTAGAACTAAAATAGTTTTTTCCTCCTAACAAACTAGGTTTAGGCTTTTGGATGAACGTCCATGAGCCTAAACCATTTTGTGTTTCATGACGCCCCTAGGGTTCAAAACCCATTTATTGGATAATAATAAAAATTTGTAGATGCCGAATACACAATCCACTCGAGTCAATTTTGCCGCAGCAAAAGACTCACCCAATTACCCCGATTTCCTTGACATTCAAATCAAATCCTTTCAGGATTTTTTCCAGTTGGAAACCAAATCCGATGAAAGAATAGAAGAAGGTCTTTTCAACACCTTCAAAGAAAATTTTCCGATCACGGATACACGAAATCAGTTTGTTTTAGAATTCATAGACTATTTTGTTGATCCACCGCGATATTCCATCCAAGAATGTATCGAAAGAGGATTGACGTACTCTGTTCCACTCAAGGCAAGATTGAAATTGTTTTGTACCGATCCTGAACACGAGGATTTTGAAACTATTGTTCAAGATGTCTTTTTAGGAACCATACCCTACATGACTCCAAGCGGAACATTCGTAATAAATGGAGCAGAACGCATAGTAGTATCACAGTTACATCGTTCCCCAGGTGTATTCTTTGGTCAATCTTTCCATGCCAACGGAACCAAACTCTATTCGGCAAGAGTTATTCCTTTCAAAGGTTCTTGGATCGAATTTGCTACCGATATTAACAGCGTCATGTATGCTTACATTGACCGTAAGAAAAAATTACCAGTAACCACACTTTTCAGAGCTATTGGTTACGAAAGCGATAAAGATATTTTAGAAATATTTGACCTTGCAGAAGAAGTAAAAGTATCTAAGACAGGATTGAAAAAAGTTCTTGATCGAAAACTGGCTGCACGTGTTTTGAAAACTTGGCACGAGGACTTCGTGGACGAAGATACTGGTGAGGTAATTTCTATCGAACGTAATGAAATCATTATTGATCGTGACACTCTTTTAGAAAAAGAACACATCGATATGATCCTTGAAGCAGATGTAAAAACCATATTGTTACACAAGGAAGATGCTCACTTGGCCGATTATGCCATCATTCATAACACCTTACAAAAAGATCCCACCAATTCCGAAAAAGAGGCTGTTGAGCACATCTATCGCCAGCTTAGGAATGCTGAACCACCGGATGAAGATACCGCTCGAGGGATTATTGATAAACTGTTCTTCTCAGATCAGCGATACAATTTAGGAGAAGTAGGACGTTATCGAATGAACAAAAAGCTCAATCTTGAGGTTGAGATGGATAAGCAGGTATTGACCAAATTGGATATCATTACCATTGTCAAGTACTTAATTGAGTTGATCAATTCTAAAGCAGAAATTGATGACATTGATCACCTTTCCAATAGAAGGGTAAGAACTGTTGGGGAGCAACTTTCCTCTCAATTTGGTGTGGGACTGGCACGAATGGCTCGTACCATACGTGAACGAATGAATGTTCGTGATAATGAGGTATTCACCCCCATTGATTTGATAAACGCCAAAACGCTATCCTCTGTTATCAATACTTTCTTTGGAACCAACCAATTGTCTCAGTTCATGGATCAAACCAATCCATTGGCTGAAATCACTCACAAAAGAAGGTTGTCCGCTTTGGGACCTGGTGGTCTTTCCAGAGAGCGAGCAGGATTTGAGGTTCGTGATGTTCACTATACTCACTATGGACGTTTGTGTCCTATCGAGACACCTGAAGGACCTAACATTGGTTTGATTTCTTCTTTGGGAGTTTATGCCAAAGTAAACAACCTAGGATTTATTGAGACCCCCTATCGCAAGGTAAATGATGGCCAAATAGATTTGGAAAATACCATTTACCTCAGTGCCGAGGAGGAAGAAAACCAACTGATTGCCCAGGCCAACATCCCATATGACAAGGGCGGGAAAATTACTTCTGAAAAAGTTATTGCAAGAGATCAAGCAGATTTTCCTGTTGTAACTCCCAACGAAATCAACTATACAGATGTCGCTCCAAACCAAATCGCTTCTATTTCCGCTTCATTGATTCCTTTCTTGGAACATGATGATGCTAATAGGGCTTTGATGGGATCTAATATGATGCGTCAAGCAGTTCCACTTCTTCGTCCCGAGTCCCCCATTGTAGGGACAGGATTAGAGAGACAAGTGGCCTCTGATTCTAGAGTATTGATCAATGCCGAAGGTGAAGGGGTGGTGGAATATGTTGATGCTAATAAGATTACCATCAAATACGACATGACTGAGGATCAACAATTAGTCACTTTCGATGGAGATATCAAAACATACGATCTAATCAAATTCAGAAAGACCAATCAAGGAACATGTATCAACCTTAAACCCATTGTCAAAAAAGGTGATCGAGTAGCCAAAGGGCAAGTTCTTTCTGAAGGTTATGCCACACAAAATGGTGAACTGGCTTTGGGAAGAAATATGAAAGTGGCTTTTATGCCTTGGAAAGGTTACAATTTTGAGGATGCCATTGTGATTTCTGAAAAAGTGGTGAGACAAGACATTTTCACCTCTATTCATATTGACGAATATTCTATTGATGTAAGAGATACAAAACTCGGGACAGAGGAGTTGACAGATGATATTCCCAATATTAGTGAGGAGGCCACCAAAGACCTAGATGAAAATGGAATGATCCGCATTGGAGCCGAGGTAAATCCTGGAGATATTTTGATTGGAAAAATTACTCCCAAAGGAGAATCCGATCCCTCTCCCGAGGAAAAACTCTTACGTGCTATATTTGGAGACAAAGCAGGAGATGTAAAGGATGCTTCACTAAAAGCTCCACCATCCCTTCGCGGTGTTGTTATCGATAAAAAATTATTTACTCGATCGGTCAAAGACAAGAGAAAAAGAAATCAAGACAAGCAAGAACTTGAATTATTAGATGAAAAGTTTGAAGTCAAATTCGAAGAACTAAAGGGGATCTTGATCGATAAACTCTTTAATATTGTCAATGGTAAAACTTGTCAAGGGGTACAGAACGATTTGGGAGAGGAAATCCTTCCCAAAGGAAAAAAGTACACCCTCAAGATGTTGACAGCTGTTGAAGACTACACTCACCTGACTAAGGGTACCTGGACCACTACTGATGCGACCAACAAACTCATAGCAGATTTGATTCATAATTACAAAATCAAAGAAAATGATCTTCAGGGATCACTTAGAAGAGAAAAGTTTACCATCAGTGTAGGAGACGAGTTGCCTGCTGGTGTAAAAAAACTAGCCAAGGTTTACATCGCTAAAAAGCGCAAGCTAAAAGTGGGAGACAAAATGGCTGGACGTCATGGTAATAAGGGTATTGTTGCTCGAATTGTCAGAGAAGAAGAAATGCCTTTCTTGGAAGACGGAACACC
>JAYNHF010000013.1:0-48676 GCA_038107695.1 Flavobacteriaceae bacterium | reverse complement strand
CACCTGTAGACATCGTATTGAATCCGTTAGGGGTTCCATCACGTATGAACATTGGTCAGATCTATGAAACTGTTCTTGGTTGGGCAGGTCTTGATCTGGGTGAGAAATATGCTACTCCTATTTTTGATGGAGCTACCATTGAACAGATTAATGAATTGACAGATAGTGCGAATATTCCAAGATATGGCCATACCTATCTTTATGATGGTGGTACTGGGGAGCGTTTTGATCAGCCCGCAACCGTAGGGGTGATTTATATGCTGAAACTCGGTCATATGGTCGATGATAAAATGCACTCAAGATCAATTGGACCTTACTCTCTTATCACACAACAACCATTGGGGGGAAAAGCCCAGTTTGGAGGTCAACGTTTTGGGGAAATGGAAGTATGGGCACTCGAAGCCTATGGTGCCTCTAGCACCTTACAGGAAATATTAACCGTTAAGTCAGACGATGTCATTGGTCGTGCCAAAACCTATGAATCCATCGTGAAAGGGGAAACCCTTCCAGAACCGGGATTACCAGAATCTTTCAACGTATTGATGCATGAGTTGAAAGGATTAGGATTAGACATCAGATTAGAAGAATAATTAAAATATTGCTATTGAGTTATGCCTAGAAATAACGAAATCATTACCCAAAAAAAATTTAATAAAATCTCCATAGGTTTGTCCTCTCCTGAGGTCATATTGGGCAACTCCAGAGGGGAAGTGCTCAAGCCCGAAACCATCAACTACAGAACCCACAAGCCTGAACGTGATGGGCTGTTTTGTGAGCGTATCTTCGGCCCTGTAAAGGACTTTGAATGTGCCTGCGGCAAATACAAGCGTATCCGATACAAGGGAATCGTTTGTGACCGTTGTGGTGTTGAGGTAACAGAGAAAAAGGTAAGACGTGATCGTGTGGGACATATCAATTTGGTGGTTCCCGTAGCTCACATCTGGTATTTCAGATCATTGCCTAATAAAATCGGTTATCTATTAGGCTTGCCTTCTAAGAAATTGGATATGATCATCTATTACGAACGTTATGTGGTGATCCAACCTGGTAATACCAAAAATGAAGAGGGAGAGCCAGTACAAAAGATGGATTTCTTAACTGAGGAAGAATATCTCAATATCATGGAGCAGCTACCTCCAGAGAATCAGTTCCTCGAGGACAGTGATCCCGAAAAGTTTATTGCCAAAATGGGAGCAGAATGTTTGATCGAGCTATTGTCCAGAATTGATTTGGAAGCCCTTTCATATGAATTACGTCATAAGGCAAATAATGAAACATCAAAGCAGCGAAAAACTGAAGCTTTGAAAAGACTTCAAGTAGTGGAAGCTTTCAAAGACGCTAACGAAAATCGGGAAAATTTACCTGAGTGGATGATCATGAAGGTCATTCCGGTAATTCCACCAGAATTAAGACCATTGGTTCCGCTAGATGGTGGTCGTTTTGCCACTTCTGATTTGAATGATTTATACAGAAGGGTTATCATTCGAAACAACCGATTGAAGCGTTTGGTTGAGATCAAAGCTCCAGAAGTGATTTTGAGAAATGAGAAACGAATGTTACAGGAATCGGTTGATTCTTTGTTTGATAATACTCGTAAATCGTCTGCCGTTAAAACTGACTCTAACCGCCCGTTAAAGTCGCTGTCTGACTCTTTGAAAGGAAAACAAGGGCGTTTTCGTCAAAACCTTTTGGGGAAAAGGGTAGATTACTCAGCACGGTCTGTTATTGTTGTAGGGCCAGAATTAAAACTCTTTGAATGTGGATTACCCAAAGGGATGGCTGCGGAACTCTACAAGCCTTTCATCATCAGGAAACTGATTGAAAGAGGAATTGTAAAGACTGTAAAATCAGCTAAAAAAATTATAGACCGCAAAGAGCCTGTTGTTTGGGATATTTTGGAAAACGTATTGAAGGGACACCCTGTATTGCTAAACAGAGCTCCCACGCTACACCGCTTGGGAATTCAAGCCTTTCAACCTAAATTAATTGAAGGTAAAGCCATTCAATTGCACCCCCTTGTTTGTACCGCTTTCAATGCCGATTTTGATGGGGATCAGATGGCCGTTCACTTGCCTCTAGGTCCGGAAGCTATTTTGGAAGCACAGCTGTTAATGCTGGCTTCTCACAATATTCTTAACCCAGCTAATGGTTCGCCCATTACTGTGCCTTCACAGGATATGGTTTTGGGACTTTACTACATGACCAAAGCCAGAAAATCAACAAAAGAGGTACCGGTCTTAGGAGAGGGATTGACTTTCTATTCTGTTGAAGAAGTCCATATCGCATACAATGAGAGGCGTGTTGACCTCAATGCTATGATTAAAATCAAGGCTAAGGACTTCAATAAAAATGGAGAATTGGTTTATCAGATAATAGAATCTACCGTAGGTCGTGTACTGTTTAATGAGGTTGTGCCTGAAAATGCAGGTTACTTTAACGAAGTACTCACTAAAAAGAATCTGAGAGAGATTATTGGTAAAATATTAAAAGTAACCAGTGTTCCTGAAACAGCAGAGTTCTTGGATAAGATCAAGAGTATGGGATATGGTTTTGCCTTTAAAGGAGGTTTGTCCTTTAGTCTGGGTGATATCATTATTCCTAAGGAAAAAATAGAAATGATCGATGATGCCAATACTCAAGTAGATGGTATTTCTGGTAACTACAATATGGGATTGATTACCAACAACGAACGCTACAATCAAGTGATTGATGTTTGGACGTCAACCAATGCCAAACTCACAGAGCTTGCTATGAAACGTATCAGCGAGGATCAGCAAGGGTTTAACTCTGTTTACATGATGTTGGACTCAGGTGCTAGGGGTTCTAAAGAACAGATTCGTCAATTAACTGGAATGCGAGGGTTGATGGCCAAGCCCAAAAAATCTAACGTAGGAGGAGGAGAAATTATCGAAAATCCAATTCTTTCCAACTTTAAGGAAGGTCTTTCTATTTTAGAATATTTTATTTCAACACACGGTGCTCGAAAAGGACTTGCAGATACCGCTTTGAAAACTGCCGATGCAGGATATTTAACTCGTAGATTGGTAGATGTTTCTCAGGATGTGATTGTTAACATTGAAGATTGTGGGACATTAAGAGGAATTAATGTCGAACCTCTCAAGAAAAACGAAGAAATCGTTGAGTCTTTAGGGGAACGAATCCTTGGACGTGTTTCTTTGCAGACTGTTGTCGATCCTCGAAGTGATGAGGTATTGGTCGAAGCAGGAACACAAATTACAGAAGAGATTGTCAAGCGTATTGAAAACGCTCCAATAAGCAGTGTAGAGGTAAGATCACCTTTAACCTGTGAAGCACGCAAAGGAATTTGTGCCAAGTGTTACGGTAGAAACCTATCTACAGGTAATATGGTTCAAAAAGGAGAAGCCGTAGGAGTTGTCGCTGCCCAATCTATTGGAGAACCAGGAACACAGCTGACACTGAGAACTTTTCATGTTGGTGGAGTGGCCGGGAACATTTCTGAGGAAAACCGTCTTGTAGCTAAGTTTGACGGAGTGGCTGAAATAGAAGATCTCAAAACAGTTAAGGGAGAAGATGCTGAGGGGAACGAAGCTAATATTGTTATTTCCAGAACCACTGAATTGAAGTTGGTTGACAGTAAAACGAAAAATGTACTTAATACCCACAATATTCCTTACGGATCCTCAATTTTCATCAAAAAAGGATCAAAAATTAAAAAAGGAGATGTCATCTGTCAATGGGATCCGTTCAATGGTGTGATCGTTTCGGAATTTTCAGGAAAAATTAACTTTGAAAATATTGAACAAGGGGTGACTTATCAAGTAGAAATTGACGAGCAAACTGGATTTCAGGAGAAAGTAATTTCAGAGTCTCGAAACAAAAAGTTAATTCCGACTCTCCATATCAATGATACCAAAGGGAATACTTTACGATCATACAACTTACCTGTTGGGGCACATTTGATTGTCAACGAGGGAGATAAAATCAAAGAGGGGAAAATCTTAGTTAAAATCCCAAGAAAATCAGCAAAATCTGGAGATATTACAGGAGGTTTACCTAGGGTAACAGAATTGTTTGAAGCCCGTAACCCCTCCAACCCAGCTGTAGTATCTGAAATTGACGGTGTTGTTTCTTTTGGTAAGATCAAAAGAGGTAACCGTGAAATCATCGTGGAATCTAAGTTTGGCGATATCAAGAAATACTTAGTCAAATTGTCCAATCAAATATTGGTTCAAGAGAATGACTTTGTCAAAGCAGGAATGCCACTTTCAGATGGATCCATTACACCAACCGATATTCTTAAAATCAAAGGCCCTTCGGCAGTACAGCAGTACTTGGTGAATGAGGTACAGGAGGTGTATCGATTGCAGGGAGTAAAGATCAACGATAAACATTTTGAAGTTGTCGTGCGACAGATGATGCGTAAAGTAAAGATACAGGATCCAGGAGATTCTATGTTCCTTGAAGGACAATTGGTTTATAAAACTGATTTTATCATTGAAAACGATGGTCTATTTGGCAAGAAAGTCGTTGAAGAGATAGGTGATTCCGAAAATTTGAAAGCAGGACAAATGGTAACTGCACGTCAATTGCGAGATGAAAACTCTCTGTTGATACGTGAGGATAAGACTCCAGTTGTGGCCAGAGATGCAGCTTCGGCCACGGCAACTCCTGAATTACAAGGGATTACTCGAGCTTCGCTACAAACCAAGTCCTTCATCTCTGCAGCTTCCTTCCAAGAGACTACCAAGGTACTTAATGAGGCAGCCGTAAATGGAAAAATCGATTCCTTAGAAGGATTGAAAGAAAACGTAATTGTTGGTCATAAAATTCCAGCAGGTACTGGTTTAAGAGAATACGATAATATCATTGTAGGCTCTAAAGACGAGTATACTAGCTTGTTAATTGATAAGGAAGAAGAACAGCAAGAGGTTAATTTATAGTCCATGAGTGATTCTAAAGAGCAAAAACAACAACAGATTAATATCGAATTGGACGAAGCAACTGCTCAAGGTACTTACTCTAATTTAGCCATCATTAATCATTCTCCATCGGAATTTGTGGTTGACTTTGTGGCCATTATGCCCGGAACTCCCAAAGCTAAAGTGAAGTCGAGGATCATATTGACTCCAGAACATGCTAAAAGGTTTCAAAGTGCATTGGTTGATAACATTCGTCGCTACGAGGATAGCCACGGTGAAATTGATTCAAAAGAACAACCTCCTATTCCTTTGAATTTTGGACCAACAGGCGAAGCATAACAAAAAAAGCTGCAATTTATTATTGCGGCTTTTTTTAGTAATTATCAACCTGCAATCGCTTGTATGACCTAAGATTATTTCTTCTAAAAGGGGTAAACTCAAAAATAAGATATAATTCAAAAACGTTGGAAGCAAAATTGGTAGTGCCCTTGTTTATTGGGAAATAATATTGCATTCCAAAATTAAAATTTTCAAGGGTAAGACCGAAATTTACGCCCATTCCATTCAGTGAAAATTTACTTGAATTACTCGCTCTTTGACTCAGTCCAACAGAAAATTCATTTAGTTGTAACTCTTGAGAGAGATTAAATGAATAAACCTTGTCAATATAACGAATGTTGTTGAAAATGAATAAATAGCTCTGTTCTGGTAAAAAATTTCTTTGATGACGGTTAATGTTCCATTCTACTCCCCCTTGAGCAGAAAGGTTAATATTCGATTTCACTGGGGTTTCACTTGAAAGGGTGATTTCAGGTTGATTTATTTTTGTTAAAGAAACCCCCAAAAAAAATCGATCTGTATGTAATAAGAAAGAAGCACCAACATCAACATAATCACTCGATCCCAACTCATTACCCATTGGATCATCAGTTTCAGGGTTTATATAGCCATTATTTCGATTTATTTGATCTTCAAAGACGAGACCTTCTTTGTTAAATGTTTCGTTCCAATAGCCAAAAGAAATACCAGGTAAAATATAAATGTTTGTATCAACTTGGAGTTGATACACAAAAGCAATACGTGGAAAAGTAACTTTAAAATTAGAATTTTGTATCGTATAATTATTTAAATCAAGCCCCAATGAAAAGGGTTGATCTTCCAACGTTATACTTCCAAATATATATTGGTGATTCACCTGAGAAGTTTCACTTATTTTGGTTTTACTGTAAAGGACTCCTATTTTATTACTTCTGTTAAATCCGAAATAACTAGGATTATCGATTTGAAAAAACTTTGACTGGTTAATAACAGTTTCAGTTTGTGCCCAACTCAATAAAGACATATTTAAGAGTACATAGCTTAGTAGTCGTCTCATTTAAGTAATATAAAGGTGCCAGATTTGTCAATTTCTGTTTCATCAAATAATATTCCACTTAGACTGTAAATAAAGTATAGAGCTTGAGTAGCATTATTTGCGTCCCAACCCTTCAACTCAAGACCTTCTGCATGATTGGGATTGGGTTCTTCCATTTTTTCATGATACAACAGATTTCCACGGGGATCAAAGACATTGAATTCAACTTCCTTAAATCCAGAGATAATGGGACGGAATTGATCATTAATCCCATCATTATTGGGTGAAAACACATTTGGTAGTGAAATACTGTATCCCTTGCCTACAGAAAGCATGTGTTTAACCTCTCGTGAACAACCATTGGCATTGTAAATACGTAAAGTCACTGGAAAAACTCCTGATTTTAAAAAAGTATGTTTTACGGTACTCGAGCTTGCAGTATGTGATAGGATGACGGGTTGACTAAAATCTCCAAAAATCCATTCGGATTTTACATAAGGATTTGTAGAATTATTCCTAAAAGTAATTTCTTCTTTGGTTAAAATGTTTTTTGTAATCTCATATGAGGCAGATGTAAAGCTAAAATCGGGGTCTCCCAACTTGAGGTTAATTGAATGCTTGATGGAACAGCCTTGAGCATTTAAAATTTCCAGCACTCCTTCTTCTACAGGATTCTCAATTATTAAAGTATGGGTTTGATTGTTAATTTGCTCATATTCCTCTTCTTGAAGAACTTTTCCATCGTAATAAAAATACAGCCCATCTTGATTATTGTCAAAAACCTCTACAGTGATTCTTCCTGGCTTTCCCTCGCATAGATTACCCTCAATAAAAGGACCAGAAACCAAGTGAAGACTGGGGTTGGGTTTGACTTCAATATCTTCTGTGTAAAATATGTAAGGGGAAGTCCCGTTTTTACACATGGCGCTTTCTCCATTGATTTCCAATCGATAAACACCTGCTGAAAGTCCATTTAAAAAAGTTTGATTATCATGAATGGGTAAATGTGTTGGACCATTAGTAGAAGAATCATTTACAACACCATCAGGCTGAAGGAAAAACCAACGGATTTCTAGAGGACGAACCCCTCCCTCTATTTTAATTCCTATGGTTCCTTTATTGTCATTTTCACATTGTACAGGGAGTGCTTTTACGATCTCATCTGAATTAGACTTCAAAATGCCTTTAACGGATATGGTTTCAATTTGTGGCGGTTCTACTTTAATGATAATAGGAGCTGAAGGATCATTTTGACAACCATAGGCATCCGAAATAATTAATTCATAGGAGCCTGGAAGTGCATTGTTAATTTCCCACCCATAACGTGTATGACTTACCGTATCTGTATTTTCATTTAGGGGCTGGTAGTGCCATTCCAATGCATAAGGAGGTTCAAGCTCAAAAGGCGATCCTCCACTTATTTCTTCTGTCTTTATAATGATTTTAGTAGCCTCATTACAAAGTGAGGATTCGTAGGTACGTTGGCCTGTAAAAGTGATGGGAGCTAAAGGATCTTCAATCGAAAAGTCTTGGCTGATGGTACAATTACTACTTCCCGATTTTATTTGAACTTTTAATTGATGACTTCCTGGACTGATGCCTTTAATTTCTATTTGATTACCTTGGTTATTGATATCGTTTGCTGAAATATTAGCACCGTCAATTTGATAGGTCATGGAAGTAGTTCCTGTTGAAGTCAGGGTATTTTGTATTTGGAAACTAATCT
Organism: Flavobacteriaceae bacterium; assembly: GCA_038107695.1. GTDB lineage: Bacteria > Bacteroidota > Bacteroidia > Flavobacteriales > Flavobacteriaceae > UBA8316. Next base: position 40,695 of record JAYNHF010000013.1, on the reverse strand, counting down.
TTCCACTTCCATTGGAATTGCAAAGGTCAGCAGCATTTGAAGCTGTAAACTGAACAATTTTGACATTTTTTTGTTGAATAATAATTTCACGAGTTGTTATTTTTTCAGAACAACGGTCAACATTATATTCAGAGGAAGCATCACCGACAATTGCCCTAAAAGTTCCCGAACTTAAGCCAGAGATCAACGCATGATTTTCAAAAACAGGAAGTGTTGTCCAACTGTTAGTTTGACTTAGCTGTTGCCAATCAATTGAATAGGGAGGATAACCTCCGTTGATTTCTAGCTGGATGGCACCATTAGCCGAGTCACAATGAGAGTTGGCTATTTGTTCGGCGATCTTAACAGCCAGCTTACTCTTTGAAAGGTCTTCAATTTTAAAAGATTCAGTGTGTACTATACATCCATGGCTATTGGTAACGGTTACTGTGTATGTTCCAGGATTATTTAGATTTTTGAGCAATCCATTTCCATTTTCCCAAGTATCAAAGTAGTGAACAGTATCCCCTTTCCATTCCAGATGAAAAGTCTCTATTTCACCTAAAGGCTGATCTAATGATAGTTGGATGGTACCAAGGGTTCCTTTTAGACAATCAATGTTGGTGTTGCTACTTATAAATGTGTATTGACTCGGTGATTCAATTGGGATACTTGGTGCAGAGGCAGAGCAACCCACTTGGTCAGTTACATTTACATTAAGATTGCTCCCCAATTTTTTTGGATCAATATTGTTGAAAGTATAGGAGTTTTGTCCGGTTGAAATACTTCCATGACCTTGAATGGTTAGGGTATAAGGAGGTATTCCACCAGATATTTTTACAGGTATTTGAATTTTATTATTCTCACATAAAGTGACTCCAAGGGCAGTCCGATCTACTTGAATCGCAAGTGGAATATCAGATTGTACATTAAAATAAACTATTTCTTGGCAGGGGTTATCCACGTCAATACCTGTTGGAGGAATATCTGTTACGGTAACTTGATAAACCCCAGCCGTAACAGGGGTGATTAATTTAGTTTGATTTCCAGAGAGTAGTAATCCATCTTTTTTCCAGGAATAGGTATATTGTCCATGTCCACCACTTACATTGACCTCAATGGAAGGATTTGAACCACTTTGACAACCTAATTGGTAAACCCCGTCACTTCGCAAAGATAAATTGGATGCCTTCAAGCTTAAAACTAATGGGTCTTTACCCAATACGACTATACTTTCTGTTTGGGTACAGCCCAGAAGTTTATCGGTAGCTGTTAGTAAATAAGTTCCAGGTAATAGTCCATTGATTTCGCTTCCTTGTCCTGTGAAATTTGGTCCACTCCAAGAAAAATCAAATGCATTAGACCCTCCAGTAAATGCATCAGCAGCTAAACGAATGCTTCCTTGACCGATATCGGTAGACTGTTCCCTGCATAAATCGTGTTCTATCGTAACCTTATGAGGATCGAATTTGATTTCCAAGGGAACTTCAAATATAATTTCTTTGGGTTGATAGCAACTATTGTCTGTTACTCGTAAGGTATAAAATCTCCCGGGCAGCAGATTTCCAAATGATTGGTTGTCATTTGTTGAACCTGATCCAATTAAATTATGATTAATGTCGAATAACTCTCCCTTGTAAGGAGGAACTCCTCCACTATATGAAGCGTAAACTCCTTCATTACAAAGAGAAGTAGATATTTCAATTGAACTGGGTTCAGAGGATAAATCATTCAGACCTAATTTGATAACATTACTACTTTTAATGCATTCTGATTCACTAGATTGAGTTTTAACGATCCGTCTAAAATGAGTGTCTGTTGTCAGTAAGCTAATGGTATATTCTTCCGTTGTTGCATTTAAAATATCAGTGAACGAATTTCCATCTAAAGAACTTTGCCATTGATAGCTAAAACCGTTTCCCGAGAGGGGTTCACCGTTTACATTTGCATTTTGTGTAGATTTTAGAATTATATTTTTAGTATTGTTACATATATTTTCTGGTCCCGAAATTTTACCTGCATAAACTTCCTCGTATGAAAGGGTAAGAGTTGCTATATTTGAACACGTTCCTAAATGTTCATTTATCAAAGTAATTTCAATATCACCTTCTGGATTGGTAATTGTAAAGCTAGTTTCTAGGGAAGGTCCTTGAACTAAAATTCCATTGAGATAAAAACTAAAAAGTCCATCTCCTTTAGCGAAAAAAGTAATAGTACTTTCTTTACAAATTTTGTTTGAATCTCTATCATGGCTTAATCCAAAGTCATCAATAAAATATACGGTTGCAGTGTTGGTATAAGTAGTAACGCAATTCAAGGCACCCTCATTATTTGAAATGGCCATACGATAATGAGTAGTTTGGGTAGGAGTGAAAGAAACGTTTGTATGTATTGGTAGTATTGAACCTTGTTCCCCTGGAATTGTAAAAAAATTCACTCCATCAGTAGAGAACATCCATTGATAGGTTAATGAAGGGTTAAGCGGTAGTTCATATGTTATGGGAGAATTGATCTTTTCACCTAAACAGATATCTTGCGTTCCACTTACACCACCCTTTTGTATTTCATCAAACACGATTACAGTATAGTTTTTGGTATAGTTTTCACAAATTTTACCATTTAGATTTTGAATGCTTTTTCTTCGGTAATAGTGAGTTTGGGTAAGTGTACTAGTGGTTGAGAAGTTTTCAGAGGTCTGTCCCAAAGCATTATTCCATTTTTCACCATCGGTTGAAAACTCCCATTGATAACTCAAAGTCCCTCCATTAACACTTGCCGGTGAAATGCTGTTTATTTCGGGTGGAGAACTGCCATAACAAATACTAACGATACCTGTTTTTATAGCTCCAGGGTCATTCTCTAATACTATAAGATTAAAAATATCGCTCGTCTTAGGGCAACTATTGTCTATTTTCCAACTGACTTTACGTCTATATTGAACGGATTCAGTAGCGTTTGACAATGCTAAAGAAGCACTGGTTTGAGAATCCAATGAAGAAAAAGTAAGTCCATTATCTTTAGAAACTTCCCATTGGTAACTGACATCATTACCAACCGTACCATCAATGATGTGAATAACTGTCGAGACATTTCCAGAACAAACCAATAACTCGAATGGGGAAACTTTACCTGCCTTTAAAGTTGGAAATGTTTGGACTTCTATAACATTTGATGATTTTAAACAATTAGAACTCAAGTTAGAATTTTGACTATTTCGTCTCACAAATACAGGAAAACCAGGATTTGACAATTCAAAATCAGGTTGGTTGGATCCGCTAACTGTGCTCCAGTGGATGCCGTCAGATGAAGTTTCCCATGAATAGATTCCATCTGCTGAAATACTAAAGGGAATTCCGTTATCACTACTTTCCACTACTGATTTAAATTGTAGTGTTTTTGTTTCATCACAGTGCTCGAAATCGTAAGTTATTTCTCCAGCATCAATCTTATGTACGGTTACTGAAACATTATGGCTCTCTGGAAAGCCAACCACCTTGACAGTTACGGTTACCGATTTTGTAAGATTTTCAAGTGTAAGTACTTTTGAAGCTACGCCTATTTGTTGTACTCCATCAACATAAAATAGATAGTTTTCAGTTCCAGAGGCTGTAATACTTATGGTTTCCCCAGTACAAAGCTGTCGATTGAAGGGATCTGTTAAAATTATTGTTGGATTACTGATTTCAATGGTAACGGAAGAAGTCAATACAGTGCAATTCGTCCCATATTTATTGCTGCTAATTGCCATTTTGTAATAAGAAGTTTTTGACGGAGTATACGCCCCTCCCGCACTGAAATTGAGTGTTTTATCTGTTTGACCGTTAATAGCAGTGTAGTTGAGTCCATCGGTAGAGTAAATCCATTGGTAGGTGTAATCTGGGTTAAGACTTTGCTCAAACTGCAAAGGTTGAGGAACAGTTCCATATCCTATCTTTTGAGACCCAGAGATGATTCCATTTATGATTTGATCCGCAACAGTAATGGTAACGGTATTGGAATAAGATGAACATGTTTTACCATTTTCAGTTTGAATACTTTTTCTTCTGTAGTAATGAGTTTGTGTTCTTGTTTGAGTAGGTTGAAAACGATCTGAGTTCTCTCCTATACTGTTCCAATTTTGATTGTCCAGAGAGTATTCCCAATCGTAGGTCAATTGTCCTGTATTGATTGTTGCAGGATTTTGACTTTCAATTAGCGGTGGAATTTGATCGTAACAAATAGTAGGTATGCTAGTGGTAATGGACCCTGGATTGTTTTGAAGATAAACAATAGTGTGTACACTACTGTATTGTGGACAACTATCATCACCTACCCATGCTATTTTTCTTCGGTACAAGGTTTTCTGTGTAACGGCTTTAAGTTCGAGAGTGATAGAGGTTGCTCCAGTAATTTCAGAATAGGTAACACCGTCATCAGTAGATTCTTCCCATTGGTACTTTACATGATTACCTTGAGTGGCTTCTTTAACCGATAGGGTTGTAGTAGTGGGAGTTGTATTACCGCACACCGATTGCTGATCGATTGAAATAACTCCTCCGTCTAAGGAGGGTTGATTTTCCAAGTAGATCGAATTGGAGAACTTTTGACAATCCAAACCAAACAATTGGTATTGGATCAATCTTCGGAAATATGAGGGTGGGGTATATCGGTAAGTATTTCCGACTTGAAGGGTATGTTGGTTGGCACCAGCTATATTGAGCCAATTGATTCCATCTGAGGAGGATTGCCATAGATAATTTCCTCCTGTAGCTGGAGATATTTCTTCACCATTCAATGTACCGGACGCTGTGGAGAGCAATTTAAAAGAGCTAGTATCCGAACAATCATCAACGGATAAATCAATGGTTCCTGGGTCGATTTTAATTACATTAATGACAATCGAATGGAGTTTTTCACAGCCATCATTTGATGCACGAATGGTGACAGTGGTAGTTTGCGTGAGTCCTTCGAGGGTCAATTGATTATCAGTAGCATCAGAACGGATGAATCCATCAACGATAAATTGAAAGGTATTACTGCCTTGTGCGGTAATGGTTACATTCCCTCCTTCACAAATAGTGTTGTTAGGTGCATTGGTTGTAATAGTAGTTTTTAAAGGGAGTTCAATGATTGTTAAAGAGTCAGTTTCAGCAATACAACCGATTCCACCAATATCTTGAGTTATTTTTAATTTGTAGTAACCAATTTCATTGGGTAAGTGAGTGTCTCCGTAGTTAAATGTCAATTCTTTTTGATTTTGCCCATTTATATTGGTGTAAGTTTGACCATCGGCTGAAAACAACCACTGATAGATGAGTTGTGGATCAAGTTCTGAGTTGTAAACAATCGGATCTGTTGGTAAATATCCCTCACAGACCTTTTGAGTTCCACTCAGTGTCCCAACATGGATCTCATCTAAAACTGTAATGGTTACAATATTTGAGTAGGATGAACAAGTTTGTTCATTTTTTATTTGAATTGCTTTTCTACGAAAATAGGTTGTGGTAGTAAGTGTTTCAGGGTGTTGGTAGTTAATAGAGGTACTGCCCGTATTTGTCCAATTCATTCCATCTGTAGAAATTTGCCAATTGTAGCTTAGGGATCCTACATTTATTGGAGCAAGAGTTTGGCTTTCTATAATAGGAGGGATTTCACCATTACAAATTTTGTAAGTATTGGTTCCTGAAGAAATGGCTCCAGCATCAACTTCAAATGGCGTAATACGATGTTCGTTAGTATATTTGAAACAGGTTCCGCCCTTACTCCATCGCTTGCTCCTTCTATAAGTTGTGGTTCTGGTAACTCCAGAGGTAAAAATTAAAAAGGGATTGGTTGCTCCAGTTATTTCGGTATAGGTCGCTCCATTGTCTGTAGAAAGTTCCCATTGGAACAAAAAATCAGTACTACTGTTGTCACCTGTTACCGTTAAAGTTTTTGGTATATAAGCATAGCATATGATTTGATCTTCTTGTATTACAGTTCCACCAATGAGATCTGTTTCTCCATTGGGTAAGGATAAAACTTTGACAGTTACTAGACTCGAATTAAACTGTTGAAAATTGTTGCTGTCAAAAATCTTGATGTAGTAAATATCTCCATCTTTTATCTCATTTGAGGTGAGTTCTAGAGAAAGAGTGGCAGAACGAGACTTAATAATAGTATCGTTACTACCACGGATTAAATGGAACTCGAATTCTGCTTGATTAGTATCGTAGGTTGAAGAAATGGTTAAATGTTCACCTTCACATATATTTACGGTGCTTTGATCTCCCGCTGAGGTTGTAATATAATCTAAATTATTAGAGGAAACCGAAACAAATCGCCTGGCATTGGAATTTGGTGGTTCTGGTTTGTCAAAATTCGGTTGACTAAAATTGCTATTTTGATTCAGATACAGTAAACGATCCCCATCGATGACGATTTTTTCAATAAAATTGGGTTTTATTCCCGATGATAAAATCTGTTGTTTACAAAAAAGCAAAGTAAAAACCAACAGCACATAAGATTTGGGGATCTCCATGAAGTTTGCATTATGTAGGTTATACAAAAGTAACAAGATATTTTGATCAATAGTGCACATAGTTTGCACATGAAAATCAAATCCTACTACCTAATAAAGTGTCATTTTTTGGAAGGCATTTTAAATTCTTTCTATTTTAACTGGTATTTGAACGGGAAATGTATGCAATTTATTTTATCACCCATTTAAAATTTACGGATGATTCAGAATTAAAACTCAGAAGTGAAATGAAAATTAATCTCAGAGTATTTTTGTTGTGCCATTTGAAGGGAAAAAGCAGAGTCGGCCAAAAACACTAATTGTCCTTGTTTGTCCTGTGCCAAAAATTTTTGCTTTACTTGTTTGAAATCTTTAAAGTCTGGATGTTCTGGATTTTCACACATTATCCAACAAGCCTTATGAACATTCAGGTTTTCAAAGGTGCATTTAGCGCCGTACTCGTGAAGGAGCCGGTATTGAATCACTTCAAATTGTAAGGCTCCGACGGTGCCAATTACCTTACGTCCGTTAAGGTTTAGAGTAAACAATTGGGCTACTCCTTCATCCATTAGTTGGTCGATGCCTTTGTTAAGTTGCTTGGCTTTCATTGGATCTGCATTATTGATAAAGCGAAAGTGTTCAGGAGAAAAACTCGGTATTCCCTTGTATTGTATTTCTTCTCCCGAAGTCAGGGTATCCCCAATTTTAAAATTCCCTGTATCATGAAGCCCAACGATATCTCCTGGGAATGATTCGTCTACTACTTCTTTTTTCTCAGCAAAAAAAGCATTGGGACTGGAGAATTTGAGTTTCTTTTTGTGTCTCACATGGAAGTAGGGGGTATTGCGTTTAAAAGTACCAGAGACGATTTTAATAAAAGCCAAACGATCACGATGTTTGGGATCCATATTGGCATGAATTTTAAATACAAAACCAGAGAAGGCCGATTCATCCGGTTGAATGATTCGCTTATCGGTAGCCTTGGGTAAGGGAGCGGGAGCAATTTCGATAAAGCAATCCAACAATTCTTTTACTCCAAAATTATTCAAAGCCGATCCGAAAAAAACCGGTTGTAAATCTCCCTGCAAATACTGCTTTTGATCAAAATTAGGATAAACCCCTTTAATCAGTTCCAACGATTCCTCCAACTCATCTAGCAATTCTTCCCCAGTAGCTTGGCGTAACCCCTCATCTTTAAAAGATTCATAGGTAACGGTTTGGGCTATTTTTTGCTTGTCCGAAGACTCAATTATTTGAATGTTTTGATCCCATAGATTGTAGATTCCTTTGAAATTAAAACCCATTCCGATGGGAAAACTCAGCGGAGTTACTTTAAGTCCTAACTTCTGCTCTACCTCGTCCAATAAGTCAAATGCATCCTTGCCCTCTCGATCTAGTTTATTGATAAAAACAAGCATGGGTATTTTTCGCATTCGACATACTTCAACCAGTTTTTCGGTTTGTTCCTCTACTCCCTTGGCTACGTCAATGACCACAATAACGCTGTCTACTGCTGTAAGTGTCCTAAAAGTATCCTCTGCAAAATCTTTGTGACCTGGAGTATCCAAGATGTTGATTTTCTTGTCTTGATAATTAAATGCCAAAACAGAGGTAGCCACGGAAATTCCCCTCTGACGTTCAATTTCCATAAAGTCACTGGTCGCTCCTTTTTTGATTTTGTTCGATTTCACAGCACCTGCCTCTTGTATGGCACCTCCATACAAGAGTAATTTCTCTGTTAGAGTGGTTTTGCCCGCATCTGGGTGGGAAATAATACCGAATGTTCTTCTTCTCTGAATCTCTTGCAGAAATTCCATATGAATCAATTTGCGCAAAAATATTTAATTAAATCCCTTCGATAAAATTTGTGTATAGGTTTTGTGTAATTTATTAGGTATTTTTGGTCTGATGGAGGAAGAAAAAGTTGTTTTAGTCGATAGGGAGGATCGACCTATTGGTACCATGGGGAAAATGGAAGCGCATAAAAAAGCACTTTTACATAGGGCCTTTTCTGTGTTTGTATTAAACTCCAAAAAAGAATTATTACTACAACAACGTGCTTGGAGCAAATACCACTCACCGGGTCTGTGGACCAATACCTGTTGTAGTCATCAACGTGAAAGTGAGACGAGCTTAGAGGCTGGTAATAGACGTTTGGCTGAGGAGATGGGTATGGCGGTTGCTCTTGAAGAGTTGTTTACATTCATCTACAAGACTGAATTTGACAACGGCTTGTCAGAACACGAATTGGATCACGTCTTGTTGGGATATGCCGATCAAGACCCAAAGATCAACCCAGAAGAAGTAGCCTCTTTCAAATGGATGCCCATAGATTCACTACAAAAAGATTTGATCGAAAACCCTGAACAATACACCGTTTGGTTTAAGATTATTTTTGACCGATTTTATCACTATATAAAAAACCAACACAGCGCATGAGGGTAACTGTTTGCAGAAAAGCTCATTTTAACGCAGCCCACCGACTTTATGTTAAGTCTTGGGACGATCAAAAAAACGAAGATGTATTTGGAAAATGTTCCAATCCCCATTTTCACGGCCACAATTACGAATTAATCGTAAGCGTCACTGGAACGATAGATCCCGTTACAGGTTATGTAATGGATATGAAGGTCTTAAAAGATTTGATCAAATCCGAAGTAGAAGAGGCTTTTGATCACAAGAACTTAAATGAGCAAGTGCCCGATTTTTTAGATTTAATCCCTTCTGCAGAAAACATCGCTGTTGTAATTTACAACAAGCTGTTTCCTCATTTGGATGAGGATAAAACTTTGGAGATCGTCTTGTACGAAACGCCTCGAAATTTTGTAAAATACAGTGGTTAGCACCCTAAAAAAGAACCGTTATGTCAAGTATCAAACTATTCAAAAAAGAAATTAACAACAGCATAGGTGCCTTTATCGAAGAGGTTTATGCTTGGGAATTGAACCATCCCGAAGCCGATCTAAAGTCAACTGAAAAACTCATCGACGAGGCCATTTCCTTGTTTGATGATCTGATCAAAAAAATCCATGAGGCAAAAAGGAAGGGAGGGAAATCCGGATTTATGCCCCTTCGTGAAAATTTAGCCAAATCATTGGAAAGCCTGAAAAAAGAATTGGTGAAGCAGGGATAATTATTCTACTATTTCCTCCGCTTTTCGGTTGGCGATGAATTGAAGGAATTCTTTACCGTACTTGGATGCCTTGACCCGATCGGTTAATTTGGATGCCACCGTGTCCAAAAACACAATATTGGCATCAGAAACCTCGGTTAAGGCAATGAATGGAGCGATGACGTTATCGCCGTGGGTGCTGGCAAAATTGAGCGCATACAAATATCTTCTTTTGACCAAATTGTCCATTCCCTTTTGAATGGAATCAAGTGCTTTGTTGTCTATATTTTCTTTAGCAGCTTCTAAATATGCTTTGATGTATTCTAAATTTTTACCATCAAATTGTCTTGCGAGTTTTCGGTACTCCTGCAACAGTTCTTGATTTTTTGAACCGCTTACTTTTGCACTACTTTCAAAAGTTTTTAGCAAGGTGTTGATGGTGATTTCTCCTTGTTCTCCAAAAAATAAAATTCTGTCATTCAGACTGTCACCGTCTTCCTTAGTTAAGTAGAGGTAATAAATCTCGGGACTGTCGATTGAAGTTTTAAATTCAAATTGGGGGCTTCCATTCACTAAAATAGAGTCAACATTGACTAAAAGAGAGTCCTCTATTTTTTGAAGGTAAAGAGTTCCTTTTCGCAACCCTTCAACTTTACCCTTCAACACCATGGTGTTTTCAGAAGGTTTGGAATGCGTATCACAGCCTATGAAAACTGACAGAAATAGTAAAACAATCAAGGGAAGACTTTTGCTAAACATAATGTTTTAATGGTTTTAACAAAGGTAGTCCAATTTGCCTTTTTAGAAAAATACATCCTTGACGTTATTTATTTTTCATTTTCTCAAAAATAAAAACAATGAAAACCCTTTCGTTTGCACTATTTTTGAATTTTAAATGGCGATTTCGATTTACACATTCAGTTTACTGTCCCTGTTAACGTTCAATCCCGTTGATTGGGGGAAAACTGGCCACCGTGTAGTGGGTGAGTTGGCTGAGCGTTACTTATCTGCAAGGGCAAAAACAGCCATTGATGAACTATTAGACGGCGCCTCATTGGCCGAAGTATCTAATTATGGGGATGAAATCAAATCCAATCCAAAATTTAAAAAACTGAACTACTGGCACTATGTTAACTTGTCTTCAGATGAATCTTACGCCTCTGCTCCAAAAAACCCTAAAGGCGACGTGGTAATGGCCATAAAAAAATGCATTTCTGTAATTGAAGACATAACTCAACCCAAAAACGAAAGAGCATTTCACCTCAAACTTTTGGTGCATTTTGTTGGCGATTTGCATCAGCCCATGCATGTGGGAAGAAAAGCAGATCGAGGGGGAAATGACATCCGTATTCAATGGCTGAAAAAGAACTCCAACCTTCACCGTTTGTGGGACAGTCATTTGATTGATAGTCGAAGCATGAACATTGTGGAATGGACAAACGACATAGACCAAATCAGTTCAAAGAAGTTGAAAAGAATCACCAAAGTGCCAATTGAAAAATGGATATCGGAATCTCAAATTTTAGCAAAAATCATTTACAAAAGTACTTTGCCTAACAGTAAATTAGACCATCATTATCTTGACCGATATTTATCAATTCTTCAATCACAGCTCCAAAAAGGAGGAGTTAGATTGGCATCGATCCTGAACAAAATTTTTAAATAATTTTCCGGAAAGTGAGATTGATTCTCTCTTGCATTGGTTTTTTGGTTTTGGGAATCTGATGAAGCCAATTTTCCTGCATGGCGCCCTCCATTAGTAACAAACTGCCGTGGTGAAGTTTCATTTTGTATCGTTCCTCATGGATTTGGCGGTGTTTGAAATGAAAAAAACGAGACGCTCCAAAGCTAAGGGAAGCGATTTGAGGATGTATTCCCAATTCTTTTTCGTTATCAGCGTGCCATCCATTACTGTCATATCCATCCCTGTACAAATTGAGTAATACACAGTTAAAATCATGATTACATACTGATTGGATCAGATCCAAAAGTTCTAAAAGCTCTGTAGTCATGGAGTGGGGACGTAAGGTCAAACCTGAATAGGTGTATGTACTCAGTGTGTTACTGTGAAGTGAGGTCAAGCGGGGTTGAGCATAAACTTTACCAAACACTTTTACATCATCCTGTTGCCAAGGGATCTGCTCCAAAAAGGTTTTGAAATAATGATCGGCTACCTCTTCTGGCAAAAAATTCTCGTAATACCTCAGTTGGGCATTCGGTAATTTGGGTTGCCAGCTAGGGGAGGGTGAGTTGTTAATCGACATCCCCCAAAAATAAAAAATGTTTTTTAGCCTAAGAACTATTTGTAAAGGGTTTGGGATCTAAAATTTATTACCGACCCAAAAAACAATAAGCGCTATTATTTTAATTGCTTTAAATACAACAAGGTATTTGATCCAATGTTTCTTCACTACTTATTTTTTTTAATGATATCCTACTTGATTTCAATATTAAAGCCACCAAACCAATGTGCAAAAATATTAAAAATTAATCCTTGAATGAGTCCCAATAAAAAACCAGCCATTGAAAACAATAAAGGAATGGCAACCAATGCGCCGAAAGCGAGTAAGGTACCATGACTTAAGCCTATTGTCTCTGTAGAGCTAATCCATTCCAAGGAAACCAGAAGATCGATGAGCAGACCTCCAAAAGCATACAAAATTCCACAAAAAACCCCCAACAGTCCTCCCATAACGGCTTGAAATTTACCCAATGAAAACAAATTGATTTTTTTTGTTTTTTGCATACATAAATGTAGGCTTTATTTTTAAAAAAAAACCCGCCTCATCAGAAACAGGGATCAACTGGTTTTTTCCCTTACCCTATTTAATCAGGTCAACAGAGCGTTTGATAAAGGCTGTAAGGGCTTCTCCTTTGAGAAGGTTTTGAGAGAGGCGAGCCAAGTCTAGTGCTTGTTGGATCAAACGCTCTCGTTTTTTGGCCGTTTTGGTTTGTAGGATTTGTCCTAGTAATTCGTGATTGGTATTGACCAAAAGGGTGTACATTTCCGGGAATGCACCCATCATACCCCCTCCGGTTTGTTGCATTTCCTTCATCCTTCTCATAAATTCCGGTTGGGTGAGTACAAAGGGCAACCCACTACTGTCCATGGCTTCCAATTGAACGGTGTATTGCTCAGTTGGTACCACCTCTTCAATCATAGGTTTTAACTTTTCTTTTTCTTCTTCAGACAACTTAGAAACTGTAGCTTCTTCTTTTTTAATCAGGTTTTCCACAGCATCACCGTCCACCCTTGCAAATGCGATTTTATCCTTGTCACCCTCTAATTTTTGGATCAGATGAGCAATAATGGGAGAATCTAGCAGAAGCACTTTGTAGCCTTTGTCTTTGGCGGTTTGGATGTATTGATGTTGTTCCTCGACATTGGAGGCATATAGGAATATCAGTTTACCATCTTTATCTGTTTGACTGTCTTTGAGTGCAGTTTCCAATTCGGCATAAGTGAAGTATTCTCCATCCGTAGTAGGATAAAGCATAAATTGGTCGGCTTTTTCATAAAACTTATCCTCGGTAAGCATTCCATACTCAATGACCACTTTAATATCATTCCATTTTTCCTCAAAGCTTTTACGATCTTTTTTGAAAAGGGAGCTCAATTTGTCTGCAACTTTTCGAGTGATGTAGTTACTGATTTTTTTAACGGCTCCATCGGCTTGAAGGTAACTCCTGGAAACATTAAGAGGTATGTTAGGAGAATCAATTACCCCTCTGAGAAGGGTCAGAAATTCGGGAACAATACCCTCCACGTTGTCAGTCACAAAAACTTGATTTTGATACAATTGAATTTTGTCCTTCTGGAGGTTTAGATCGTTTTGAATTTTGGGGAAATAAAGGATCCCCGTCAGATTAAAAGGATAATCTACATTGAGGTGGATATTAAAAAGCGGTTCCTCGAACTGCATGGGATACAACTCTCTATAAAAAGACTTGTAATCTTCATCTTTGAGTTCAGCGGGGGTTTTAGTCCATGCTGGATGGGTATTATTGATGATGTTATCTACCGTTTGGGTTTCAGGTTTGGCATCTTCTTTTGCATCTTTGGGTAATGGTAGGTTTTCTTCTTTGGTGCCAAACTTGATTGGGTAAGGCATAAATTTGTTGTACTTGTTGAGCAACGCTCCAATACGGGCATCTTCCAAAAATTCGGTGGAATCCTCTGCTATGTGCAAGATGATTTCTGTACCACGATCTTTTTTATCGGATTTAACAAGGGTGTATTCGGGGGAACCGTCACAAGTCCAGTGAGCCGCAGGTGCTTTCTGATGCGATTTGGTGATGATTTCAACCTTCTCGGCTACCATAAAAGCAGAATAAAAACCAAGACCAAAGTGTCCAATGATGCCAGAGTCTTTGGCGTTATCTTTATACTTTTCTAAAAACTCTTCAGCACCAGAAAAAGCTACTTCATTAATATATTTGTTTACTTCATCACTGGTCATTCCTACCCCTTGGTCAATGATGTGAATTTTTTTATTCTTTTTATCCACTTTGACCTCTATTCGAGGATCTCCTATCTCCCCTTTGACCTCACCGATACTACTCAGATGCTTCAGCTTGTTGATTGCGTCAGATGCGTTGGAAATTAACTCTCTCAGAAAAATTTCATGGTCGCTGTAAAGGAACTTTTTAATCAGTGGAAAAATATTCTCTACTGCAACATTAATTTTACCATTTGCCATTTTTATTGATTTTAATTTGGGTAACAACAAGCAAAAGAAATACCAAATACAAATTAATGACAGATTGACATAATTTTTTGTTTAAGTTTTTTTTAAAATAAATAAACATTTTGTATTTTTACATCAAATAACCATTACTGATGAGTCAAAAGGAACACAAAGATCGATTAAAAGTTTTATCTGCTTTCATGCAGTACACCCTTGAACAAGACTGCTTTCCCAAGTCGGTTTACAAGTTTTGCAAGGACAACGCAATTGAAGAAAAGCTTTTCTATAAATACTTTGGGTCCTTGGATGCTGCAAAAGCAATGGTGTGGGAATCTTTTTACGACAATGTGATGATGCTTTTGGAGAAAAGTAAAGATTTTGACAAAGCCAATCCCAAAGAAAAATTACTTTCATTCTACTACACCTTTTTTGAGGTAATGCTGCTCAATCGCAGTTATGTATTATTTGCACTTTCTGTAGAGGAGAAAATTATCTCCAAAATGGGACAGTTGAACTCGCTTAGAAAATTATTCAAAAAATTTGCCTCCGAATTGATTGAAGACGGCAATGTGGACAAGCCTTCTTATTTGCAACATCCACCAAAAATATTTTCCGAGGCGGCATGGGTGCAATTGGGCTTTTTGGTCAAGTTTTGGTTGGACGATACCTCTGCTGACTTTGAAAAGACCGATCAAGCGATTGAGAAATCGGTCCAAACCGCATTTGATGTTTTTGACAATACCCCATTGTCTTCGCTGGTTGATTTCGGTAAGTTCTTGTGGAAAGAAAAATTTGCTACCCTTTGAAATCATTGAACTATATTCCTACTAATAAAATTTCCCGAGCTGGAAATTTGATGGGTACAGGAATAAAATTAGGGGGAAATTATCTTAAATATTATGGCAAGAAGGCTCTTAACGTAGAGGGAAGTCGTGAGCATTTGGATCAAGAAAATGCCAAAGATATTTACAACTCTCTAAAAACCCTCAAAGGAAGTGCCCTAAAAGTCGCTCAAATGTTGAGCATGGAAAAAAATTTACTACCCAGAGCTTATGTGGATCAATTCAGTTTGGCACAATTTTCTGTCCCTCCACTATCATGGCCCTTGGTACAAAAAATGATAAGAAAATATTTGGGAGCCAATCCCGAATCAGTTTTTGATACGTTTGCTGCCCAATCTAAAAATGCCGCAAGTATCGGTCAGGTACATCAGGCTACTAAAGATGGGAAAAAACTTGCTGTGAAAATTCAATACCCAGGGGTGGCAGACAGTATCAGTTCCGACTTGAGTATTGTAAAACCCATTGCTCTAAGAATGTTTAATTTGAAAGGACAGGATACCGACAAATATTTTAAGGAAGTAGAAAACAAATTGCTTGAGGAAACCGATTATCAGTTAGAACTCAAACAAAGCCAGTGGATTGCAGAGCAATGCAAAACCATTCCATCTCTTAGGTTCCCCAACTACTATCCTGAATATTCTTCCGAAAAAATCCTTACCATGGATTGGATGGAAGGTTTGCATGTATCGGAGTACGTGGCCGGAGAAAATCAAGACCAGACTAGAAATCATCTTCTAGGTCAGACCCTTTGGGACTTTTACATGTTTCAAATTCACCACCTAAAAAAAGTACATGCTGACCCTCACCCTGGCAATTTTTTGATTGATGAAGAGTTTAATCTAGTTGCCTTGGACTTTGGTTGTGTTAAGGCCATCCCCGATGAATTTTACATTCCCTATTTTGAATTGGCCGATCTTAATATAGACGAGAATCCCGATCGTTTTCGAAATATTCTCTACGATTTAGAGATTTTGAGAAGTGATGATAGTACTGGTGATACTGCCTATTTGTCCGAACTCTTTGGCCGATTGATCAAGGTATTAACCTTGCCCTTTACATGTCAGGAATTCGATTTTGGTGACCCCGTGTTTTGGAGTCAGATCAATGCACTTAGCGAAACCCTATCTTCTGACCAACAGTTGCGAAAGATGAATGGCAATCGAGGATCAAAACACTTTATCTATATCAATCGTACTTTCTTTGGTTTGTATTCTCTTCTCAATGACCTCAAGGCAAAGGTTAACACCGATGCCTACAAGAAATATATTTGATAACTAAATTTTTAATTGAATCCAATAGTTATGAAATATCATAAGCGAATTGTCCCTTTTCTATTTTTAATTACCATTTTATCTTGCTCTAAGGAAGAAGAAGAGGTACTCCAAATTCGACAAAATACCCTGTACGATTTGGTAGCCAACAGTATGGATTATTCCTATCTGGAAGCTGCATTGAGGATCACTAATTTGGACGATGTTCTGAGAGGGGATAATCTTTACACCTTGTATGCACCGGATAATAGTGCCTTTATAGGGTTTCTTATGCGCTATGGTTTCGAGAGTTTAGACCAAGTTCCCGTCGAGACATTAGAAAAACTTTTATTGAATCATGTAATGGTTGGACAAATGGAGTACCGAGATTTTAAATCTGGATATTATAAAACCGCCGCCACCAGTGCTGCTAGTGGAAAACCAATGTCCATCTATATCAATCAAGTTAACATGAGGGTTACTTTAAATGGTGAATCCAGAATCGTTCAAGGAAATGTCAGAGCTTCCAATGGGATCATCCACGCTGTAAACAGGGTAATTCCCATTCCTTCTCTGGTTACATTTGTTTTAGCTGATCCTCTTTTGTATAATTTGGCAATGGCGCTAACTAGAGACGATTTGACAGTAGATTTCCCCGCTATTTTGAGTACTCAAAATGGAACCTCACCTGCTCCTTTTACCGTATTCGCCCCAATCAATTCTGCTTTTGTAAACCTACTAGGGGAGTTAGGTGTAGATCGCTTGAGTGCCAGTGAGGAGCCGACACTAAATTGAACATTTAACTTGGCTGTGAGGGGTGTAGTCATCGCTTTATCGTCCGACTGAGCAGACAATCTGTTAATCAATACATTGGGGGGTGAAATCACTGCCAATATCACAGGAGGTGCTTCGTTAACAGATGGAAATGAACGAGTGAGTAACATCATAGTGGTCGATGTACAGGCCAATAACGGTGTCCTACATATGATTGATAAAGTTATTTTACCCTTTTAATATTCAAATAAAACCCTTTATTGAGGCCTCTGTTTTTTGGATGAGGCCTTGATATTATTTTGTAGTTTGATAATTCTATTTTGTTGTTTACTATATTTATTAATATTTATATGGATTAACTACATTAATGATTATTTTTCAAAAAAATTTTTTTCTTATCAAGATTAATTAAATTGCATTAATAGATAATTAATTATGTACAGTTCAAAGATTACTGGAATGGGTATGTATGTCCCCGAGAATGTTGTGAGTAACGAAGATTTAACTCAAGTAATGGAAACTTCTCATGATTGGATCGTTGAACGTACAGGCATAGAGGAAAGGCGACACATCAAAAAAGGGGACGGAAATTCTACCTCGGTCATGGGAGTTAAGGCCTCAAAAATTGCCATTGAACGTGCTGGTATTGACAAAAATGATATTGACCTTATCCTTTTTGCGACCCTGAGTCCCGATTATTATTTTCCTGGTTCAGGTGTGATCGTTCAGCAGGAATTAGATATCCCAACATGTCCTGCCATGGATATTCGAAATCAATGTTCTGGATTTATTTACGCGCTTTCCACAGCCGACCAGTTCATCAAAACGGGTATGTACAAAAACATATTGATCATTGGTTCTGAAAACCATTCGGGAGGTTTGGACATGAGTACCCGAGGAAGGGGTGTTTCAGTCATTTTTGGTGACGGTGCAGGAGCTGTTGTGCTCAGCCGATCCGATGATAAAAATGGTATTTTGTCCACCCATTTACACTCTCAAGGAAAATTTGCAGAGGAACTGGCTTTGATTGGTCCGAGTACCAACCGTTGGGTACCTGAAATAATGGAGGCCAATGATCCAGAAGACGTATCTTATTACCCAAACATGAATGGTCAGTTGGTTTTTAAAAATGCTGTAGTTCGTTTTTCGGAGGTCATCATGGAGGGACTGTATCACAACCAGTTGACCCCAGATCAAATAGATATGTTGATACCCCATCAAGCGAATCTTCGTATTTCGCAATTCATTCAAAAGAAGTTTGGTCTATCCGATGACCAAGTTTACAACAACATCATGCGCTATGGAAATACCACCGCAGGATCTATTCCCATTGCATTGACAGAGGCATGGGAAAAAGGGAAAATCAAACCAGGAAATTTGGTGGTATTGGCTGCCTTTGGAAGTGGATTTACTTGGGGTAGTGCATTGATCAGGTGGTAGCTTTTTTTTGACGGATCAAAAGCAAGCCAAGAAAAGTTAGTAAACCATTGAGTGGCAGTAGCTCATACCCGATTTGATATCCGCCCAAGGTCTCCGAAGAGAGGTTTCCAATCCAAACAATGATCAACATGGAAACAATTACAACGCTCCAAACCTTTCTGTCGTGGATACGGAAGGGAGTGAAAATTCCAAATGCAAATAGACCTAACAGTGGACCATAGGTGTAAGTGGCCACTGTCAAGAGACCGTCAATTACGTTTCGATCTAGTACATATTTGAACAGTATGATAACCCCTATCAGTATGATACTCATTCCGATGTGGGTTTTTTTTCTAAAGTTTTTTTGCTGCTTTTTGGAATATTGATCCAACTTGAGGAAATCTACACAAAAGGAGGTGGTCAACGAGGTCAGTGCACTGTCTGCACTGCTGTAAGCTGCTGCAATGAGTCCCAAAATAAAAACGATACCGATGCCTTTACCCAATCCACCATTAATTGCAACTTCGGGAAACAAAAGGTCAGTTTTTGGGCTGCCCTCCATCAATGGAATCATGATTTGGTTTTGCTCAGTGTAAAGAAAGATCATGGCGCCAAGGATTAAAAATAAAAAAGTGACTGCAATCAATACAAGGCTGAAAACTACCATGTTGGTTTGCGCTGCTTTGAGGTTGCGACAGGTTAAATTTTTTTGCATCATGTCTTGATCCAGTCCAGTCATACAAATGGTAATGAATATCCCTCCAATAAAAGATTTCAGGAAATGATTCCTTGCATAGAAGTCTTCTGTGATCCAGATACGAGTGTATTGATCATATTTAGATTCTGTCAGAATTTGGGTAAGATTAAGATTGAGGGCATCTCCTAGAGAGAAGAGGGTGAGCCCCACTGCAGTCAACATCAGCAAAGTTTGTAGGGTATCGGTCCAAACGATGGTTTTGATACCTCCTTTGTGGGTGTATACCCAGATGAGAATAATGGACAGTACTACGGTGATTTCAAAAGGGATTCCCCAAGCATCAAAAATGAATTGTTGGAGTACTATGGCGACCAAAAAAAGTCGAAAACTTGCGCCCAGCACCCTCGAAACAAAAAAAGAAATTGCACCTATTTTATGACTGTTGTTACCAAAACGGTCTTTTAAATACTCATAGATGGAGGTTAAATTTTGACGATAGTAGAGTGGAAGTAGCACAAAAGCAACGATAAAATAGCCCGCCCAATAGCCCAAAACTACTTGAAAATAACTGAATCCAGAATCTCCCACCCAGCCTGGAACTGAAATAAAGGTGACACCAGATAGGGAAGCACCCACCATACCAAAGGCAACCAAATACCAGGGAGAACTTCGATTGGCTGTAAAAAATGTTTGATTGTCTGCTTTTCTAGACGTTAGGTAAGCGATGATCATCAGAAGGGAGAAATACCCCAGAATTAAAATCAAAATAAAAGTAGGTTGCATCATATCAGTTCATAAATATACAAATTCAAATCAAGGGAATTATTTTTAAATTTGCGTTATGGAATTCTCCTCTAAATTATTGGAAAACGCAGTCTTGGAAATTTCCCAATTGCCAGGTATTGGAAAGAGAACCGCCCTGCGATTGGCGCTTCACCTTCTCAAACAACCCAAGGAGAATACCATCGGATTGACCCAGGCCCTCAATGATCTGAGGGAACATATAAACTTTTGTTCTTCTTGTCACAATTTATCTGACGTACCGATTTGTGAGATATGCTCTAATCCAGCAAGAGATGCTTCATTGCTTTGTGTAGTGGAGGATATCCGTGATGTAATTGCGATTGAAAATACTGGTCAGTTCAAAGGGTACTATCATGTTTTAGGAGGGATTATCTCTCCCATTGATGGAATAGGGCCACAGGATTTGAACCTGGATTCCTTGGAGACTAAAGTAAAACAAGGTAATGTAAAAGAAATTATTTTTGCCCTAAGTGCAACCATGGAAGCGGATACGACCAATTTCTATATTTATAAAATCTTAGCCCCTTATGATATTAAAACCTCTGCAATTGCCAGAGGAATTCCTGTGGGTGACGAATTGGAATACACTGACGAAGTGACTTTGGGCAGGAGTATTCTCAGAAGAGTTCCGTACGAAAACTCGATTGTAAATAAATAGCAAAGACTTTTATTCCCTGCTATAAAAACCCTGATTTCAGCCATAAATTTGGTAATTTTGTACTTTCTTAAAAAATGGGGAAATACTTATTAAAGCTACCCAAGATGGGAGAGAGTGTAGTTGAAGCTACTTTAACCAAATGGTTGAAAGAGGTGGGGGACCCTATTTCAGTTGACGATATTCTCGTGGAGATCGCAACAGACAAGGTTGATTCTGATGTTCCTAGTGAAGTCAGTGGAGTTTTGATTGAAAAGAAATTTGCTGAAAATGACTTGGTGAAGGTGGGTGAGGTAATGGCAGTCATCCAAATTGAGGGAGAAGACACTAAAGTCGAAGATATCCCAGAAGAGATAGTCGAATCAAATGTAGCGGAAAAGAAAGATGGTGAAAAGGAATTAACTCCAATCCCAGAAGTCCCGATGTTTACCATTGAGGATTTGGCTTTTGAAACTGAAAGAAAAAGTAATGTCAGTGAGAAAATCAATAAGGAAACCAAACCCTCGACCCAAGAGAATCACAATGAGTTTTACTCTCCATTGGTAAAGAGTATTGCAAGAGCTGAGGGGATCACTGAGTTTGAATTAAAACAAATCGAAGGAACAGGAAAAGACAGCAGGGTTACCAAAAAAGATATTTTATCGTATTTGTCCCACCGACAAGATTCCTCCGTATCGGCAACGAAAAAAGCATCTCCGCTACTTTCGGATGATCCGGACACCAATACCTCAAAGTTGATCACTCAGTCCCCTGCCATTTCAAGCTCACCAACGGAGGGTGATCAGATCATTGAAATGAATCGTATGGCCAAACTTACAGCCGATCATATGATCAGAAGTAAACAAACTTCGGCTCATGTTCAGTCTTTTATTGAAGCCGATTTGACACGACTCTGGGATTGGCGGGAAAAAGTAAAAAATAAATTTTTACAAAGAGAAGGAGAGAAATTAACTTTTACGCCACTTCTAATTACGGCATTGATCAAAGCCTTGAAAGATTTCCCTTTACTCAACAGTTCTGTGGAGGGAGACACCATCATACAAAAAAAAGCCATTAATATTGGAATGGCTGCGGCAATGGCCGATGGCAATTTGATTGTACCTGTGATCAAAAATGCAGATCATTTTAATATGGTTGGTTTGGCCAAAACGGTGAACGACTTGGCCCAACGCGCACGGTCACAAAAACTCAAACCCGACGAAGTTCAAGGGGGAACCTTTACTTTTACCAACATAGGAAACTTTGGTTCCCTAACCGGCACCCCAATTATCAATCAGCCCCAAGTGGGAATAGTGGCGGTAGGGGTGATCAGAAAAATGCCAGCAGTAATCGAGACCTCACAAGGAGACTCAATTGCCATCCGAAAAAAAATGATCATCTCCCACAGCTACGACCACCGTATCATCAATGGTGCCATGGGAGGTCAATTCATTAAAAGTATGGCCGATTATCTCGAAAACTGGGATGAAAACTACCCAACCTAAGCTTTGATTTATGAAATTAAAACTCAAAAGGCCCCTTTGTTTTTTTGACTTGGAAACCACTGGAGTAAACGTAACTAACGATCGTATCGTAGAAATAGCTGTATTGAAATTGCACCCTGATGGGACTAAAGAAGAAAAGGTATGGCGCGTCAATCCAGAATGTCCCATTCCTGCTCAAGCTTCTGCCGTACACGGTATTTTCGATGCCGATGTGGCGGATGAACCAAACTTCAGAGCGCTATCAAAGAAAATTTACAGTTTTATTAAAGATGCTGATTTGGCGGGTTACAACTCCGATCGTTTTGATATTCCTCTTTTGGCCGAAGAAATGCTCCGGGCAGAGATTGACTTTGACATGGCCAATTTTAAAACAGTTGACGTACAGACCATTTTTCATAAAATGGAGCAACGTACCTTGACCGCTGCATTAAAGTTTTACTGCAATGAAGACTTGGTTGATGCTCACTCTGCCATGGCTGATACTCAAGCGACTCACGATGTGTTGATGGCGCAGTTGGAGCGATATGAAGAATTGGAAGCTGATGTTGAAGGATTAAATACTTTTACGACTCGTAAAAAATCCGCAGACTTTGCCGGATTTATTGTTTTCAATAAAGAAGGTGAAGAGTGTTTTTCCTTTGGTAAACACAAAGGAAAGACGGTGGAAAGTATTCTCGAACAAGAACCTGGATACTTCGGCTGGCTTCTCAATGCCGACTTTCCAATGTATACCAAAAAAGTCCTTACAGCCATTCGATTGAGAAAATTAAATACTTAATCTGCAAAATTGTGAAAATCATTTGCATTGGGAGAAATTACCTTCAGCATGCTCAGGAATTGGGCAATGAAAAACCAGATTTCCCTGTTGTTTTTTTAAAGCCAGATACGGCAATAATTCAAAAAAAATTCCCTTTTCATATTCCACATTTTTCGAATCAGATACACCACGAGGTGGAGGTTTTGGTGAAGATCAATCGCATTGGGAAATACATCGATGAAAAGTATGCCCATAAATATTATCAGGAAATTGGTTTAGGTTTGGATTTCACAGCCCGTGATCTTCAAAAAATGCTGAAAGAAAAAGGGTTGCCTTGGGAAAAAGCAAAAGCTTTTGATGGATCTGCTTTGATTGGAAGTTTTTATGATAAAAATACTTTTCAAGATGTAAATAAAATTGAATTCGAACTTTTCAAAAATGGCGTTACCATACAACAAGGGAATACTTCTCAAATGATATGGAGTATTGATGCTCTGATTGCGGAGGTGTCGCGTTATTTTACATTGAAAATAGGGGACGTCATTTTTACTGGGACTCCTGCTGGAGTTGGGCCAGTTGCTGAAAATGATGTTTTGGAAGGCTATTTGGAGGGTGAAAAATCTTTTACGGTTAAAATTAAATAAGATGAAGGCTGAATTGGTAAGTATTGGAGACGAAATTTTGATTGGACAAATTGTCAATACCAATGCGGTTTTTTTAGCAAAAGAATTGAATGGTATTGGGGTTGAAATTGCACAAATAAGCTCAATTTCTGACCAAAAAGAGATCATCATCAATGCCCTAGACCAAGCCCGAAAAAGGGCGGATATTGTCATTATGACCGGTGGTTTGGGACCCACCAAGGACGATGTAACCAAACATACACTTTGTGACTATTTTGATGATCATTTGATCCAGAATGAGGCTGTCTTGGAACATATTGAGGATATCTTCAAAAAATACGTCACTACCCCCATCAGTAACATGAACCGCGATCAGGCACAACTCCCTTCCAAGGCTACCATTCTTCACAACCGTTACGGAACAGCTGCTGGGATGTGGTTCATGGATAGAGGGCAAGTGTTTGTCTCCCTCCCGGGTGTGCCCTATGAAATGGAAGCTTTAATGAAAAATGAAGTGTTGCCGAAAATAAAGCAACAATTTGTCTTACCAGCACTTTATCACAAAACCATACTCACTTATGGACTGGGAGAAAGTGTTATAGCAGAACGGATTGAAGATTGGGAAAGTAGCCTGCCAGACAATATAAAGTTGGCTTATTTACCCAGTTTGGGCAGGGTTCGTTTGAGACTTTCCATAAAGGGTACTGATATGGTAGCCATTAAAAAACAGGTCAATGATCATGTTGATACTGTCATTCCTTTAATCCAAGACATTTATTATGGAGCCGAGGAAGACCAACCTATTGAATTTCTAATTGCCCAAAAGTTAATGGCTTTGGGCAAAACACTTTCTTGTGCTGAGAGTTGCACAGGCGGAGCGATTTCCACGCGAATTACTTCTTTGGCTGGAGCTTCCGGCTTTTTTAATGGCAGCGCAGTTACCTATGCTACCGATTCAAAAACCGATTTGCTAGGTGTCGATAAAGACATCATTACCCAAAACGGTGTTGTCAGTGCAGCAGTTGCATCGGCTATGGCTTTGGGAGCCCAGAATAAATACCGTTCGGATTATGCCCTTGCTACCACTGGAAACGCAGGGCCTACCAAAGGAGACCAAGGGCAGGAAGTTGGAACCGTTTTCATTGGTTTGGCAACCCCTAGGGGGGTAGAGAGTTTTCGATTTATGATGGGAAATAATCGAACTCGTGTGATCCACAAAACCGTTAATCAAGCCTTTGAGATACTCTACAGGGAGTTATTGTGATAGGAGGCTTAATTCTTGTGTAATTTTTTTGAAACTACCTAAAAAAGTGTAAATTTGCACCCTGTTAAAAAACAACAATAATCATGTCTAGAGTTTGCGACATCACGGGAAAAAGGGTAATGTTCGGGAATAATGTTTCCCACGCCATGAACAAAACGAGAAGACGTTTTGACATCAATTTGATTAAAAAGCGTTTTTACATTCCTGAAGAAGACAAATGGATTACTCTGAAAATTAAAGCCTCCGTGTTGAAAACCATCAACAAAAAAGGAATCAGTGCTGTGATTAAAGAAGCCAAAGCTCAGGGCATTTTATAAGTATCAAACATGGCAAAGAAAGGAAATAGAGTTCAAGTAATACTAGAATGTACAGAACACAAAGACTCCGGAAAACCTGGAACCTCTAGATACATTACAACCAAAAATAAAAAGAATACGCCCGACCGATTGGAGATCAAAAAATTCAATCCCATTCTAAAGCGTATGACTCTCCACAAAGAAATTAAATAGTTATGGCAAAGAAATCAGTAGCAACACTTCAGACTGGCTCAAAGAAATTGACCAAAGCCATTAAAATGGTAAAGAAAAATGGTTCAAACTCCTATTCTTTCGTTGAAACCATTATTGCTCCTAGTTTGGCAAACGAATGGTTGAGTAAACAATAAAAATCATTTACAATTCAAAATATAAGCTACTTTTACAGTAGCTTTTTTTATTGGTAGTCTTATGACTTTTTTAAAATCAATTTTTAGCCCTGAAAAAAAGGAGCGATTGGACCAAGGTCTTTCGGCTTCAAAAAAATCCTTTTTTTCAAAATTAGGGACAGCGGTTGCTGGGAAGTCAAAAATTGATGCTGCCTTATTGGACGAGTTGGAAGAAGTTTTGATACGTTCTGATGTGGGCGTTGCTACCACACTCAAAATTATCGAAGCCCTAGAGACTAGAGTAGCTAAAGATAAATACTTGGGAACTTCTGAGTTGGCTCAAATTTTGAGAGAAGAAATTACCATTCTTCTTGAACAGCACAACGAAAATAAGGTCAAAGATTTCGATGCTCCATTGGAACACCAGCCGCACGTAATCATGGTTGTGGGAGTGAATGGTGTAGGGAAGACCACCACTATCGGTAAGTTGGCACATCACTTCAAGGCTGGAGGGAAAAAAGTGGTGCTGGGTGCAGCAGACACTTTCAGAGCTGGTGCCATAGATCAGTTGCAAGTATGGGCTGATAGAGTTGGAGTAGATCTTATCAAACAACAAATGGGAAGTGATCCTGCCTCTGTAGCCTTTGACACCCTTCAATCAGCTGTTGCCCAAAAAAACGATTTGGTAATCATTGATACGGCTGGACGCTTACACAATAAAGTAAATCTGATGAATGAGTTGACCAAGGTTAAAAAAGTAATGGATAAAGTTGTTCCCAAGGCACCACATGAGGTTTTGTTAGTATTGGATGGCTCTACAGGACAAAATGCTTTTGAACAAGCCAAACAATTCACCGCAGCTACAGAGGTGACGTCTTTGGCCATTACCAAACTCGATGGTACAGCCAAAGGGGGAGTGGTGATGGGTATTTCAGACCAATTCCAAATTCCAGTTCGTTACATAGGAGTTGGCGAGGGAGTAGAGGATTTACAGCTGTTTCATGCAGAAACTTTTGTGGGTAGTTTTTTCAGTTAAGTTAATGGTATGAAAGTAATAGAAAACACTCTTTTTGCGTTAGCAGTTCTTTTCGGACTGTTTATCATTGGCCCTGAGGTAGAAACTCCTGACTTGGAAAAACCATTGCCTGAGATTGAACACAAACTCTCTGAGTTAAAGGATTGGGTTAGCTCCAAAGAGGCTTCCTTTAAAAATATCAAGCCAGATAATGCGTCGAAAATTATTTTTTATGATTCTATCCCTCAAAAAACAACCTATAGTGTTTTGTATTTGCATGGTTTTTCTGCCAGTACGGGAGAAGGCAACCCTGTCCATCAAAATATAGCAAAAGCGTTAAAGGCCAACCTCTATTTACCAAGGCTGAGCGATCACGGTTTGATTGAAGATGAACCCTTGTTGCATTTTACGGCTCAGCGATACTTGGACAGTGCTAAAGAAGCATTGGCAGTGGCTAAAAAATTAGGCGAGAAGGTAATTGTAGTTTCCTGTTCCACTGGAGGCACCCTATCTTTGATATTGGGGGATGATCCTCAAATTGCAGCGCTGTTGCTCTTTGCACCCAATGTGGAAATTTACAATCCCGATGCAAAGTTTTTGACCTTACCCTGGGGGTTGTACATTGCCCGTGCGGTTTCAGGAGGGAAATACCATGTTATGGATAAGATTACAGAGCAAAAGATGAATTATTGGACCACCCGCTACCGATTGGAGAGTACCATCCATCTGCAAAAGCTAGTGGAGACAGGGATGCGACCAGAGATTTTCGAGAAAATTACCTCACCTGTCTTTATGGGATACTATTACAAAAATGAGCAAGAAAAAGATAAAGTGGTGTCTGTTCCTGCCATGCTCAAAATGTTTGATCAATTGGGCACCCCAGAAAATAAAAAACAAAAAATAAGCTTCCCAGACGCCGGTGATCATGTTATCATTTCTCACTTGACTACCCCCAATCATCCTCAAGTCGAAAGTGCAGCCCTCAACTTTCTGGTAGAAAAATTAGGTGTAGATTTATGATAAAAATAGTCCATTGAGAACCAAAAGTAGAAAACAGAACAAGATCAATGTCATCACCATGGGTTGTTCCAAAAACCTTTATGATTCAGAGGTGTTAATGGGACAATTGAAAGCCAATGATAAAGCGGTCGTTCATGAGGAAGAAGGTAATATCGTAGTGGTCAATACTTGTGGTTTTATCGACAATGCCAAGGAAGAGTCTGTAAATACGATTTTGGATCAAATCCAAAAAAAGGAGAGTGGAGTCATTGATCAACTTTTTGTCACAGGCTGTTTGAGCGAACGCTACAAGCCAGATTTAGAAAAAGAAATGCCTCAAGTGGATGCCTATTTTGGCACCACTGATTTGCCTCAATTACTAAAAGCACTTGGGGCAGATTACAAACACGAATTATTAGGTGAGCGCATTACTACCACTCCAAAAAATTACGCTTATTTCAAAGTTTCCGAGGGTTGTGACCGACCTTGTTCTTTTTGTGCGATCCCGCTAATGAGAGGTAAACACCGTTCTACTCCCATCGAGGAATTGGTGCAAAGAGCTCAAAAACTTGCACAACAGGGAGTCAAAGAATTGCTTCTCATAGCGCAAGACTTGACTTATTATGGACTGGATTTGTATCGAGAAAGACGATTGGCGCAATTACTCAAAGCTTTGGTTCAAGTGGAAGGAATCGAGTGGATAAGAATGCATTATGCCTTTCCTACTGGCTTTCCTATGGATGTGATTGAAGTCATGAAAAATGAACCCAAAATTTGTAATTATTTGGACATTCCTCTTCAACATATTTCCGATCCTATTCTCAAATCCATGCGACGAGGAACTACCCAAAAAAAGACCACGGATTTGATTCAAAAAATCCGAAAAGAATTGCCTGAAATAGCCCTTAGAACTACCTTAATTGTCGGTTACCCTAATGAGACCGAAGAGGATTTTCAAATCCTTAAACAATGGGTTAAAAACATGCGATTCGAACGTTTAGGATGCTTTACATACAGTCATGAGGAAAATACGTACGCTTATGAATTAGAGGATAATGTTGCTCAAGAAATCAAGCAACAAAGAGCCAATGAAATTATGAAAATCCAATCAGAAATTTCTTGGGAGCAAAATCAAAAAAAAATTGGTAAAACCTACCGCTGTGTTATTGATCGAAAGCAAGGAGATCATTTTGTGGGCAGAACAGAGATCGACTCGCCAGATGTTGACAATGAAGTTTTAATTGATGCAAAACAGTATTATTTGAAATTAGGAGATTTTACTAACGTAGAGATTACTGAAGCTACAGATTTTGACTTGTATGCTGTTCCAGTTGGGAAAACTTAAACAGATTAAAAAAACACTTTTATCTTTACCTTAAAATGGTCATGAAAGCGCACAGTATTCCCTTTGTCGAAACCGGATATTTTTCGAGTTTGATGTGTGATTATTTAAATGACAAAAAAGAATTGCGCTCTTTTCATAGTGGCATTCCTACTCTTGAAAACCTGAAACGTCAGGCATTGATCAAACAAAAAGCTTTTCCAATTGACATTCGGAAAACCCTCTGTGAGAGTATAAGTCAGCAGTATGAGGAGTTGGAAATGGGGACTGCAGTTACCGATAATATCAAGTTACTCGAAAACCAAAACACATTAACAGTAACCACCGGACATCAATTGTGCTTGATGACAGGTCCCCTTTATTTTATTTACAAAATTGTCAGTACGATCAAGCTGTGTCGACAATTAAAAGACCAATATTCTGAGATGAATTTTGTGCCGATCTACTGGATGGCAAGCGAGGATCACGATTTTGAAGAAATCAGTTCATTTATTTTTAGAGGTAAGAAATTTAAGTGGAATGCAGCGTTTGGTGGAGCAGTAGGGAAAATTAAAACAAAAAGTTTGAAGCCCTTATTGGATTTATTTACACAAGAATTGGGCAGTCACCTCAATGCTCAAGCTTTGAAAAAGCTTATAATAAAAAGCTATCAGTCTGCGAATGATCTGTCTGATGCCACTAGAATTTTTGTTCATTCTCTTTTCCAATCCTACGGACTTCTGATCATTGATGGAGATAGTGCTGCGCTAAAAAAACACTTTGTTTCCCATATCAAGGAAGAACTTGAAAGTCAAAGCTGCGCGCAAAAAGTTAATTCTCAAATTGAAAATCTCAAAAAAAACTATGACCCTCAATTCAAACCTCAGGTAAACCCCAGAGACCTCCATTTGTTTTTTTTCGATCAAGGAAAAAGGCATCGATTGGTTAAGAATGAAGGTGGTTTTTCTTGGGAGGGGAGAGCGAAATCCATTTCTAAAGAGGAGATGATGGATGGTCTAGAAAACAATCCTGAAAAATTTTCCCCCAATGTTTTGTTACGACCCTTGTACCAAGAAGTGATTCTTCCCAATATTGCTTATGTAGGAGGAGGGGGTGAATTGGCCTATTGGTTGGAATTAAAATCGTTTTTTGAGTCTCAAAACATTCCCTTTCCACTCTTGGTACTAAGAAATTCAGCTTTGGTGATTGATGAAAAAGGGGTCCGAAAAATTAATAATTTAAAACTGGAACTCAATGATCTTTTTTTGAGTAGAAATGCTTTGATCAATAAAAAAGTCCGACAGATCAGCAATATAGATTTGGACTTGTCTGCTTTTAAGACCATTTTGGAATCACAGTTCGAAAAGTTGCAGTCTTTGGTTGAACAAACTGACGCATCGTTTGAAGGGGCTGTAAAAGCTCAGCGGGTGAAACAGTTCAAAGGTATTGATCGATTGGAGCAACGGCTTTTGAAAGCACAAAAAATCAAATTGAAAGATCAAGTGGAGCGACTGGCACTTGTGCAAGAACAATTTTTTCCTGGAGGGAAACTTCAGGAAAGGGTTGAAAATTTCAGCGATTTTTATGTTCAACATGGTAGTGCTTTCATCGATTTTTTGGTGGAAACATTCGATCCTTTATCCTCCGATTTCACCATTGTAGAAGCCTGAGGTTTACCAACATTTTTTTTTAATAAATTCCTTTTTTTGCCAATTCATAACAATTGAATTAATTGTATTTTTGATTCATGCAAGACAAAGTATTGATTCTTGATTTTGGGTCACAATACACCCAATTGATAGCAAGACGAGTAAGGGAGCTATTTATCTATTGTGAAATTCACCCTTACAACAATCCACCAAAAAATATTGAGGAATTCCATGCTGTTATCCTCTCTGGTTCTCCTTTTTCGGTTCGATCAGAGCAGGCTCCTCATCCTGACCTATCTTCGATAAGAGGAAAATTACCTTTGCTGGCGGTATGTTACGGAGCTCAGTATTTGGCGCATTTTTCAGGAGGTCGTGTAAAACCCTCCAATACACGGGAGTATGGTCGAGCATTGCTCACACAGATTAAATCAGGGGAGGATTTCTTTGAAGGAATTGATGCTGGCAGTCAGGTTTGGATGAGTCACAGTGACACCATCGACCTTTTACCCAAAGGAGGCTCTTTGCTTGCAAGTACTGACGATGTAGAAAATGCGGCATTCAGAATAGAGGACGAGCTTACTTTTGGAATTCAATTCCATCCAGAAGTTTATCACACTACCGATGGTAAAAAATTACTTGAAAATTTTCTAATTAAAATTGCTGGAATCCGACAAGATTGGACTCCAAATTCATTTGTAGAAATGACTGTCAAGGAGATTCAGGATCAAGTGGGGGATGAAAAAGTAATATTAGGATTATCTGGTGGAGTAGATTCCACTGTGGCAGCTGTCTTATTGAACAAAGCAATAGGAGAACAATTGCAGTGTATTTTTGTCAATAACGGATTGTTGAGGAAAAACGAGTTTGACAGTGTACTGAATCAGTACGAGGGCATGGGACTGAACGTTAAAGGCGTAGATGCTTCAAAACAATTCATCACAGCTTTGGCAGGGGAAACCGACCCAGAGAAAAAGAGAAAAATCATTGGAAATACCTTCATTGATGTATTTGATGAGGAATCCAAAAAAACTTCGGGGGTAAGTTGGTTGGCACAGGGAACCATCTATCCCGATGTGATCGAGTCGATATCTGTCAAAGGTCCCTCGGCTACCATCAAGTCCCACCATAATGTTGGAGGCTTACCTGATTATATGAAATTAAAATTGGTAGAGCCCCTCAAAATGTTATTCAAAGATGAGGTCAGACGAGTAGGGGCAAGCATAGGGATTGATCCCGAGCTTTTGGGTCGTCACCCTTTTCCGGGTCCTGGCTTGGGCATCAGAATTTTGGGGGATATTACTGCTGAGAAGGTGGAAATGTTACAAGAGGTTGATGCTATTTTTATCAATGGATTAAAAACTTGGAATCTGTACGATCAGGTTTGGCAAGCGGGAGCTATGCTGTTACCCGTTAACAGCGTAGGGGTAATGGGAGATGAACGTACCTATGAAAAATGTGTAGCGCTTAGGGCAGTTCAATCTACCGATGGAATGACTGCCGATTGGGTTGATTTACCTTATGCCTTCTTGCAAAAAATGTCAAATGAGATTATCAATAAGGTTAAAGGAGTCAATCGTGTCGTGTATGACATCAGTTCCAAACCACCAGCGACTATTGAATGGGAATAATAATGTAGAAATTAAAGAGTGAAAAAAAATAAAATTCTTTTTGGCGTGATATTGATTTGTGGGATTCTCTTTTCCAATGCCCAAGAGATTCCTACCAAGTTTTTATCCCACAAGGTCAAAAAGAAGGAAACAATTTTTGGTATTACCCGAACCTATAAAATCAGCGAGGCGCAATTGTATGAATACAATCCTCTGTTAAAAAAAGTGGGTTTGAGAAAAAGGATGATGCTTCGCATTCCAGTTTATCCAGAGATCGTAGAAGAAATCCCAGACCCAATTGTAGTTGACGATCAAACCCAAACCTACATTGTAAAGCCAAAAGAGACCAAATGGCGCATCGCCTACAATTTCCAAATGACCATTCCAGAGTTGGAAGCGCTAAACCCTAGTATCAAAAAAGGACTTAAGGTTGGGCAAGAAATCAGAGTCCCTTTTAATGCCAGCCTTACAGAAAGCAAAACCATTGAGTCCACTTGGGATAGCAAATACAATTATTACAAAGTACTTCCCAAAGAAGGTTACTACCGTATTGAGAAAAAAATTGGAGTAACCCGAAAAGTACTGGACTCCCTAAACCCCAACTTATTGGAATTGGGATTGCAAGCCGGTATGGTTTTAAGAGTTCCAGGCGAAGTTAAGGGGGAACTTAAGATTCAAGACGATCTTTTGGTCGAGCGAATCTCCCTATTGGACTCCATTAAAGAGGCCGATGAAATTGAATTGGCGTTGTTATTACCTTTTAAGGCTCAAGAAATTGAATTTGATTCTCTAGTTGATACCCAAAGACTCCTGCAGAGCCGTAATCTACATACCATTTCCGCTGACTTTTATTCTGGAGTATTGTTGGCAATAGATACCCTAAAACACTTTGGGATCTCGACCAAATTAAATGTTTTCGATACTCAAAACAGCATTGCTAGAGTCAATGAAATTGCCAATGGTCACGATTTTTCAAGAACAGACGCTATTATTGGGCCTTTGGTCCCCTCCAATTTTGACTATTTGTCCACCAAAGCTCAGTTACGAAAAACACCCAAAGTCGCTCCTCTTTCTACCAATGCCGTTGCAATGAGAAGTGCTGTTTACCAATCAGTCAGTTCGAAAAAATTCTTAAGAAAAAAAATGTTCGAATACTTGGACAGGACATTGAATCGGGAGGATAATATTGTACTGGTGGTGGACTCGTTGAGTCGCTCGGTAGAAAAAGAGCTTTTGGATCTCTTTCCCGAGGCTACTGTTTTACGTCCTGAAAAAAGTAATTACCTGCTCCCTGAACTGATCGATTCACTTTTGGTGGACTCTCTGCCCAACAAGGTCATTCTTGAAAGTCAAGATTTTTCATTGATTTCGAGTGCCAGTTCTCAAATGAGTGCACAACAGTCCGATCTCAGAGATGTACAATTGTTTACCACCTATCGGGGAAATGCATACGAAAACCAGAACTTATCACTGAAGCAGTTGGGCGACTTGAAATTTACTTATGCTACAGACCGATTGCCTCTAAAATTAGGAGCGTACAATGCCTTTCAAAATCACTACATTAAAAATTTTGGTAAGCCTCCGAATCGAATTGCCATTCGTGCCTATGATCTTACAATGGATTTGATACTGAGAAAAGTTTATTCGGGAAATTTTAAATCAATTGACGAAATTGGTGAAACCGATTATCAAGAACATCGTTTTTTGTATCAAAAACAAAACGGGAGTTTTCAGAACATCGGCTATTTTTTGTTGCAACACAACGATTATGATATTTTGGAACTCAAGAAATAGTTCAAATGCCTCTGAAGTCAATCGAGATTTCGTAAATTTGAGCCCGGTTAGATAATTTAGAATAAAACCTGATGCCGGATATTAAGTACATTTTTGTTACTGGAGGAGTTTCCTCATCACTTGGAAAGGGAATCATAGCTGCATCACTGGCCAAACTACTTCAGGCACAAGACTTCAAGGTTACGATTCAGAAATTTGACCCCTACATCAATGTCGATCCTGGAACCCTCAATCCATACGAACATGGAGAGTGTTATGTTACTGACGATGGCGCTGAGACGGATTTGGATCTAGGTCATTATGAGCGTTTTCTGAATATCAAAACCTCCCAAGCCAACAATGTGACTACTGGAAGGGTGTATCAGAGTGTAATCGAAAAAGAACGCCGTGGAGCATTTCTAGGAAAGACTGTCCAGGTGGTTCCTCATATCACCAACGAGATCAAAGAAAGAATGCAATTGTTGGGGGAAAGCGGAGATTTTGACATTGTCATCACCGAAATCGGAGGAACAGTAGGAGATATAGAGTCTTTACCATACATCGAATCTGTACGACAATTGATTTATGAACTTGGTGATGAAAACACAATGGTCATTCACTTGACCTTAATCCCTTATCTCTCTGCTGCTGCAGAGCTAAAAACCAAACCGACACAACACTCTGTAAAAACCTTGATGGAAAGCGGTATCAAAGCTGATGTTTTGGTTTGTAGAACAGAGCACGAGCTTTCGGAGGACCTACGTAAAAAACTAGCGCTCTTTTGCAATGTAAAAGCCGAAGCGGTCATACAATCCATCGATGTGGAAACTATCTATGACGTTCCGATGAAAATGCTAGAAGAAGGATTAGACAGAGTAGTGTTGGAAAAATTAAAATTGACTCCCAAATCCAACCTGGATTTAGACCATTGGAAGTCATTCTTGAAAAAATACAAAAATCCAAAACGAAAGGTTAAAATTGGATTGGTTGGAAAATATGTCGAATTACAAGATTCTTACAAATCAATATTGGAGGCCTTGATCCATGCCGGAGCCATCAACGAGGCGGAAGTAGAGGTGGTGAGTATTCACTCTGAATTTTTAAACCAAATCAATGCTCAAGAACAGCTCACAAATCTCCATGGACTGATTGTAGCTCCTGGTTTTGGGGGTAGAGGCATTGAAGGTAAAATTGACGCTATTACCTATGTAAGGGAGAAAAAAATACCTTTTTTTGGAATTTGTTTGGGAATGCAAATGGCAGTAATTGAGTACACTAGAAATGTTTTGATGCATTCCAATGCAAACTCAACTGAAATAGATGAAAATACAGATTACCCAGTGATCGATTTGATGGAAAGCCAAAAAGGAGTCGTTAACAAAGGGGGTACCATGCGTTTAGGAACATGGAATTGTGACCTGGCAAATGGGAGTAAGGTAGCCGAAGTTTACGGGGTAAAACAAATTACAGAACGTCACCGTCATCGTTTTGAATTCAATAATCAATACAAATCTGAAGTTTTTGATAAAGGTGTGCTTAAAGTTTCGGGCATCAATCCCGAAACTGGATTGGTTGAAATTGTTGAAAATACAGAGCACCCATGGTTTGTAGGAGTTCAATTTCACCCTGAGTACAAGAGTACCGTTTCCAATCCACATCCCTTATTTGTTGCTTTTGTAAAAGCAAGTATTGATTATCTTAACCAACAGCAATCGAACTAAAACCCATGGAAGAAAAAAGATTTGACCCCTACCAATTTATTGGATTCGTACTTATTGCGATGATCCTGACTTGGATGCTTTATGTCAATCGACCCGAGGAGGGGGTCAACACGGTTGCGCAACCTGAAAATACAGTTTCCAAAGTCGAGCAACAACAGCCACCTTCCATTCAGATGAATGACTCCCTTCAAAAAGTTAACATTCAAAGTGCTTTTGGGATTTTCAGTAATTGGATGACCGATCAAGGTGCCCAAACCCAAAAACTGGAGAACAAAGACCTTTTCATTGAAGTAAATCCCAAAGGAGGTGTATTGACCCTGGTTCGACTGAAAAATTACACCGACTTCTTGGATCAACCCCTGGAATTGATCAAAGAATCAAACAATCAATTCAATGTTCAATTTATTACCAAAGATGGTCGCCGTCTCAATACCAAAGACTTTTATTTTGTTCCAGCGTTGACCTCTGACAATGGTAAACAACAATTGTCATTGAAAGCATCTATTGCTCCCAATCAATATTTGGAATTTGTTTATGCCATAGATCCTTCAAATTTTTTGGTTGATTTCAAAATCAAATCTTCTGGGATTGCTGACCTTTTGGACAGTAGTGAACCAGCCCTTTTGTCATGGGAAACCAGTGCTTATCGCAACTCTAAAAGTATCGATTATGAAGGACGATATACCGAATTAACCTATGGTTACGAAGGTGATAAAATAGATTATTTATCCTTGAGTGGAACGGATGAAGAGTCACCCGAAGAGGTGAGATGGGTGTCCTTTAGACAGCACTTTTTCAGCGCTATCATCATCCCAGAAAATCCAATAGATCAATTGACTGTAACAACCGAAAACTTAGCGGATAACAAATCTTTAAATGAGGTTTTTACAAAAAAATTCGGTTTAAAAATTCCACTGGATTATCGATCTGGAGAGTTTGACAGCGAGTTTGAATACTATTTTGGGATCACAGATTACCAAACCCTAAAATCTTATGACAGGGATTTGGAATCTTCAATTCCCTTAGGATGGGGAATCTTCGGTTGGTTGAATCGATTTATCTTCCTTCCTTTGTTTGGATTTTTATCTTCATTTCTTCCCCACGGTATTGCGATTATTCTAATGACCATCATCGTCCGTTTGGGGATGTCTCCGGTCACCTATAAATCTTATGTTTCCCAAATCAAAATGAAAGTATTGCGACCCGAAATTGAGGAACTCAACAAAAAGCACAAAGACAATGCAGTGAAGCGTCAGCAGGAGACCATGAGCCTCTACAATCGCGCAGGGGCCAATCCCATGGCGGGTTGTATTCCAGCTTTGTTGCAACTTCCAGTATTTTATGCGCTTTTTACTTTTTTCCCAGTCGCTTTTGAATTGCGTAAAAAGAGTTTCCTTTGGGCCGACGACTTGTCTTCCTATGACTCAGTTTTAGATTTAGGATTCAGTATTCCCTTCTATGGTGACCATGTTAGCTTATTTCCCATATTGGCTTCCATCGCTATTTTCTTTTACACTCAGATGACAACGGGACAGCAAACCATGCCCCAGCAGCCAGGAATGCCTAACATGAAAATCGTTATGTACCTGATGCCACTGATGATGTTATTTTTCTTTAATAACTACGCAAGTGGTTTGAGTTTGTACTATTTTGTTTCTAACCTTTTGACTATTATTTTGATGCTAGTGATTAAGAATTATATCATCGACGATCAAAAAATCCATGCTCAGATCGAGGAAAATAAAAAGAAACCAAAAAAGACCGGAGGTTTTTCAGCACGTTTGCAAAAAGCAATGGAAGAGGCTGAAAAGCAAAAAAACGCACGAAACAAAAAATAGCCTTAAATCATTCCTTAATGAAAATTTAATTTCTTGGTGTAACTTTGCCCCATGAAAAAGAAAAGGGTTATTGTCGGATTGTCTGGTGGTGTAGATTCGAGCGTAGCAGCTTATCTGCTTACCCAACAAGACTATGATGTCATCGGTCTGTTTATGAAGAATTGGCACGATGAGTCTGTAACACTTTCCAACGAATGTCCTTGGTTAGAAGATAGCAACGATGCCATGCTGGTAGCTGAAAAGCTTGGCATTCCATTTCAGACCGTGGATCTGAGTGCTCAATACAAGGAGCGTATTGTAGATTACATGTTTGACGAATACGCTGCTGGAAGAACGCCTAATCCTGATGTGCTCTGTAATCGAGAAATTAAATTTGATGTTTTTTTGAAAATTGCCCTTTCCCTAGGTGCCGATTATGTGGCTACTGGGCATTACTGTCAAAAAGAAGAACTTGAGATTGGAAATAGTAATCTGTCTCGATTGATCAGTGGGGCTGACAACAACAAAGATCAATCCTATTTCCTGTGCCAGTTGACCCAAGATCAGTTGAATAAAACCCTATTTCCTATTGGTCATTTGCAAAAATCGGAGGTAAGGGAAATCGCTCGTGAATTGGATTTGGTTACTGCCGAAAAAAAAGATTCTCAAGGGCTTTGCTTTATTGGAAAGGTGAGTTTACCTGACTTTTTACAGCAACAACTGCAGCCCAAACAGGGTAAAATCATTGAAATTGATTCCGATTTTTACAAGGGCAGACCAGAGGCCTCAGACTTAAAGCACCAATCTCAAAAAACGACCTATGTTGCATCGGAAGGTAAAGTGGTGGGAACCCATCAGGGAGCACATTTTTTTACCATCGGACAAAGAAAAGGACTCGCCGTTGGGGGTACCCCTGAGCCACTTTTTGTGATCGATACCGATGTCGAGGAAAACATTGTTTTTGTAGGGCAAGGGAAAGACCACCCCGGTTTGTATAGAAATGCTTTAAAAGTTAAATCGACTGATGTTCATTGGGTGAGAAATGATCTTGTTCCAGCAGAAGGACAGAACATGCCCGTTATGGCGAGGATACGTTATCGTCAACCGCTTCAAAAAGCCACTCTTTTTCCTCAATCCGATGCCTTCTATGTCTTGTTTGACCAACCTCAATCGGCAATTACCTCAGGGCAGTTTGTCGCTTGGTATCAGGATGATGAACTGGTGGGGTCTGGGGTCATTGACTAACAGCCCTCTGTAGCACTAAAACTCCACTTCCACTTGATTGTGTAAAATGTCTTCAAAAGTCTCTCTTTTGCGGATCAAATGGGCTTTACCTTGGTGAAATAACACTTCTGCAGGTCGGTATCTTGAATTGTAATTACTGGCCATTGAAAAGCAATAAGCACCACAGTTTCTGAAAACCAATAAATCCCCTTCGTTGATCTCAGGAATCTTGCGATTGCTGCCGAAGGTGTCCGTTTCACATATGTAACCCACTATCGAGTAAAAGCGTTCTTTTCCCTTAGGGTTGGAAAGATTGTCGATGTGGTGGTGAGCGCCATAGAGCATGGGTCGGATCAAATGATTAAAGCCACTGTCCACTTGTGCGAAAACTGTGGAGGTAGTCTGCTTTACTACATTGACCTGTGTGATAAAATGCCCCGCTTGGCTGACCAAAAACTTTCCAGGTTCAAAAACAAGCTGTAAATTTTTTCCGTACTCTTTACAGAAGTTGATAAATCTTTTGGACAGTTTCTCACCTAATTCTTCAATATTGGTTTCGATGTCATTTTCATGATAGGGTACTTTAAAGCCACTTCCAAAATCAAGAAATTCCAAATTTTTGAAATGTTTGGCGGTATCAAATAAAATTTCGGCTGCATGAAGAAAGACATCGATGTCTAAAATATCACTCCCTGTGTGCATGTGAATACCGTTGATGTTCATGGCAGTATTTTTTACTATGCGAAGCAAATGTGGGATTTGGTGAATGGAAATACCAAACTTGGAATCGATATGTCCAACAGAAATATTGCTATTGCCACCGGCCATCACGTGGGGATTGATGCGAATGCAAACCGGAGTTTTGGGGTGACGTGTGCCAAACTGTTCTAGAAGGGATAAATTGTCAATATTGATTTGTACTCCCATTTTCGCAACTGCTTCGATTTCATTGAGAGAAACTCCATTAGGAGTGTAAATGATCGCTTTAGGCTCGAATCCAGCTGCCAGTCCCAATTGTACCTCCTGAATGGAAACCGTGTCTAAGCCACAACCCAATTGACGCATCAGTTTTAGAATAGAAACATTGGATAGAGCTTTAGTGGCATAATTTACTCTCAAATCTTTTATGCCAGCAAAAGCTGATGTTAGCCTCTGGTATTGGTGGGCTATTTTTTCTGAATCATAAACGTAAACAGGATTACCAAACTTTGTGGCAATGTTTGCTAAATCATTATTTGTCACTTTACTTGTTTTTTGATCGATGACAAAATTAACTCCAAAAAACAAACCATTGTTTAAAAAGATCAGATGTTATAAAAATCAAACTAATTGTTTTAAATGTAACATTATTAGTTTTAATCAAAAGTCTTTTTTCTAATGGTGATTCACTATTTTTGAGGCATAAAATTCACATAATGAATCTACACGAATATCAAGGAAAAGAGATATTATCTAGCTTTGGCGTTGCTGTGCAAAAAGGTTTGGTCGCCAATAATACTGACGAAGCGGTAAATGCTGCCAAAAAATTGACTGATGAAACTGGGACTTCATGGCATGTTATCAAGGCCCAAATCCATGCAGGAGGACGCGGTAAAGGAGGAGGAGTAAAGTTGGCCAAAAGCTTGGATGAGGTTAAATCCATTTCTGATCAGATCATTGGGATGCAGCTGGTTACCCCTCAAACCCCTGCCGAAGGGAAAAAAGTCAATAAAGTACTGGTAGCTGAAGACGTCTATTACCCCGGTGATTCAGAGCCTAAAGAATTTTATGTTTCGGTATTACTCAACCGTTCTACTGGAAATAACATGATCATGTATTCCACCGAGGGGGGGATGGACATTGAGGCAGTAGCTGAAAAAACACCTGAATTAATTTTCACAGAGGAAATAGATCCAGCACATGGCCTTCAGGGTTTTCAAGCTCGCAATGTTGCCTTTAATCTCGGACTAAGTGGTGCTGCATTTAAAGGTATGGTCAAATTTATTACATCATTGTACAATGCCTATGTTGGAGCTGATGCTTCCTTATTTGAGATCAACCCTGTTTTAAAAACCTCTGATGATAAAATTATTGCGGTCGACGCAAAGGTGACCATAGATG
>JAYNHF010000012.1:48816-61596 GCA_038107695.1 Flavobacteriaceae bacterium | reverse complement strand
TACAAAAAGCAGGTGATTTGGAAAGCTATCCCATTTTGGTGGTGATTTCTTCTAAAGTTTTGTCAAAACTTCCAACTTCGATAACAGTGTGCTCTGTTTTTTTAAACCAAGTGATTTGTCGTTTGGCGTAGCGTCGGGTATTTTTTTTGATTTCGGCAATGGCTTCATCACGGGAGTACTTCCCGTCGAAACAGTCAAACCACTCTTGGTAGCCCACGGTTTGGAGGGCGGGAAGTGTTTTGTAGGGGTAAAGGCCTAGGGCTTCTTTTTCGAGTCCCGAGGCCAGCATTTTATCCACCCGTTGGTCGATGCGTTCATAGAGCTGTGGTCTGGGCATCGATAACAACAGGGTTTGGGAGGTAAAAGAACGGGGTTTGGGTGCTTGTCCCAAAAAGGATGAATAGGGTTTTTTTGCGGTTTCGCAGACCTCCAAGGCGCGAATCAGTCGTCTGGGATTTTTTAGATCCACTTTTTGGTAGTACTCAGGATCTTGATCGGCCAATGTTTTTTGCAACCCTTCCAATCCCGATTGGTCAAAAAGTGTTTTTATTTTGGCTCTGGCAAGAATATCGATGGGAGGGAAACTGTCCAAGCCCTTCATCAAGGCTTTGGCATAAAGCCCTGAACCGCCGACCATGATGATCCGTTGGTGTTTTTGGAACAGTTGATCGAGCAGTACCAAAGCCTCTTTTTCAAAATCTCCAGCATCAAAGGTTTGATGAATGCTTTTGTTTTGAATGAAATGATGGGGAACACCTTGTTGTTCTTCTTTTGTAGGAACTGCGGTAGCCTTTTCCATTTCTCGATAGCACTGACGGGCATCGCAAGAGAGGATTTCGGTTTGATAGTGCTGTGCCAAAGCCACACTTAGTGAAGTTTTGCCCACGGCAGTAGGTCCTGCAATGTAGATCAATTGTCTGTTATTCGACATCGTTTAGGATTTCACCACATTGGTGACAGTATTTGGCTTGGTCCTTGTGTTGGGTGGTCATGCAGTTGGGGCAGGCTTGCGTATTTTCATCGACTTTAAAAGCCTGAGTGGTGAATTCGGCAGAGACAATACCCGTGGGTACAGCGATGATCCCATAGCCCAATACCATTATGACTGAGGCGATAAATTGCCCCAAAGGACTCGCAGGGGCAATGTCACCATAGCCAACGGTAGTCAGGGTTACGATGCACCAATAGATGCTGCGAGGGATGCTACTGAATCCACTTTCGTCGTCCTCGACCATGTACATGATGGTTCCAAAAATGATACAAAGGATGACCACCCCAAACATAAAAACCAGTATTTTGGTTCGACTGCGCTTTAGTGCTGCCACCAATGTATTGGATTCCCCTACATATCGAGTGAGTTTGAGGATTCTAAAAACCCTGAGCAATCGAAGTGCTCTAAGGGCCAGTAGTGATTGTGTACCTACAAAGAACAGGGAGATGTATTTGGGAAGGGTGGAGATCAGGTCGATGATTCCAAAAAAACTAAAAATATATTTTGAGGGTCGGTTGATCGAAAAAATCCTCAATAGATATTCTATCGAAAAAACGATGGTGATGAACCATTCGGCCCTGTTGAGCAGGTCATGGTACTGATCATCGATCCACTGGACGCTTTCGAGGGCCACCAGCACTACACTCGACAAGATAAAGATCAGCAGAAGAACGTCAAAGGTTTTTCCTGCCGGCGTATCGGCTTCGTAAATGATCTCGTGGAGTCGGTGTTTGAAGTTCTTGTATTTCAAGGAATTGACTTTATTGGATTTTGACTTCGCTACCTTCCAAAGGTATTAATTTTCTGAATTTATTTTTATTGATGTGGGCAAGGATCAAGGCCTGGCAGTCCGAGTTGTCGTCCATGGCAATCATGCGGCTGATGATTTTTTCTCTGCTTTTGATTTGATGATTGAGTTCATAAAAACCATAGCCCTTAAAAGACTGGTTTTCAATTAATATGAAGCTGTACTCTCCATCTTTTCTTCCATTACAAATCATCAGAAAATTGTCATGGGGATAGTTGTTTTGGTACTGGAGTTGGTTCAGTCTTTGGTTGTAGCTATGGGGGTCTTCTTCTTCCAAACAAGCACCGCGGCATTGGCTGTTCTTGAAGGCATAACAAGCCCCTTCTGAGTCCTGAAGTGAGGAGTGTTTATGGCAAAGTTCAAATTTTTCCATCCATTGTTTCATCAGGTGTTTGGCAACCCGACCGTTTTTGAAAACGATCAAATACTGACGGTCGTTTCTGAC
The DNA here is from genome assembly GCA_038107695.1 of Flavobacteriaceae bacterium. GTDB lineage: Bacteria > Bacteroidota > Bacteroidia > Flavobacteriales > Flavobacteriaceae > UBA8316. Next base: position 59,352 of record JAYNHF010000012.1, on the reverse strand, counting down.
TTGTTCCAATACCAATTGATGATAAGGAGTTTGTGTATCAATTCGCAATCCCATGGGGTAGAGGCGATACCGCCCATCTTTGTTGATTCGGGGTTGGTTTTTTTTGATTTCGTGTTGCTCCTTGAGCAAGGCAATGAGCTCACTTCCGGTAATTTCAAAATTGACTTTATGGAGGATTTTTTGAATTTTTTGCGACTTTCGATCCTTAGCCGTCAGGTGGGTTCTCACTCTTTTTTGAATGTTTTTGCTTTTGCCGATGTAGAGAATATCTCCAACCGCATTGTGCAGATAGTACACCCCGGTGGCAGTGGGCAATTCGTCGATGATCGAAAGGTATTTGGAAGGAACCTGATGGGTATGGAGGGCCCTGATTTGCGATTTGAGAATTTCTTTATTGCTGTCTTTTTCCAGCAAAAGCTCAAAAAGTTTGACGGTGGCTTGGGCGTCACCCTGAGCCCGATGGCGGTCGCTGATGGGAATGCCCAAAGATCGGACCAGTTTTCCCAACCTATGCGACTCCATTTCTGGTAACAACTGCTGAGATAGGGCTACCGTACACAGAGAATTCCGCTCATAGTTGTATCCCAAGCGTTTGAACTCGGTTCTGAGGATGCGGTAATCAAAATCGGCATTGTGAGCCACAATGAGGCAGTTTTCGGTTATTTCGATGATGCGTTTGGCGACTTCAAAAAAACGCGGTGCACTGCGCAACATTTTGCTGTTGATGCCTGTTAGCTTTTCTACAAAGGGTTGTATGGCACGCTCCGGATTGACCAAACTGATGAATTGGTCGGTTACTTGTTGGCCGTTGTGTTGGTAAATCGCAATTTCGGTAATGCCTTCCTCATTGTATTTACCCCCGGTGGTTTCTATGTCAACAATGGCATACATGATCAATAATTTCTTTGCCCAAAGATTTTACTGCCCACCCGAATCATATTACTGCCTTGAGTAATGGCAAGGGGGTAGTCCCCGCTCATGCCCATGGAAAGGACCCTACATTGAGGATATTGCTCAGCTACCTGGTCGAAAAGGTCTTTTAGGGTTTTGAATTCTCGATTGATTTGGTCTTGGTCATCGGTAAAAGTAGCCATGCCCATCAGACCAACGATGTTAACATTTTTCAGTTGCTCCGCAGTTTTTAGGGCTTCGCTTGCTTCTGAAATTGAAAAACCGAATTTGGTGTCCTCTTGGGCGATATGGATTTGAAGTAAACAGTCGATCTTCCGTTCGTTTTTTTGAGCCTGTTTATCGATCTCTTTAAGGAGCTTTAGGCGATCCACCCCATGGATGAGATCTACAAAAGGCGCCATGTACTTGACTTTATTGGTTTGAACATGACCGATCATGTGCCATTGGATGTCTTTGGGAAGGGACTCGTGTTTGGCAACCATTTCTTGGATTTTATTTTCTCCAAAAACCCTTTGCCCTGCTTGGTAAGCCTCCATGATTTCCTGTTCAGACTTGGTTTTGGAAACTGCTACCAAACCAACATGGTCAGGAATTTCTTGCAACACTTGCGCGATGTTTTCCGCAATATTCATTTGGCAAAGATATCGAAAAGAAAGGGGAGGGGAGTTGGAAGACAGCGATAGATTTTACCCATCTGTCTGTTGATAAGCTTCGATGACCTGATAAGCCAAATCCAGGGCATCCGTTCCATTTTGAAGACTGACAACAGGAGATTGACCCTTCTGGATGGCGTGGGCAAAAGTTTCTAACTCCTCCAGGATGGCGTTGGTTTCTTCAATGTTGGGGTTTTCGAAATAGATTTGTTTCTTTTGACCGTCGGCATTTTCCAATATCATGGCAAAATCTTGCGGTTGTTGTGGGGCGTCTTTCATTTTGACTACCTCTACTTTTTTTTCTAGAAAATCGACTGAGATGTAGGCGTCTTTTTGAAAGAAGCGTGTTTTTCGCATTTTTTTGAGGGAAATCCTGCTGGCGGTTAGGTTGGCCACACAGCCATTTTCAAACTCAATGCGTGCGTTGGCAATGTCAGGGGTACTGCTGATGACCGAGACGCCAGAGGCAGAAACCGTCTTCACTTTGTCTTTGACGATGCTCAGTAAGATGTCGATATCGTGAATCATCAAATCCAAAACCACAGGAACGTCGGTTCCTCGGGGATTGAATTCTGCCAAGCGGTGAGACTCGATGAACATGGGACGGGTGATGGCGTCTTTGACTGCTTTAAAAGCAGGGTTAAAGCGTTCCACATGGCCTACCTGTCCCAAAACATTGTGTTGTATTGCCATTTGAGTGATCTCTTGGGCTTCGGCCAAACTGTTGGCGATGGGCTTTTCAATAAAGACATGTTTCCCAGCTTTGATTGCTTTTAATGCTACCTCGTGGTGCTGAGGGGTAGGTGTTACAATATCGATCATGTCACATGCATCGATCAAATCTTCTATTTGATCAAAGCGAGCATAACCTTTTTCTTTGGCCAAAGATTTGGCATTTTTTGAGTCGGGATCGTAAAATCCTACCAATTCGAAAAGGTCAGAACTTTCCAATAAACGGAGGTGGATTTTTCCTAAGTGACCTGCCCCCAATACCCCTGCTTTGATCATTTGAATGTATTTGTTCAAAAATACCATCTTTTTCTGATTATTTTTTGGAACTGATTACTTTTGTGATCATGATAGACGCTACCAAGCACCAGGGGCAAAGAAGGCAATTGGTGAAATTATTGCAAAAAAAAGGAATTGAAGACCCTGAGGTTTTGTCCGCGATCAGTGATGTTCCGCGACATTTGTTTATGGATTCGGGTTTGGAAGCTTATGCTTATGTTGACAAAGCCTATCCCATAGCCGCCGATCAGACCATTTCACAACCTTACACGGTTGCTTTTCAGACCCAGTTACTGGAGTTGAAAAAAGGGGACAGTGTTTTGGAAATCGGAACGGGATCTGGCTATCAAACGGCTGTACTTTTGGCTCATCCGGGGGTTAAAGTATTCACCATCGAGCGCCAACAGGAGTTGTTTAAAAAAACAGCTTTGTTGTTCAGAAAACTGAATCTAAAACCCAAAAAAATGATTTTTGGAGACGGTTATCTGGGATTGCCCGAACAAGCTCCGTTTGATGCCATCATTGTAACTGCAGGAGCACCCTCGGTACCCAAGCCATTGATGCAACAATTGGCTGTTGGCGGTAGGTTGGTGATTCCAGTTGGGGAGAAAGAACAGATCATGACTCGCTACTTGAGAAAGGATGAAAAAACTTTTGACCGAAAAACTTATGGGAATTTTAAATTTGTCCCTTTGTTAAAAAAGAGGAATTGATATTGGAATCCTCTCGAAAATTTGGGGTACTGATGGGTTTTCATGATCGTTGCTTTGGGGCATTTTTCAAATTTATTTATTCTTATTAAAACTCTTTTTGATTCGATCCAAATTCCTTTTGTTATCGCGATCTTTGAGTGTTTCTCTTTTGTCGTATAGTTTTTTCCCACGTACAAGTGCGATCAATAGCTTTGCGAACCCTTTGTCATTGATGAACAGTTTGAGGGGTACAATTGTCAATCCAGTGTTTTTGACTTGTTTGTGAAGCTTGTTCAATTCTCTCTTGTTGAGTAATAGTTTTCTGCTGCCACGAGGGCGGTGGTTGAAGCGGGTGCCAAAGGCGTATTCTTCGATGTACATATTTACGGCAAATAGCTCTCCGTTTTCGTTGAATTCACAAAAGCTTTCGGCAATAGAAGCCTTGCTGTTGCGAATGGATTTGATTTCCGTTCCCGTCAGTACGATTCCAGCGGTAAATTGATCGAGTAATTCGTATTCAAACCGCGCCCGCTTGTTCTGTATGTTGATTCGCTTTTGCACGCGGCAAAGTTAACAACTTATTTGTTAGCCTTATCGGTATTGAGGAATACGATTTGATCATCAAAATAATCGACTAAAACAGCTTTGGTATTGTCAACTTTTCCAGCCAGTAATTCTTTACTCAGCGGATTGAGCACTTTTTTTTGGATGACCCTTTTGACAGGTCTTCCTCCGTATTCAGGATCAAACCCCCATTGCGCCAGAGCAGTGATGGCGGGATCAGAAGCAGAAATTATGAGTTCTTGCCCCTCCAATCTTTTGGCCAATATTTTGAATTGCAATCGAACAATGGATTCGATTTCTTTGGCAGTAAGAGGTGAAAACATAACTATGTCATCGATCCGATTCAAGAATTCGGGTCTTATGGTGTTTTTGAGCAACTGGAGTACCCTTTCTTTGGCATTGTTTTGAGCCTGATCAAAATCTTGGTTTTCCTCAAAGGCAGCTTTGATCTCATGGCTTCCCAGGTTGGAGGTCATGATGACAATCGTGTTTTTAAAATCGGCTGTTCTGCCCTTGTTATCGGTCAACCGCCCTTCGTCCAAAACCTGAAGCAATACATTGAAAGTATCGGGATGAGCTTTCTCAATTTCATCCAATAATACCACCGAGTAAGGTTTTCTTCTTACGGCTTCGGTCAGCTGACCTCCCTCGTCATAACCTACATAACCTGGAGGTGCTCCTACCAAACGACTCACAGCATGTCGTTCTTGATATTCACTCATGTCGATTCGGGTGATGTTGTTTTCATCGTCGAAAAGAACTTCTGCTAAGGCTTTTGCCAATTCGGTTTTACCAACCCCGGTGGTTCCCAAAAACAGGAAACTTCCAATGGGGCGGTTTTGATCTTGAACTCCAGCACGACTCCTTCTGATAGCATCGGATACGGCCTCTACAGCAGCTTCTTGACCTACCATGCGTTTGTGGATCTCCTTTTCGAGATTGAGTAGTCTCTCCCGGTCGGTTTGCAACATTTTGCTGGTGGGAATACCTGTCCATTTGGCCACCACCTCAGCAATGTCATCGTAGTTGACTTCCTCTTTGATCAGACTGTCTTGCTCCTGATATTTTAATAACTCTTGGTGCAATCGGTCCAGGGTTTCTTGAGCCGATTTGATTTTGCCATAGCGCAATTCGGCCACTGTGGCGTAGTCGCCTTCTCTTTCTGCTCGATCTGCTTGCAATTTAAAATTTTCAATTTCTTGTTTGGCCTGTTGAATTTGATCGACACGATCCTTCTCCTGGCTCCATTGGGCAAAAAGGGTGTTGCGTTCCTCTTTGAGGTTCGACAGTTCTTGATTGAGCTTGCTTACCTTGTCTTGATCTTTTTCACGTTTGATGGCCACAATTTCAATTTCAATTTGTCGGATTTTACGATCCAAGCTATCGAGTTCCTCAGGTTTGGAATTCATCTCCATCCGCAGTTTGGAAGCCGCTTCATCCATTAAGTCGATGGCTTTGTCGGGTAGAAACCGATTGGAAATGTAACGGTCGGAGAGCATTACAGCACCAATAATGGCCTCATCTTTGATGCGCACCTTGTGATGGGTTTCGTATTTTTCTTTGATCCCCCTAAGAATCGAAATGGCACTTTCGGTATCGGGTTCATCGACAACAACCTTCTGAAAACGTCTTTCGAGGGCTTTGTCTTTTTCGAAATATTTTTGATACTCGTCTAGGGTAGTGGCCCCGATGGCCCGCAACTCACCTCTTGCCAGAGCAGGTTTGAGGATGTTGGCAGCATCCATGGCTCCTTCGCCCCCTCCAGCTCCTACCAAGGTGTGGATTTCATCGATAAAAAGCACAATGTTTCCATCGCTGTTCACGACTTCTTTGATGACACTTTTGAGACGTTCCTCGAATTCACCTTTGTATTTTGCGCCAGCGATGAGTGCTCCCATATCCAAAGCAAAAATTTGCTTTTCTTTTAGATTCTCCGGAACATCACCATCGATGATCCGATGGGCCAAACCTTCTGCAATGGCAGTTTTACCGGTTCCAGGTTCTCCTACCAATATGGGATTGTTTTTGGTTCTTCGGGAAATGATTTGAAGCAAACGCCGTATCTCTTCATCCCTTCCGATAACAGGGTCTAACTTGCCCTCTTGAGCCAATTGATTCAGATTTTTGGCGTATTTTTCCAATGCATTGTATTGGTCCTCCGCCGATGCAGAGGTTATTTTTTCGCCTTTTTGTAATTCTGAAAGGGTGGCCTCTAAATTTTTTCGGCTAATGCCCTGATTTTTCAGTATTTTTCCAATACTTCCCTTGCTATCAAAAAGCGCTAACAACAAATGTTGGGTTGCGACAAACTCGTCTTTGGAGGCTTTGGAGTGGTTGATGGCATTGATGAGTGTTTTGGAGGCATTTGGAGAGACAACAATCTCTCCGCCACTAACTTTTGGGAGGCTTTTTAATGCACTATCGGCAAGATTCTCTATGAGGGAGAGGTTGACTTGTAACTTTTTAAAAACAAAGGGCAGCACATTATCATCAACTTCCAAAAGTGCTTTGAACAAGTGTTCGTTTTCAATTTGTTGATGCCCCAGTTGTTGGGTAAGTTGTTGGGCGGTTTGAACTACCTCCTGCGATTTTAGGGTAAAATTTTTCAGATTCATGGCGTTTTTTATGGGTGAATGATCAAGATTTGTTCCACTGGTTGATCACCGACTAATTGTCGTATAAAACCCATAACGAGCTGACAATCTGTCTATTTATTGATCGTTTTTTCCATTTCCATCCATACTTGATTCAATCCATCTATGATGTCTGAGGCCAACATAAAGGGTGGAGAAAAAGTGTTCGATTGATGATCTGCAGCTCTTCCATGCGCATAGACTCCCAGTAATGCAGCATCGATTGGAGGGTACCCCTTGGCCAATAGTCCACCGATGATGCCTGTGAGTACATCTCCGCTGCCAGCAGTAGCCATTCCGGGATTGCCACTGCTGTTGAACCAAACAGTTCCATCGGGAAGAGCTATGGCGGTATGAGCCCCCTTTAAAACACAAATCAATTGATGTTTCTGAGAGAATTCAGTGAGAAGCAGGAGTTTTTCTTCGTCGTTTTTCCAAGTTCCGACAAGTCGTTCAAATTCTTTGGGGTGGGGGGTAAGGATGCTGTTTTTTGGAAGTAGATCAATCCATTTTTTTTCGGTCGATAACAAATTGAGCGCATCTGCGTCAATGACCAATTGAGCTTCGTTTTCTGAAATTAAGGAATGTAAGAATGCTTTAGTTTCGGAGGTTGTTCCAATACCAGGACCTATTGAAATCGTTTTATATTCTAATCCATAAAACCCTGATAATGAATTTATTCCTGTGTTAATTTCAACCATAGATTCAGGAATAGCGATCTGTAAAATTTCTATACCACATTGTGGAGTTAGTACAGATAGTTTACCCAATCCAGTTCTCAAGGCAGCCCTGGCCGACAATGTAGCGGCTCCCATTTTCCCCTGACTTCCTGCAACCAACAATAGATGACCGTTATTTCCTTTGTGATCAAATTTTTTAACCTTGCGGTAAAGGCTGTGGGCCTTTTTTGAGGTCAAATAATGATGAGGTGTTTTTGTTTTATCAATGTAGGCAGGAAGCAGTCTGATGTCTAGTAGATGAAAGCTTCCCGTTTTCATTCCGCATTCAGGCAATAAAAAAGCCAATTTAGGCAACTGGAAGCAAAGTGTATGATCCGCTTGAATGATGCCTTCCTGCGGGTTATGGGTATTGAATTCTGAAAAAAGTCCTGAAGGAAGGTCAATCGAGATTACTCGATTGGGGAGTGAATTGAGTTTTTGAATGATTTCTTTTAGAGCACCTGTAACGGGTCGATTGAGACCAGTTCCAAGCAGTGCATCGATTATGATGTGGTTTTTAGGGAAAGACGACAAGGCCTTTAGATTGAGTTTTTTGATTTCTTTCTCAGGTATTTTTTTCCGATTTAGGGCATGGTCAACACTCTGATTCTTACCCAAAGCGAATTCGTAGAGGGAACAAGCGTAATCTTTTTGACGCAATATCCGATAAATGGCCAGTCCATCACCTCCGTTATTTCCCGTGCCACAAAGTACTAAAAAGGCTTGATCCGGTCCGCAATGCTTTACAATCCATTGGACACAAGCCTCAGCTGCTCTTTCCATCAAATTGATCGAGGAAATGGGTTCTTTTGAAATGGTTTGTCGGTCGGCTTCTTGAATTTGGGATTTATGCAAGATTTTCATTCGTAATTTATTTTTGAAACCATAGAAGTTATCAAAGTTTTACAGATAATTTTTGATGCCTAAAATATTGTTTTACAGTAATTTATTGTTTTAAAAATAGTTTTTGGTCGGAACTGTTTAAAATATTTGAATTTTAATTTAATAATAAATAATCAAGCTTTTATTAAAAACGTATTTTTGTTGCTCAAAATATTGAACGATGATAGCACGAGACACTACTATTTTTGATTTGATTAATTCCGAAGAACAGCGCCAGTTGAATGGAATAGAATTGATTGCGTCTGAAAACTTTACCAGTCCAGCCGTGATGGAGGCGACAGGATCAGTTTTGACCAACAAGTATGCAGAGGGATACCCTGGCAAACGTTATTACGGAGGCTGTGAGGTAGTCGATCAAATAGAACAAATTGCCATTGATCGCGCCAAGGAATTATTTGGTGCTGCATACGCCAATGTACAGCCCCATTCGGGTTCTCAGGCCAATACGGCGGTTTTTCATGCTTTTTTAAAGCCTGGAGATAAGATTTTGGGATTTGATTTGTCTCATGGGGGGCATTTGACCCATGGTTCTCCAGTAAACTTTTCCGGACGACTCTATCAAGCACATTTTTATGGAGTCCAGGAAGATACAGGGAGATTGGATTACGACAACATTATGTCCATTGCCAAAGAAGTTCAGCCACAAATGATCATCGCTGGAGCTTCGGCCTATTCCCGAGACATTGATTTCAAAAAATTCCGCGACATTGCTGACGAGGTCGGTGCTTTTTTATTGGCTGATATTTCTCATCCCTCGGGGATGATTGCGGCGGGATTGCTTTCTGATCCTATTCCTCATTGTCATGTGGTTACCACCACCACTCACAAGACCCTAAGAGGGCCAAGAGGAGGATTGATTTTGATGGGTGAGGATTTTGACAACCCCTTTGGAATTGCTTTGAAAAATGGAACTTTACGTAAAATGTCCCACTTATTGGACATGGCGGTTTTTCCTGGTAATCAGGGAGGGCCATTGGAGCATGTGGTAGCTGCCAAAGCAGTTGCTTTTGGCGAGGCTTTAGCTCCTAGTTTTAAGGCTTACATGGAACAAGTAAGAAGTAATGCCAATGCGATGGCAGAGGCTTTTGTGAGTCGGGACTACCATATCATTTCGGGCGGGACAGACAACCACATGATGTTGATCGACTTACGGAATAAAAATATCACAGGCAAAGCTGCTGAGCAAGCATTGGTCAAGGCGGAGATTACGGCCAACAAAAATATGGTACCTTTCGATGATAAGTCTCCTTTTGTAACTTCCGGTATCCGTTTTGGTACCGCAGCCATTACTACCCGAGGATTGAAAGAAGCTGATATGGAGACAATAGTTGATTTTATTGACCGCGTAATTTCTAATCCTGATGATATAGAAAATATTGAAGCTGTCGCAAAAGATGTCAAGAAATTAATGGAAGGAAAACCGCTGTTTACTGGTTGATGCTTTTATCAAACTTTAAGAATACTTATTTTTCACAAATTTAAGTTTGTATGTGACCAATAACCTTCTGATTTGTAATTTCATTGGGTTTTGATCTAATTTTATACTGATATTTTGTTATCATTGCTTATTCCAAAAGCTATGATTTATTCAAATTTAACTTCTAAGCCATTGAAAGTTTTACTTTCACTTATTTTATTGACTTTCATATCATGTGAAGATATATCCCAAAAGAATCAGCCCAATATCATATTGATAATGACAGACGATCAGGGTTGGGGACAAACTAGTTATAACAACCACCCTATTCTTGAAACGCCCCATCTTGATGATATGGCTGCGCACGGAATCCGTTTTGACCGTTTTTATGCTGCTGCACCTGTTTGCTCTCCTACTAGGGCGAGTATTCTTACTGGTAGGTCAAACAATCGAACTGGAGTTCCGTCTCATGGACATGCACTCCGCTTGCAAGAAAAAACTTTAGCAGTAGCCTTAAAAAAAGCAGGGTATTCAACGGCGCATTTTGGGAAATGGCACTTAAACGGCCTGAGGGGTCCTGGAGTGCCCATTTTAAAAGAGGATACTCATGGTCCAGGAAATTTTGGTTTTCATCATTGGCTTACGGTAACCAATTTTTTTGATATTGATCCTTTGATGAGTGAAAACGGTTCTTTCATAGATTTAACAGGTAACACATCAGATATCATTGTTGGTAAAGCTTTAGAATTTATTGAGGAAACAAGTAAGCAAAACCTGCCTTTTTTTACTGTTATTTGGGATGGTTCGCCTCACGATCCTTTTGTGTCTCGTGATGAAGATCGAAAAAAGTTTCAAGATTTGGATGAGCCCAGTCAACACCATCATGGTGAAATAGTAGCCTTTGATAGGAGTTTGGGTTTTCTTCGTAAAAAACTTCGTGATTTGGATTTGGCGGAAAACACAATTGTATGGTATTGTAGTGATAACGGTGGACTGTCTGAAATAAAACCAAATTCTGTAGGAGGTTTGAGAGGT
>JAYNHF010000012.1:10882-48806 GCA_038107695.1 Flavobacteriaceae bacterium | reverse complement strand
AGGTACTATATACGAAGGTGGGTTAAGAGTTCCAGCAATAATTGAATGGCCAGCAGTAATCCAACCAAAAATAACTCAATATCCAGCGTCAACGATGGATATTTTTCCAACTATTGCCGATATTTTAGGATTGCCTGAAGATGATTTACTTAAACCTATTGATGGTATTAGTCTAAAACCAATTTTCAATACTGTATTAAATAAACGCATCAAAAAGATACCCTTTAGTTTCAGAGATAAGGGAGCATTACTCGATAATAATTACAAGCTAATTGCCTCCAGCATAAATAAAAACGTTTTTGAATTATACAATTTGGAAAACGACCCGACTGAAAGTCAGGATATCGCAACTGAAAATCCTGTTCTCTTTGAACAAATGAAAAAGGAATTTATCCTATGGAATGAAACTGTAAAATTGAGTGAAGAGGGTAAAGATTATCCAGAAGGTAAAGTACTCAAAAATCCTAAATCTCATTTTTGGATGAAAGATGAGCGGTATCAACCCTACCTTGAAGAATGGTTAAGACGTCCAGAGTACAGAAATCGTATACTTAAAGGACGTTAATTTAATAATCTTTTAAATTTGTTTATTAAAGTCATGCTTTTGCACTTTTTTAAGCTTATAAATACATTATCAATTTTATGGGGTGCTTACCTAAATTTCACTCCAAATCGAAATAAATTTGGATTTGTAAATCTTTTGATAAGCATTAAATAATAACACTAGGCCATATCAACCCCTTGTTTTGCATGGGTATAATCAATCCTCATTGTCTCTCTTTCAGGTTTGTCAATCATAGGAATTACAGGAAATAATCACTGTAAATTCAAATACGGTAACAAATCATTGATCATAAACAAGATTACATTGGAGCCATTTGGTAATCAAAAATCGTTTGACCTACAAAACAAAAAACGATGATTTAGAAAAATACACTCGATTGTTTTTCAAAAATTAATCTTATTTTTTAGGGTATTGAGATTTTGTTTCGTAATATTTAAAAGTTAGTTTACCAATAAAAAATTTAAAATGAGACTTTTAATACTGCTTGGATTTTCATTTTTTTTGTTGTCTTGTAAATCACAAACAAATAAAAAAGATCAAAACGAAAATATATTACCGAATATTGTAATATTCATAGGTGACGACATGAATTGGAACGATTGTGAGCCCTATGGAAGTAAAGTAGTAAAAACGCCAAACATTCAAAAATTGGCCAATGAGGGGATGAGTTTTGACAATATGTTTACCTCTACCGCAATGTGTGCACCCACGCGTCAACAGCTTATGACAGGTCTATATCCTATTAGAAGTGGTGCTTATCCCAATCACTCTGAAGTTTATGAAGGTGTAAAAAGTTTTGCTCATTATTTTGGAGACTTAGGTTATGAAGTCGCTTTGATAGGGAAGCAGCACTATGGTCCAGCCGATTCCTTTCCAATAAAATATTTAGGTGGTGTACAACATGACACAGGCGTTGACGGAGATGATATTGATTTGGGTAAGATCGAACCCATAGTATCAGGTAAAAGTCCTTTCTTTTTGATTATAGCACAAAATCAACCCCATTCACCATGGAACAGGGGTGAAACTCATCAATATAAAGAAAATGAATTGGTTATTCCTGAATACATGGTTGATTCTCCCATGACTCGTTCTTACCTTAGTTCCTATTACAGTGAGATCACCTATATGGACAGCCTGCTAGGCAAAACGATGGACATTATTAATAAAGCGAAAAAAATAAATAATACAATTTCAATTTTTACTAGTGAGCAAGGTTATGCTTTCCCTTATGGGAAATGGACCTGCTATGATTTAGGATTGAAAACTGCTTTTATTGCCAAATGGCCAGGTAAAATAGAGCCCAATACTAGAAATAAGGTCACTACACAATATGTTGATATTTTACCTACTTTACTGGAGGCTGTTGGTCAAAATCCATTGAGTTTTGATGTGGGTATCGAAGATGCTGAAGGGAATAGAAATTTTGATGGTAGAAGTTTCTACAAAGCCATTAAAGGGGAAATCCAAAGTCATCGGGACTATACCTATGGGATTCATACAACCAGAGGAGTAATCAATGGCTCTGAATCTTATCCTATACGATCTGTGCGCTCCAATAGATATAAGTATATTCAAAACTTGAGTCACAATGATTTTTTTTATAATGTGCTAACCGCTGATACCAAACAAAATTCTCTTCCTTTACTGTATCAATCATGGCTTGAAAATGCTAAGACTGAAGAACAACTTAATTGGGTAAAACACTATAAAAAAAGACCTTTTGAAGAATTATATGATTTAGAAAATGATCCCTACGAAAAAGTTAATCTTGCTGATCATAACGAGTATTATGAAATTAAAAAAAATTTGGAGAACCAACTTAAGTCATGGATGCATCAACAAGGGGATTTGGGAATTGAGTCAGAAATGAAAGCCCTATCCAGGCAAAACAGAAAAGGAAAGGGAGAGTGGCATTCATACCCAGAAAAATTAAAAACAAAAATTTAGATGCTTACTATCTCAAAATCAATATACTTTAAAAAAAAATTACTAAAAAAGTTAGTATTTCTTGTTTCTATTTCCCTCGTTGGATGTGAAACAATTAAGGTACAAGATACAGAGAGTAATCGGCCTAATATCATTATCATATTATCAGATGATATGGGGTATTCAGATATAGCTCCTTATGGAGGGGAGATCCATACCCCAAACCTCAATATGTTGGCTAAAAATGGAATAAAGTTCACTCAATTTTACAATGCCGCCAGATGTTGCCCAACAAGAGCCTCGTTACTGACAGGAAATTATCCCCATGAGACTGGAATTGGGCACATGACCAATCCCCCTAGTGATGTGAATGGACACAATTATGGAGTGCCAGAATACCAAGGAAAACTTAGCTCTAATGTGGTAACAATCTCAGAAGTTTTAAAGCAGGCAGGCTATACAACTTTGATGAGCGGAAAATGGCATTTGAGTTTCTTTGATAAAAACCAATGGCCACTTCAAAGAGGTTTTGACAAATTTTACGGTTTTATTTCGGGAGCAGGAAACTATTTTAAACCTCAGGCACCAAGATCTATATTTGACGGAAATAAAAAAATAGATATCGAAGATGAAAACTTCTACACAACAGATGCTTTCACAGATAAGGCCATTGAGTTCATAGCAGAGACAAAAGCTGAGAATCAAGACAAACCTTTTTTCCTATACCTTTCTTACAATGCTCCTCATTGGCCTCTTCAAGCTCCTAAAACAGACATTGATAAATATCGAGGTAAGTACATGAATGGTTGGAAAAACCTCCGTGAGGAACGTTACAGTAGAATGAAGGAGATGCGTCTTATTGATGCATCATGGAAAATGAGTCATGATGATGATATAGTTTCGTGGAACTCTTTAGATAAAGCAAAACGTGAGGAGATGGATCTTAGAATGGCAATATATGCTGCCATGATTGATCGAATGGATCAAAATATTGGAAGATTGATTGAGGACTTAAAAAGAAAAAAACTTTATGAAAACACCATAATTATGTTTTTGAATGACAATGGTGCCTGTGCCGAATTTGACATGCTGGGTAGTGGCCCCAAAGAACAATTAGAAACAAAAGAAGGTTATGCTTTATCATACGGCAAGGCATGGGCAAATGCTTCAAATACACCATACAGATCCTATAAACATTGGGTTCACGAAGGAGGAATTGGAACTCCATTCATCGTGCATTGGCCTGACGGCATATCAGAAAATATTAGGGGTCAAACCATCAACCAATATGGATTCTTACCTGATATTATGGCCACCTGTCAAGATTTGGCAAAAACTCAGCATCCTGAGCTGTACAACGGATATAAAATCAAACCTATTTCAGGGAAAAGCCTAACGCCTTTATTTTATGGTTCTTCAGAGGAAATTCATGATGAACCGATTTTTTGGGAGCATGAAGGAAATAAGGCAGTAAGGCTAGGAGACTATAAATTGGTTCAGGATTGGGAGAAAGGAAACCCCAACAATTGGGAACTATACAATTTGTTAACTGATCGGACTGAACAGAATAATCTAATTTTATCAGAACCAGAAAAGGCTGATGAAATGATTTTCATGTATAATGAGTGGGCGAATGAAATGAAGATACTTGACTGGGCAGAAGTTGAATATATTATAAATAGTAAAAATTGAATTCGATCGGTTCGGGTTACTTTTCTTGAGTAGGAAGGTGAGCTTTGATTTCAGCAACTACCTTCTGATACTCTTTCTCGTCTGACAAATTGAACCACTCGTGAGGATCTTTTTGGTGGTCATACAATTCACTCCCTCCATCTCGATATTGAATGTAACGCCACTTTCCTGACCTTATACTATGATTACCTTTTCCATAGGTGGTTAGTACGGGTCTATCCCAGTCCATTGTGGGGTTTTTCAGTAAGGGTACTAAACTTTTCCCATCCAAATCCGCTTTTTCGGGAAGACCACTAAGTTCAATTAAAGTTGGAAAAATATCGATAAGACTCACAGGTGAATTACAAATTTTATTTTGTGAAATTTTATCAGGGTATGACACAATAAAGGGTACATGGGTAGTATCTTCCCATAGGGCTTGTTTTCGCCAGTGTTGTTTTTCTCCTAGATGCCAACCATGGTCCCCCCATAAAACTACAATTGTGTTCCTTGCATGATCACTATTCTCGAGTGCATACAAAACTTTTCCCACATAATCATCTATAAAACTTATTGAGGCAAGGTAGGCCTGTACTCCTTTCTGCCATTGGTCGTATTGCAAAACTAAATCATGATCTTGTATTCCCTTATTAAGATCTGTTCCCAAAGATCCAGAATATCGCTCTCGAGCAAATTTTTTTCCAAATTCGGGAAGGTCATCCCGGTCATTTGTAATGACTTTTGGAAGAATAATTTCTTCAAGTGGGTAGCGATCAAAATATTTTTGAGGAACATACCAGGGCAAATGAGGTCTAAAAAATCCACAAGCCAGGAAAAGTGGTTGATCATGATTTTTTTTTAATTCTGATATCGCCCAGTTAGCAGTCATAACATCTTGCATCTCTTCATCTCCTGCAGTCAAGGGTCCCCAATTAAACCATCCCTTTTGAGCTCCAACCATAGGTAAACTTTTATCCTTTCCTACTTCTTTGGTGATATTTTTGGATACAAAATAGTCATCCCATGATTTATTATCACCTGGTTTGTTATTTTGATGAAAAATTTTTCCACCCCCCTTTGTTATGTATCCATTTTCCTTAAAGTATTGCATCAAAGTAATTTGATTTGGTAAATTTTCTCTAAAATTATTTCTATTTCCATAAACGCCGCTTGTAGTTGGATAAAGTCCTGTTAATACCGCTACTCTAGAAGGATTGCAAAGTGGTGCAACTGTATAAGCTTTACTGAAGCCCACCCCTTTTTTTATGAGTCTATCTATATTGGGTGTTCTAGCTTGAGGATGTCCTCCCAAATAGCTAACCCAATCATTTAAATCATCAATTGAAATGAACAAGATGTTTGGAGGTTGGTTGATTGAATTCTCAAATGAACATGATATTGGATAAAAAAAAATCGAAATAAATAATAAGAAACTCTTCATGAGGTTTTTTATGTTCAATAAAATATGTGACAAAAAAAACCAGTGTATAAAAAAACACACTGGTTTTTAACAAAAGATTAAAACCCTATCTATATCCGTTATTTGTAGGATCTGTATTCAATAAATTAGGATTTAATTGTATTTCGGAAAGTGGAATTGGCGCATATCTATGTTTTTCTTGAACATTAGTTGCAGCTTGAGCATTGTGTTTTTGAAATTCAGTATTTCTGATTCTCTCAACGTAGATACCCCATCTTACAAGGTCAGGTTTTCTATGGTTCTCCATACATAGTTCGTGCATTCTTTCCTCTTGCATTTCTACTCTAAACTCAGACTGAGTCATACCACTCCAAGGCTGATCTGGTTCAAAAGCTCTTTCACGAACTTTATTTACATACTGATAGGCATTATCTGGACCATTTAGTTCATTTTCAGCTTCACCAGCCATAAGATAAATGTCAGCTAATCTTATCATAACAACATTTTCATTTTTATTACCTCTAGGAGAAAATTCAGAGCTTAAGTTCCATAATTTTTTACAGTATACAAACTTAAGAGGAATTCCCTCATATTCTTGAGTAAATGTAGCGTCATATCTAAGATCACCATCGTCCCAAGAAGATCTATCGGCCAATAGTGGAAGGGGTGATGCTCCACCATATCCGCCAAATTCATGACCATTGGCTGCCAAAGCAGCTATGAGTTCTCCTTGCCTGCCTTTTTTATCCTTAGGCTCATCGCGTAGTCTGGGAACAAAGTCATGTCCTCCCTGAAAACTATCCTCACCGTTAGTCCCTAATCCAGCAGCAGGAAGGCCCGTAAAATCAATCCACAATATGTGTTCAGGTTTTACTTTATTAGTATAACCCGAATTACTCCAGTCAAAAATATCACTAAAATCATCCATCAAGCTGTGAGGTGAATTATCAATTATGTCCTTACATGCTGTGAGCATTTCTTGCCAGTTTTCTGAAAACATATGAAATTTAGCCTCTAGTGCTCTAGCAGCCCATTTGGACATTCTTCCAAGATCAGATCCAGACCAAGAATCAGGGAGTAATCCATAAGCAGTTTTTAGATCAGCAATCATAGCATCTCTAATTGTCTGGGCAGGTGTTCTCTCCAGCGAGGCTAACTCTTCAGGAGCAAGTATTTCAGTAAAAAAAGGAACGTCATTCCAAACACATGTTAAATCATAGTAGGCCATTGCTCTGATAACATATAGCTGGCCCAATGACTGATCTATGGCTGTTTGCGATAAATTTTCGTTTCCTGAAATATTTGCAATTGCATCACTGGTATTTCTTACCGTTTCATATAAGGTATTCCACATTCGTTCACCATCTCCAACACCTTCATCCCAAATAATGTTGTGAGCTTCTTTGAAGATATTTCTTGTAGAGCTTCTCTCATCAGTAGCCATATTCCACCAAGCTACTCTATCCCTGTGTTTGTGCCAACCAGAATCAGTTAGCATTGAGTAGGCCCCATTAACAGCTATTTTTGCCTCAGCATCACTGTTGTAAAAAGTAGAGGGTGATAATCCATCTCTAAAATCTTCGTCTAAGTACTCTTCACATGAAGAAAAAAAACAAAACAGAGATGTAAATAATAAAAATTTAATTGGATTTAATTTAATATTTTTCATCGTATAAATTTTATAAGTTTAATCTAAAACCAAGTGCGACAGATGATGCATAGGGATACTGATCATCGGCAACCCCTTGAGCAACTGTATTTGCTCCACCATCACTAACTTCTGGATCTCCCCACTGATAGTCAGTCAATAAAAGTAGATTGTTACCAGTTAAATACACACTTGCGGACTCAATAAATGAGACACCCGGTATTGTATCAAAATCGTAATTTAAAGTAACATTTTTAAGTCTCAAATAAGAGCCATCTACAATATTTAAGCTACTGTTAGGTCTGTATCCTCCTGCTGATGTTCCAGCTCTTGGAATGTCTGAAGTAGGATTATCTGGAGTCCATCTGTCTTTTACTAGTGGTAAAAGATTAAATGAAGCATCTCTACCATAGTAGAATTCATATATAGATGCATCGAAAACCTCATTTCCTTGCATTCCTTGGATGAAAACATCTAATGTAAAGTTTTTGTAAGTCAAAGTGTTTCTAAGCCCATAATAAAAGTCAGGCTGAGGACTTCCTTGATTCACAAAATCTAGATCATTGATGTTTCCATCACCATTTTGATCAACATAATTTGGTGCCCCAATAAGGTCTACTCCTTCTCTTCCGTCAGCTATAATTTCATCTGCAGATTTATAAGTACCCTCATAAGTCGCTCCATAAAAAGATGGCATAACCTCACCGGCTACAAGCCTTAGGGCTGCAGCTCCTGCTTGAGAATGATTTGGATTTCTAAGGTCTATAAAAGGAGCATCACCTATACTAACAACTTTGTTTCTGTTAGCAGAAATCTGAAGGTTTGAACTCCAAACAAAATTTGTTTTTTCGATGTTTACAGAATTGAAAGTAAATTCTAATCCTTTATTTTCTACTTGTCCAATATTTTCAAGTCTGGTATCACCAGCAGTCCCTGGTAATGGTTTTGCTAAAAGAAGATCTTTTGTTTGCTTGTTGTAATAATCAATTTCGACAGAATATCTGTTATTTAAAAATCCAATTTCTAAACCTATATCAGTCTGATATGTTTTTTCCCAATCCAGACCAGTACTTGGCAGTGAAGCTAAAATAACCCCAGGACTTATTGATTGATTAAAAAATACATTTCTTGGAGTATATTTTGCCAGAGAGTTATATGCCTGAACCCCTTGTTCTCCAACAATTCCATAACTACCTCTCAATTTAAGACTACTTATCAAATCAATATCTTGCATGAAGTCTTCTTCCCCAATTTTCCATGCAGCACCAACAGATGGGAAAAATGCATACTTATTTCCTTTTTCAAATACTGATGAACCGTCCCTTCGTCCAACTAGGGTTAAAAGGTATTTGTCCCTAAAACTATAATTTATTCTTCCCAAAATTGACTCGAATGTCCTTTGCCGATAATCAGATCCAATAATATTTCTCAAAGCATCAGCCCCTAATGATAAGCTATTAAATGTTACAACGTCATTGGCATAACCTGATCCGCCGGCATTTACA
Source organism: Flavobacteriaceae bacterium (assembly GCA_038107695.1). Classification (GTDB taxonomy): domain Bacteria; phylum Bacteroidota; class Bacteroidia; order Flavobacteriales; family Flavobacteriaceae; genus UBA8316. The sequence continues at coordinate 40,068 of JAYNHF010000012.1, read as the reverse complement.
TCTGTATAAGTATCCTTTTGCATGGTATAACCTGCAAGGACCTTTATTGAATGTTCTCCAAAATCTTTTGTATAAGTTAGAGTGTTTTCATTTAAAATACCTGTAGATCTTCCAAATGAGACATCGGCTTTACCACCAATTCCTTGTTGAGCTCTCACTGGGTCAATAGTCCCTATATAGTCATTTGCTTTGTTAAAATTTAAATTCGAACCAACAGAGCTTCTCAATGTTAACTCTGGGAGGAGGTCAGCTTCAACATAGGCATTTGCTATAACATTGGTTATAAAATTATGATCAATTCTCTCGTTGATATCTGCAACTGGATTTCTCATGTATGAACCTCTTACAGGATTTAAAGCGTTATATGAACCGTCTTCATTGTAAACTGGCATAATTGGTAGGGCATTAAAATAGACTCCCTGCCAATTGACTTTATTATTTTCCTGTTTTCTATCAGTGACATTCATTCTTATCCCTGTTCTAATTTTATCAGTTATTTTAAGGTCTATATTTGCTCTTAATGAGTTTCTTTCAAGTCCTGAGCCCTTGATGATACCTTCTTGATAAAATCTATTATAGGAAATAAAATAATTAGATTTTTTTGAGTTTCCACTGATGTTTACATCCGTGTTATCAATTCTTCCATTTCTTGTTATTAAGCCAGACCAGTCTGTAGGGGTAATACTTTCCCAATTAGGAGCATGCGTAGCCATATCAGCAAGAGCAGGATCATTAAAACCAAAACCATCAGGACCAGGCACAAGAGTCACCCCCTCATTCCAATATTCAGCCCAAGTACCTATATCTGCCATTTCTGGATAATTATAAACCTGTTGAACAGAAGTGTAATGGTTGATTGAAACATCTATCTTGCCCTCTTGGACCGATTTTCCAGATTTTGTGTTAATTAAAATTACACCAGCAGCTCCTCTAGTTCCATATATGGCTAACGAACTCGCATCTTTTAAAACTTCAATTGATTCAACATCGTTTACATTTAAGTTAGAGAGGTTAAAATCAGTTCCAGCTATAAATCCATCAATTACAAACAGAGGACTATTGTTACCATTTATAGAACTCATTCCACGAATTCTAATTACAGCTGGAGCTCCTGGCTCACCACTTGATGAAACTACGTTTACCCCTGCCGCTCTTCCCTGAAGCATGTTGTCAACTCTAGCAACAGGCTGATTGGCAAGAACATCTCCTTTGATCTGTGAAATTGATGATACTAAATCTTTTTTAGCAGTAGATCCATATCCTGTTATAACTACCTCATCAAGATTGGCATAATCTGCAACCATTGAAATATCAATATTTTGTTGATCACCAATCATAACTTCTTGGTTTTCAAATCCCACAAAAGAAAAAATCAATACATCACCAGAGGCAGCGGGGATAGAATAATTTCCATCAAAATCAGTGGCAGTTCCAACACCAGATCCTTTTATAAAAACGTTTACACCTGGAAGTGGAGTACCGTCTTCATCAACAATGTTACCTGTTACTGGAGTCTGTGCTTCTTCCTCCTCATAATTTAATGGTTTGGATGCAACAACTTCTTTAATTATCTCTTTTAGAAAAACTAAATTTTCTTTTAGTTCATAAATTACTTTTCCACCAAATATGGTTTTAAGTGTTTGATCTAAATTTTTATTCTTGATAGAAAGAGATGTTTTTTCTTTAAAATTAAATATGTCGCTATCAAAAATGAACCTCAAATCGGTAGTTGATTCGATGTAGTCTAAAACTTCAATAATTGATGTGTTATTGAGTTCTACAGAAATCTCTGTTTGTGAATAGAGATTCTTGTTCGCAAAGGAGTTAAAAACAACACTAATCATCAACAGTGTTGTAATTACTTTTTTCCTTCCATGAATAGTTTTTTTTAATGAGAAATTATGAAAAATCCCAATTATAAATGATTTCATAAAGTTCGTTTAGTTTTGGTTAATTTATTTTTTTTTGTTGGTCAGTTAAAATCTAATTATGTCATAAAATTTTGTTTAAAATTAAAATTATTTGATTATTATCTTATTATTAATCACTTGGTAATCAATATTATACACTTTTTTTAAGTATTTTAGGACATCTTCTATGGTTTCATTTTCAATAAAAATTGTAGCATTAAAGAAATTATTTGATAAGCTTTTGTTGTTATTGGTGATACTCACATTATACAACCGCTCCAGCTTCAAAATTAAATTATCAATATTTTCATCTCGAAATACTACACGACCTTCTATCCATGAGGTGTACATTTTTGTATTAACTCGAGTAACTTCAATATCTTTTCTAGATTTGTTCAACTTTGCTTTAAAGCTCGGTTCAATCTTTACCACCTCTTTGTCACTAAGGTCAGACTTAAGACCAATACTTCCCTGAGTAAGAGTAACTTCAGAAAAAGAATCTTCAGGATAATTTTTAAAATTGAATTTTGTTCCATAAACCTCTACTATAGCATCATTTGAACGAACTCTGAATGTATTATCATCATCATGAGTAACATCAAAAAAAGCTTCACCATTAATATGAACTTCTCTGTCTTTTCCCTTGATAAATTGGATAGGAAAAGTCATTGAAGTTCCAGAATTTAGATAAACTACTGAGCCGTCGGATAATTCAACATTAAATCTCTTGCCATATGGAATGTTAATCGTGTTAAACTTTAATTCATCTATCTCTGGATTTTTTTCATAAGCGATTGTTAATGGCTTCTTTTTGGCAGTTAATTTTTCTCCAATTTGAATATTCTTTTTTGTGGATTCCTCGATAACTATTTGCTTCCCCTCAGAAGTTTCCAGCGTAATCTTACTAGGAGTAACCTCTTCAATTTGTTTAACAATAATTTCATCTTGATTGATATAAAATCCCAAACCAATTGATAAAATTATTATGGCAGCATATTTAGTTAGCTTAAAATACATCTTGCCAATTTTTGTTTTGTTTTGTTTTTGAGATCTTATTCTAGAATTAATCTCTTGAATGATTTTTTCTTTGTTAGCTTTATTCATCACATGATTAGAAAGATGGTGTACGGATATAAATTGACGGAAAGTTTTAAAATTTTCTGTGTTGTCAATCCAGTTGAGTAAAAACTCAAGCTCCTCTATATTGGATTTATTATTGAGAAAATTTACTATTATGTTAATTGAAGAATCTTTCAAATGATTTACTTTATATAATATCTACGATTCAAAATTCTAATACCCTACAAAAATTAATTTTTTATTATATTCATTGTGTTTTGAAAAATTCATCACATAAAAAAAACTTGATCTTGCGTCTTCAAAATTCTGAGGAAGATGCTTTTGAGGAATTGATTAATTTATATGGTGATCCACTTTTCGGATATGCATTGAGTCTTTGTGGAGATCACCATACTGCAAATGATATTGTTCAAGAAGTTTTTATTAAAGTGTTTGAATTCAGAAAAAAACTAAATCCAAATTATTCAATTGAGGCTTTCTTGTACAAGACTACTTTCAACAAGTTTATAGATACCTACAATAACTATAAATCCAGATCAAAACTTCACGACCAGTACCTAATTATACTCAATCAATTGGTAAATGAAGTTCAAGAAGAAAATCATGTTAACTTGATAAAAATGAGGCAGGAAATTGAAAAACTACCAAAAAAAATTAGAGAAATATTTAAATTAAGCAAAACAGATGGGCTCACCAATATGGAAATTTCATCTCATTTGAAAATTTCAATTAAAACTGTTGAATCTAATATTACAAAGGCTTACAAGATTTTAAGGATAAAACTAAACAGTTAGTTTCATTTTTTGTTTTGTAAGGTTGAGTTTTTTAAAAAAAATCTTCGGGGGTTATGAATAATGTATTTTTAAAATACTCTATTTTAATTTTATTGTCAGTGATGATAATCAAATTTTTTTTCATTTCGGAGGATATCTTCAATGGTAAGGATATTTTATTATCAGATCCGACTATATTCTTTGAAAAAGGCAAGTACTACCTTTATGGAACTTCATCTGGGGGTGCAAAAAAAACGAATGATGGTTTTTTTGTGTATGAATCAGACAATCTTTATGATTGGAAGCCAAGGGGTTTTGCATTAAGAAAAGGAGATGCATATGGAGCCAAGGGCTTTTGGGCCCCCCATGTTTTTAAAAATGGAAAAAAATATTGCATGGTATACACAGCCAATGAAAAAATTGCCATAGCATTCTCTGATAGCCCTTTAGGACCTTTTGTGAATGAGTTCAAAAATCATTACGAGACAAATATTAGACAACTTGATCCTTTCGTTTTTTTTGACAAAGGAAAATACTATTTATTTCATACGAGAAGGGCTCAAGAGGGAAATGTGATTTTTGTAGGTGAGCTGAGTGATGATTTAAAAACCTTAAAACATGAAACTGTCAAGAAATGTATCTCTACAGATCAAATTTGGGAAGATAATGATGGTCTAGAACCTAGGAGCAATCAAGGCCCATCTGTTATTAAGATTAATGAGCTGTATTATATGTTTTATTCAGCAAATAATTTTAAAAGTCCAAAATATGCAGTGGGTTATGCAACCAGCTCTAGTCCTGAAGGTCCATGGATTAAATCGGATCATAATCCCTTAATTCACTCTAAAATAATTGATCAAAATGGACCTGGCCATGGTGATGTTTTTTTTGATGACAAAAAAATAAACTATGTGTTTCACACCCATTTCTCAAAAGAGAAAATAAGACCGAGAAAGATTGGAATCGTTTCCCTTACATCTGATAAAAAAACGAATAGGGTGATTTACAAGCCTAGGACATTCAGATTTTTGAAATGTAAAAATCCAAGATAAAAGAATCACATCTAATGCTTACTAAATTCATTTATTCAGTATCAAAAAATTTAGTGAATTGAAATATTTATACACTAAATAAATTTATTCCACATTGTGTTTTTTGGTTGCTTTTATTTTTGCCCTGGGTTCAAATTACTTTTTTAAGGATTTTCTTATAAGTAAACCGTTGTAGATTAAAAAGATTGAATCCTCTCAAACCCTGATGATGAGGACAATTCTACTGCGATTGCTCAAGAGGTGCATCTTTTGATGATAGGGAAACCTCTTTTTAACGATTAAATCAAGAAAACACTTGGTTTTATTCTGCTTTCAACATTCATAACAAAGCCCTAATGCATAGTTCGGGTTAAACTATTTGACCTCACACGAAGCAGGTTAAAGCAGGATGGAGAAGAGTTTTTTTTTTTACTATTTTAGTATTGTTAAATAATCTTAGAATTTTGAAAAAACTTTCCCCTCTACTATTTTTTTTGGGTGCATTTGTGTTCGCTTTGGTTCTGAGGTCAATTTACCCATCACAACCCGACGGTGAATTGCAACCCATAGCTTCCTCTGGATTGACTGAATCGAGCAATGTGTCCATCCCAGAAGTGGTGAGTTACAACTTTGATGTAAAACCCATTCTTTCTGACAAATGTTACACATGCCACGGTCCAGACCCCAACGCTGTTGAGGCAAATTTCCGATTGGACGTGAGCAGGGATTGGTATCGAGTAAGTCAGGAAAACCCACAAAAACAGATTATTTTTCCAAAGAATCTCTCAAAAAGTGAATTGGTCGATCGGATTCGTTCCACGAGAGCCTCTCACCAAATGCCTCCTCCGGAATCCAATTTGATATTGTCAGAAACCGAAAAGCAAATCATAGAAAAATGGATTGAACAAGGTGCTGAATGGTCTACCCATTGGGCTTACAATTCACCCATTAAAAACAATCCCTCTGACCATGATTTTGACCATTGGAATCTCAATCCAATTGATCAATTTGTCGGAGCGCAAATGGCGAAAAAAGGCTTAAAACCATCTGCCAGAGCCCCTAAAGAATTGTTGCTAAGACGTTTGTACTTCGACTTGACTGGTCTTCCTCCTTCAGTAAGTGAAATCGATCGTTTTTTGAAAGATAAAAGCGAGGATGCCTATGAAAAAGTTGTAGACCAATTGCTACAATCATCATCATATGGGGAGCGGATGGCATCGATATGGATGGATATTGCCCGATATGCAGATACCAATGGCTACCAAGACGATACAGAGCGATTCATGTGGCCGTGGCGTGATTGGGTAATACACGCCTACAACAAAAACCTTCCTTATGACGAATTTGTGAGTTGGCAATTGGCGGGGGACTTACTACCAGACGCAACCAAGGAACAGATTTTGGCAACTGGTTTTAACCGCAATCACATGATTACCCAAGAGGGTGGGGTGATTGAAGAAGAATATCGGGTTGAGTATGTGGCTGATCGGACCGCAACAACTGCCAAATCCTTTATGGGTTTGACCATGGAATGTGCCCGTTGCCACGATCACAAATATGACGAACTTACACAAAAGGACTATTTCAACCTTTACAGCTTTTTTAACCGTTTGGAGGAGAAGGGAAGAATCGGTTACCAGGAGGTAGCAGAACCGAAAATCAAATTGAATCAGGAGTTGGTCAATAATGAACTTCGTTTTGTCCAGTGGCCTGACAGTATTCCTGATGTAGAGGTAATGGTGATGAAAGAGGTTGAGGATTTGCGCAATACTTACGTTTTGAACCGTGGAGCTTATGATGCTCCAACCGCCATAGAGGCTGAAGGAGGAATGCCAGAAAACATTCTAAAATTTGATGCTCGTTACCCCAAAAACCGTTTGGGATTGACACAATGGCTTTTTGATCCCCAAAACCCATTAACGGCTCGGGTGGCGGTTAACAATCTTTGGCAGCAGTTGTTCGGAATGGGGATTGTTGCTACTCCTTCAGACTTTGGAAATCAAGGTGCACTGCCCACGCATCCAAAATTATTGGATTGGTTGGCCGTTACTTTTATGGAAGAGGGGTGGGATACCAAAAAAATGATCAAGAGAATGGTGATGTCTGCGACCTATCAACAATCGAGTAAACCCAATGCGCTTCAATTGGAAATTGATCCCAAAAATCATTACTTATCTGTATTTCCTCGCCAAAAACTTACAGCGGAGATGATTAGAGACAATGTTTTGGTGAGTAGCGGTTTGTTTGTGGACAAAATAGGAGGACCAAGTGTAAAACCATATCAACCCCCAGGCTTGTGGGATGATTTGACTGGAGGAAGTACCTCCAATTCGTTAAAACGCTACATCATGTCCTCCAGTGGTAATCAATACAGAAGGAGTCTCTACACCTATTGGAAAAGAACTGCTCCTCCTCCAGGTATGGTAACTTTTGATGCTTCTACAAGAGATTATTGTACGGTAGAACGCCAAAAGACCAGCACCCCATTACAGTCACTCATTCTCCTGAATGATCCACAGGTCCAAATGGCAGCTCAATCCATCGCCTCATTGATTTTGGACAGTGAAATAGAAAAAGACAAAGATAGAGTGGTTGCCATTCACAGGCGTATTACTGGAAGAATACCCAATAAAAAATCTTTGTCTGAAATGATGGATTATCTGGATAATATCGGAGACCTTCACAAGGAAAAAGAAAAGGGTCTGAGTTCAGAAGATATTGAAAAGAGAAGCTTTACCTCATTGGCTTTGTTGATTTATAATTTGGATGAAACCTCTCAGAAAAGTTAAACCATGGAAGAATTAAACAAATATTTTTTGAATAACAACCGTCGCCATTTTCTCAAAAACTTGGGTTTCGGCATCGGTGGTTTGGCCTTGGGAAGTTTGGTAGATCCCTTTGGCACGGGTGTCTCCCTACAGAATGGACCTCAGTTACAAGCGGGGCCTTTACCTTTACCTCATTTTGCTCCTAAGGCCAAAAGAGTAATCTATCTTTTCCAAAGTGGCGGGCCCTCGCAGTTGGACTTGTTCGATTACAAACCTTATTTGAACCAATATCGAGGTACAGATTTACCTGATTCCATCAGAAAGGGACAGAGACTTACTGGGATGACATCGGGTCAGGATCGATTTCCAGTTACTGGAAGTATTTACAATTTCAAACAGTACGGAGAGTCACGTGCTTGGGTGAGCGATCTGATGCCTCATGTTTCTAAAGTGGTGGACGAATTGTGTTTTGTCAAGTCAATGCACACTGAAGCCATTAATCACGACCCAGCCATTACATTTTTTCAAACGGGTTCTCAATTACCAGGACGTCCAAGTATTGGATCATGGATGAGCTATGGTCTAGGAAGCTTGAATGACAATTTACCTTCGTTCATTGTTTTGCTTTCCACTGGAAATGGAAAACCGCAGCCTCAACCCCTTTACTCTCGTTTGTGGGGAAATGGTTTTTTAAGTTCTTTGCACCAGGGGGTGCAGTTTCGATCGGGTAAAGATCCAGTTTTGTACCTTCAAAATCCCGAAGGTGTTTCCAAAAACGAAAGGAGAAAGATGTTGGATCATTTGGCCTCACTCAACGAAGCACAAGAGAAAACTTTTGGTGATCCAGAGATCAACAGTAGAATTTCCAATTACGAAATGGCTTACCGAATGCAAACTTCGGTGCCGGAAGTAATGGACATTAGCGACGAGCCAGATCACATTTTGAGAATGTACGGTAAAAACTCTTACACCCCAGGAACCTATGCTGCCAATTGTCTTTTGGCACGCCGACTGATCGAGAAAGATGTACGATTTGTTCAATTGTATCACACGGGTTGGGATCAACACGACAATTTACCGGCACAAATCAAGCGACAAGCCGAAGATGTGGATCAGGGAACTGCTGCATTGATCATGGACCTTAAACAAAGAGGTTTGCTGGAAGATACACTGGTAATTTGGGGAGGTGAATTTGGTCGAACCAATTATTGTCAAGGACGATTGACCGACACAGACTACGGTAGAGACCACCATCCTCGTTCGTTTACCATTTTTATGGCTGGTGGGGGGATCAAGCCTGGATTCAGTTATGGAGAAACGGACGATTTTGGTTACAACATCGTCAAAGACCCAATGCATGTCCACGACCTACAAGCCACATTGTTACATCAATTTGGAGTCGATCACGAAAAAATGATTTACAAAACCCAAGGACGAAGATTCAGACTCACCGATGTTTCGGGCGAAGTCAAAAGAGATATTTTAGCGAGTTAGTTGAATGGATTACACCCTAGAAATATTAAAATACGTAGGAAAATTTCACCCACTAGTGTTACACCTTCCCATCGGGGCTTTGTTGATGACATTTTTGTTGGTTCTCGTCTCAAGGTATCAAAAAGTATCCCTAGAAAAAGCAATTCGAGTAGGAGTAGATTTTTCACTTGCTGGTGCTTTATTGGCTACGGTATTGGGCTATTTTCTCTCTCTTGATACCGCATACGATTTTCAAACTCTAAAATTCCATTTTTGGGCGGGTATTGTTACCCTTATTTTGAGTTTTAGCTTAAGCGTTCTGCATCGTATGAAGGAAAAGAACAATCTGTTTTTGGGTGCATTTGTAGTAACCCTTTTGGCTTTGAGCGTTACCGGTCATAAAGGGGCTCAGATTACCCACGGTGAAGAATACCTCTCTACAGCCTCTTTGTTTGAAAAACCCAAAATAATGGTTCAAAAAGACAGTATTGATTATTACAATGAGGTGGTGCATGCTATTTTTGAGGACAAGTGCATCAGCTGTCACAATGCGACCAAAAGCAAAAGTGATTTGAGGTTGGATCGTTACGATTTGGTCTTAAAAGGGGGGGAGCGCGGCAGTATGTTTGATATCGATAACAAGGAAAAGGGACGTTTGTTGACATACATTTACCTTCCCCTAGACGACAAACTGCACATGCCTCCCAAGAATAAAACGCAATTGACTGAAGAGGAACAGTGGCTCTTAACACACTGGGTTACCTCTGGAACCTATCTTAAAGAGGGATCCATGAGTTTGGTTGAAAACGATACACTCAAAAGTAAAGTGTTGAGTTTTTTGGGAGTCGGAAAACAGGTGGAACCAGCAAATCAATCTGACTTGGCCAAACTCATGGCCTCTGGTTTTAGAATACGACCCAATGCCTTGCATGACAATTTGTTAAAAGTCAAATTCATGAAAAAACAATTGACTGAGGATGATATTGATGATTTGCTTAAGGTCAAAAATCAAATCATTGAATTGGATCTCAGTCACACCAATTTTAATGATAAAATGGCATCAGTTTTAACTGATTTTCCCCGTATCAGGGTGTTGCGATTAGATCAAACCAAAATCAGTGATGCCGCAATGGCATCCATCACTAATTTATCATTGGAGGTGTTGAATGTCTGTCGTACAAATGTGAGTCGTCAAGGACTCATGAGTTTGCTCGAAAAGTCAAAGCCCAAAACGATCTATGCATGGAATACTTCAGTTGATCAAAAGGAACAAAAACAGCTGGCCTCTATTGCACCAGCACTTTTCAATTTTGGAACTTCAGAATTATTTTCTGAGAAATTAAGCCTGAGCGCTCCCAAAATTTTAAATTCAAATACCATTTTCAAAGATTCGGTAATGATTGAGTTTGAACAGCCTAAGGTAAAAAACATAAAGATTCACTACACTTTGGATGGTAGCGAGCCAGATGAGAATGCTGCCGTTTACCAGACTCCCATCATGCTAAAAAGCTCTTCAATGCTCAAGGCAAAATCCATCAAGGAAGGCTGGAATGACAGTGAGGTATTTGAACAAATGATATTTGAAAACAAAAACCACATACTGAACTATCAAGTCAACAATAAATTGGACAGGAGCTTTTCTATCAGTCATCATGTAGATTTCACTTTTGAGGACAACCAAGCCATAATATTTGATGGAAAAAAAGGGGAAAGAGTTTACAGGGGAACCAGTATTGAACACGCCAAAACTTGGTTGGGAGTTGTAGAACAAGATCTGGAGGTTGAGGTAAAGCTCAATGAACCCGAAAAAATCAATTATGTTACATTGAGTTTACTGGAAAATCAGGACATGAAAACCATTTTCCCCAAAAAAATAAAAGTATTCGGTAAATCCCCCGATGGAAAATACGTTTTACTTAATTCTTTGTCTATTCCAGTTCAAAAACAACCAGACGAACGCGTCTCCTATTTTCGAGACTTTACCCTTGAGGTTGATTTGAAAAACCATAAAGATGTAAAGGTGGTGGCCGTCAATCACATGAAATTTCCCGACGCTCCTGTCTACCGAAAGCAGAAGAACAGAAATTCATGGATATTCATGGATGAATTGATTTTTTGGTAGTGTTTACCGAAGGTCATTAAAAAAACATTTATGACATTATTGATGAGAACGCCCTATATTTTTATGATCCGCTTTGTCCTGATTTTTTGTACTTGCTTTTTTGTTCCTGACTTGTGGGCTCAGCAAAACGATTTAGAGACCATAAAAAATAGGATTTACAACCAGATTCTCGATTCCTACTCGGGAGACAAGAACAAACTTAATACGAAAGGTTTTGACGATTTGATGATTAATCAGATATTGGCGGATTTTGATGGCGAAAAATGGCCTCAAATCCATTACAGTGATGTTTCTAGGGAAGGATTTGACAACCGAATACACCTCTACAACCTTGTGAAAATGGGTGTGGCATACAAAAGCTCCTTATCAAAATATTACGGGAACAAAACCCTGATTAAAAATATAATAAAGGGGCTTCAGTTTTGGTGTGAAAATGATTTTATTGGCGAAAATTGGTGGAACAATCAAATCGGTACCCCCGGGAGTATGGTGGAATTGATGTTGATTGTTGGTGAAGAATTACCTCAAAAACTCATTACTCAATCTCAGCTAATGATCAATCGTGCCGATATTAACAAGGGAGGTTCACGCCCTGGGGGAGATCGAATTAAGGTCTCCTCGATTGCTGCTAAAAATCAACTTTTTTTGGGAAACCAACAAAATTTTGAGGAGATCATCGAAATCATTGAAAATGAAATCAAGTATGTAGAATGGATCGGAACCGAATTTGGTTACACCTATTCTCAATCAAATACTGGTGGTTTTGCAGAATTCCTAAAAGCCAATGGAAGGGGGTTACAATATGATAATAGCTTCCATCATAGAACCGATGGGGTGAACAACACCTTGTCTTATGGGCTAAATTGGGCAAAGGCTTTCGTAGAGTGGGCTTATTACTCCAGAGGGACTCGATATGCTTTTTCGGCAGAAAAGACTAAAATACTGGTGGATTATTATTTGGATGGGGTTTGTAAAACGTCCGTTTTTGGCATCAAACCCGATTATGGAGCCAAAAACAGAAGTATCTCTAGACCAAGGGCAACAAAAAATTATGATAATAAAATTCCCATTAAAATAGCTACTCTGACAGATTACAGAAAAGAAGAAATGAATAATATCATAGATTTGAGGTCTAGCGGAAAATCTGAGGGGATAATTTCACACGCTACTTTTTACTGGAACAGCGAGCATTTTACTTTACAAAGACCTGATTTTTTCACTTCTGTCCGACTGTATTCTTCCCGAAACATGAACATGGAAAGCCCATACAATAGCGAAGGTTTATTGAATCATCATAGGGGAGATGGGGCGAACCATATTTACACTCGCGGAGATGAGTACGATGATATTTCTCCTGTTTTGGATTATCAAAAGATCACAGGGACTACCGTAGTTCAAAAAGATAATTTACCCCCTGCCAATGAAATCAAAAAATTGGGTTTAACCGATTTTGTAGGTGCGACCACTGATGGTCGTTATGGAGTGGTAGGATTTGATTTTAAAAGCATCCACGACCCTTTGGTAGTGCGAAAGAGTTGGTTTTTCTTTGACGAGCAATACGTTTGTTTGGGCTCAGGAATCTCATCAAAAGCGCCCAATGAGGTCACCACAACCCTGAATCAGAGTTTGTTGAATGGAGCGGTTACAATTTCTTCAATGAAAAAACAACAAATCCTCGAGCGAAGTTCTAAAGTTTATACTGATGCAGATTGGATTCATCACGATGATGTGGCATACATATTTCCTAATTCCATTGATGTTTCGATTCAAAACGACGCTTCGATTGGATCATGGTGGAATATTAGTAAACAAATTGATTCTTCAAAAGAAACCATTTCTAAAGATATTTTTAAAGCTTGGATTGATCATGGTGAGAGACCTGACAATGCCTCATACGAATACATTGTATGGCCCAATATTAATTTGGATCGATTGAAATCAAATAACCTTCTTGAATCGATTGAAATTTTATCCAACACTCCATATTTACAAGCGGTTGGTCATAAAGAACTCGGACTACTACAAGCGGTATTTTACAAGGCTGGAAAATTAGCAATGGGTAAGGAGAATGTAATAGAGGTAAGTGCTCCTTGTATCGTCATGATTCAGATGGATGTCGAAAATAAAATTAAAAAAATCACTGTTAGTGATCCGAATCGGGAACTGAGCACATTGCTTTTAAAAGTTTCTAAAAAGTTCAATGGATCGGGAGTGAACGATAAGTCCTTTTGGAACCCTGAACAAAACAGATCTGAAATTCTCATAGACTTGCCCCAAGGAAGTTTTGCAGGTCAATCAGTAGTTGTTCACGCTACTGGTGAAAATTGATCAATTCTTATCACTTGAAAAACTAACTTTTGAAATCGATTATTCCAAAGTCAAACCCAGAATTGAGTCGATAAGTTTTTTTATTTTTTATTGTCTTTGTCTCTCTAAATGAGACAAAATAACACTAAGTTTGCGCCCTGATAATTAGGACGTAATTGCAAACATTTTCTCTTACCAAAATTTTAAATTTCTATCAGAGAATTTTTCACTTCTAAACCCTGTTATTTTAATTTTTAAAATGATTAATCACTTTCTCAATTCGATATGAAGCAGTACTTAAACTTGTTTGATTTTAAACAAAAAGTAGATTACAAAACTGAGGTTTTATCGGGCTTGACAGTAGCAATGGCTTTAGTTCCAGAAGCAGTTGCTTTTGCTTTAGTAGCGGGTTTGTCACCTCTTACAGGACTTTATGCAGCATTTGTTATGGGATTAATCACTTCTGTTTTTGGAGGTCGACCCGGGATGATTTCTGGAGCAACAGGCGCCGTTGCCATTGTGATTGTGACCCTTGTTGTTTCGCACGGACCTGAATATGTTTTTGCTGCCGTTATCATGGCCGGGATCATCCAGTTGTTGGCTGGATTTTTTAGACTGGGGAAACTCATGCGATTGGTTCCTCATCCTGTAATTTTTGGTTTTGTCAATGGCTTGGCAATCATCATTTTTATTTCACAACTGGAGCAGTTTAAAAATTCTGACGGAGGCTGGCTCAGTGGCGTACCACTCTATATTTTCATGGGATTGGTTTTTTTAACAATGCTTATTATTTGGGGGTTGCCCAAACTCACCAAAATATTCCCTGCCTCTCTAATTGCCATTCTTAGTGTTTTTGGGATTGTTTATTTTTTTGGCATCGATACCAAAACCGTAGGAGATATGGCTTCAATTCAAGGGGGATTTCCTCCTTTTCATTTCCCCAGTGTTCCTCTGAATTTTGAAACTTTATCCATTGTGTTTCCATACGCTCTTATCGTTGCAGGTGTTGGTCTAATCGAAAGTCTGTTGACTTTAAACATTGTTGATGAAATAACGGAAACTCGTGGAAGTGGAAACAAAGAGGCCGTAGCACAAGGAATGGCCAATGTGCTTTCTGGACTATTTTCAGGCATGGGAGGTTGTGCCATGATCGGTCAGAGCTTGATCAATATCTCCAATGGGGCCAGGGCAAGACTATCGGGGGTTGTTGCAGCAGTGGTCTTGCTGATTTTTGTAATGTTTGGCGCGCCTTTGATTGAACAAGTACCCATGGCTGCACTTACTGGGCTGATGATTATGGTGGCCATTGGAACTTTTGAGTGGTCGAGTTTGAAAACATTCAATAAAATGCCGAAATCTGATATTTTTGTGATGCTTACCGTAACCCTTGTAACGGTTTTACTTCACAACCTGGCTTTGGCAGTGGTTCTAGGGGTGGTCATTGCTGCTTTGGTTTTTGCTTGGGACAATGCCAAAAGAATTCGTGCACGAAAATCTATCGATGATAAAGGAGTCAAACACTATGAGATTTACGGCCCCTTGTTTTTTGGATCCATTAGCGCTTTCAATGAAAAATTTGACGTAATCAATGATCCTCAGGAGGTGATTATTGATTTTAGAGAAAGTAGGGTGGTAGACATGTCAGCCATTGAGGCGCTGAATAAAATTACGGAAAGGTATCTCAAATTAGGGAAAAAACTCCACCTGCGTCATTTGAGTCATGACTGCCAGATATTACTTAAAAATGCAGATAAAATTATCGATGTCAATGTTTTGGAAGATCCCAATTACAAAGTTTTGGTAGACGAAATTTAAAAAAAAGCCCCCAAAATTTACGAAAGAATAGTACAATCACAATTTCAAAAAGGGGTCTCTGGACTGAGAAACAATGCTTTGATGGGTTCTGATACTTTTAGTGGTTTTCGGTTCTTCAATTCAACCCAACACCACTGTGTCTCACAACTTACCAGCAGTTGATTGGTTTTGTCATTAAAAAAATTTACCACTCGAATGGACAGAGGTCCTCTGATTTCTTTAACATAAGTCTCGATTCTTACCGAATCTCCCAAAAAAGCGCCTAGTCTGTAATTGACTTCGTGCTTTCTGACCATCCATACGGCGGGTGTTTCACTGAGGTTTTCTTTTATTTTTTCCCAATGTGCTTTGGCGATTTCTTGTGCCCAAAAAAGGTATTGTACGTTGTTGACGTGATTTAAGTCGTCCAAATGTTTTTTGGTTACTATATTTATGAATGAATATATATGACTCACTTCTTCAAACGGACTTTTACTTCGAATAGCTTACTCCAGTTTTTTCCAGTTACAAAAAAAGTTTTCCTTTTGGGGTGGTAAGCAATCCCATTGAGAACATCGAGACTGGGATGGTTTTCAACTTTGCTTTTAAGACCGGAGAAATCAATGACTCCTTCTACGGCTCCAGTCATGGGATTGATAATAACACCCACTTCCTTTTTGAATTGATAGGTATTGGCAAATATTTTTCCATCTACCCATTCCAATTCATTGATTTTTTTTAGAGCATTTTTGTCTGTCATGACTTGTATTTTACCCATTTCTTTTTGGTTCTGAGGGTCTAGGATCCAGATTTGATGGGTGCCATCTGATTTGTATAAATTCTGACCGTCATTGCAAAGTCCCCAGCCTTCTTTGCTGTTTTGGTAGGCAAAAGAGCGCTGCATTTTGAGTGAATTGGGGTCGTATTGAAAGCCCATGTTTCCCTGCCAAGTGAGTTGAAACAATCGATCGTTTAAAATAGAAATTCCTTCTCCAAAATAAACTTTGTTCAGTGTAACTTGCTTGAAAATCTCTCCGGTTTTGAAATTCACCTTTCGCAAACTGGATTTCCCTCGTAAACCAGTACTTTCATAGAGGGTGTCTCGGTAGAACTCAAGACCTTGAGTGTAAGCAGTTTTGTCGTGTGGATATTCGTTTATAACGGTGTAAGTGTACAGCTTGGGTTTGTCTTTAGAAACGATATGAATTTGTTCATTGAACTTTACTTTTTGACCAGAACTGTAAACTTCGGCAGAAAGATTGTAAAGCCCCAATTTTTTATTTATTAGCGGTTCTGTTGTCGCAATTCTTTGACCATCCAATCGATAAACTACGGAGTCGATGGGGTGTTTTTTTTTGTTGTAGATATCTAATGTTAGGGTATCGTTGGTGGTGAACTTTTTGTTTTTTTCAAATATTTTAAATTTGAAATCCTTTGATAGATCGGCATTGCATTTGAGAAAAAGTACAGAGAGTAGTAGTATCCAAATTTTCATTTGACAGAGGTCTTAAAAGTGTTAAAATTAAGAATTTAAAATAATTGTCTAACGTTGGAAACCTATTATCTTTGTTGTGGGCAAGTCCTGCACAACCAGCTCCTGCCGAATCCCCCCAGGGCGGGAACGCAGCAAGGGTAGGCGGTCGTAGCGGTGTGATGTAGATCGCTTGCCCATTTTTATTTTATGACTAAAGTAATTTTGATTACGGGTGCCTCTTCTGGCCTTGGCAAAGCCACTGCTTCTTATTTGTCGGCACAAAATTTTCGTGTATTTGGCACGTCAAGGAGTCCTGAAAAGTACGATTTGGTGGAGGGTGTCGAACTTTTACCTTTTGATTTGAATCAACCCGCAAGTGCGCAGGTGTTGGTGGATCAGGTGATCGCTAAAGCAGGACGTATCGATGTGCTGATTAATAATGCGGGGGCTGGAATCATTGGTCCAGTGGAAGAGATTGATCTCGCTTCAATGGAATCACACTTTACCACCAATTTATTTGGACCATTGACTTTGACCCAAAAGGTATTGCCGTTCATGCGCAAACAACAATCGGGTTTGGTCATCAATGTCACTTCCATTGGCGGTTATATGGGTTTGCCTTTTAGGGGGGTGTATTCTGCTTCAAAAGGGGCTTTGGGTATTGTTTCGGAGGCTTTGAGGATGGAAGTAAAGCGGTTTGGTGTGGATGTGGTGACTTTGGCTCCCGGAGATTTTGCAACCAATATTGCGGCAAGACGAATCTATTCTCCTCTGAAAGTTGATTCTCCCTATCACGATCTACACAAATACTCTCTTGATACTATTGACGAGCACGTAGATGACGGGAATGACCCCATTGACTTTGCTAAGCACATACACAAAATAATTATGCTTAAGAAAAGAAAGGTACATTACAAATCTGGCTCCTTTCTCCAAAAGCTATCCTTACTACTAAAACGATTACTGCCAGATACCCTTTTTGAAAAAATCATCAAAAATCATTATAAAGTTTAACCTTAATCCATTGTAAATGAAATTTTTTATCGATACTGCTAACTTAGATCAAATCAAAGAGGCCCAGGACCTAGGCGTACTCGACGGCGTTACAACCAATCCATCTTTAATGGCTAAAGAGGGTATCACCGGTTCGGATAAAATTCTTCAGCATTACGTAGATATTTGTGAAGCTGTGGAGGGAGATGTCTCGGCAGAGGTCATTTCAGTCGATTTTGAAGGGATGGTGAAAGAAGGCGAGCAATTGGCTGCATTACATCCTCAAATCGTAGTAAAAATCCCTATGATTAAGGACGGGATCAAAGCCTTAAAATATTTTTCGGATCACAACATTAAAACCAATTGTACTTTGATCTTTTCTGCAGGTCAGGCACTATTGGCGGCTAAAGCAGGAGCTACTTATGTTTCTCCTTTTATTGGTCGGTTGGATGATATTTCAACCGATGGTCTTTCTTTGATCAACGAGATCAGAGAGATTTATGATAATTATGCTTTTGAAACGGAGATATTGGCTGCTTCAATTCGTCATACCATGCATATTATTGATTGTGCCAAAATTGGTGCAGATGTGATGACGGGACCTTTGAATGCAATTATGGGATTGCTGAAGCATCCGCTGACAGACAGTGGATTGAAAAAGTTTTTGGAGGACTACAAAAAAGGAAACTAATCCTGTTTGAGTAATTTCTGGAAATCGGGAGCGCTGAAATTGCCAAAACCTTCCTTGATGACCCCTTTACTGTCAACAATTATGGCACGGTTGAGCAATGATAGAACCCATTTTTTGCTGTTTTGTTCAAAATCAGTGAACGCAAATTGGGTTTCAGGTTTGATGTTCATCATGCGGTGTACCTCGAAAACTATTTCATTGAAGGGTTGTAAACAAATGCCTTTGAATTGATATTTCGGGAATTTTTTTTCCAAACTTTTGACTTTCATGATGGTGCTTTTGTAGTGCATCATTTGGGTTTGAGACCAAAAATAGAATATCGTGGGTTGATCGATGATTTGATCTGTGCTTACAACTTCTAATTGATGATTCTGAAGTTTCAATTCTGGGAGTTTTTTGCCTGTTGACATGTTCTCTATGTCATTGTGAAGGTCCAGGACTTCGGTGAGGTACGATTTAGAATTGTTTGTTATAATGAATTGTTGCAGGAACTCTTCATGGTTGTTGTGGTTATTCGATTTCATCAATTCCTCGAATGCCACAGCTCTTGCTAGGTTATTTTTCAGTACATTCCCCTTGATGTGGGTTTCGATCAACTGTAATCGTTTGATATTGAATTCGGTTTTTTGTCTGTTTTTAAAGTAGTTTTGGCCACTGTCTAGTGCTTTCTCGCTTAAGTAATTGAGTAGATAATTTATGTAAGGGTCGAAAAATGCCAGATCGGTTTCTGATAGGCTGAGATATTTTCGATAATCAAAATAGAGTGTGTCTTTTCTTTGATCCCAAAAGGTGCCTCTGAGCAGTGCATAGCGTTCTTTACGGGTGGCATAGGGGTAGATGTAGGCGGCTTGGGTGATTTTTTGAGCTATGGGAGAGAGTTGATTGATGGAGTCCATTAAAATCCATTTGTTCTTTTTCTCCAATAGTAATGAATCGATTAAATCGGTAAAGGTTTTACTGTCACTGGAATACTTTGTGGAGAGGAAGCTGTTTTCATTTTCAAAATTGAGTAACAATTCCATCATAAAATTGTTTTTAGCGGCACCTCGACCCGAGTAAACTATGGATTCATTGAAGGAGGAAGCATTGATCCTGGCCCAAATGCTGTCTCCTTTTTCCAAAAAAACAGACTTGTATTCAGGAATGTGTTCTAATTTGTAAATACCAGTGTCTAAAGAATCGTAATATTTAAAAAAACGATAGTTGAGATTCAAGGCAAGGGAATCGATTGTTCGGTTGTCCTTGTACAATGTGACATATGTAGAGGAGGGGTTGACAATCTGACCACCAAAGAAGATTTTATCGTTGGTTTGTGGATGTTCGCAAGAGAAGCATCCTGAAATGAGAAGAAGCCCAATTAAAAATCTGCGGTATTGTTTTTCGTGACCCATATGATAATGCAAGTTACAGCAACTAAAGTTTAAAAAAAAGTAAACGCTGTTAGAGAAATATTTACTTTTGCCAAAGCAAAGTTAAAGATATGTTATCGGTTAATAATTTATCGGTTCAATTTGGCAAGCGGGTGCTTTTCGATGAAGTCAATGTTACTTTTACACCTGGCAATTGCTATGGAATCATTGGTGCCAATGGAGCGGGGAAATCTACTTTTTTAAAGATTATTTGCGGGGTACAAGAGGCGAATTCAGGATCAGTTTTTTTGGAACCTGGTAAACGAATGTCGGTTTTGGAACAAAACCACAATGCATGTGATGAGTATCCAGTTTTGGAAACGGTATTGAGAGGTAACAAGCCTCTTTTCAAAATCAAACAAGCCATTGAAGATCTCTACGCCAAGCCTGATTTTTCTGACGCTGACGGGGAAAAGGTTGGAGCATTACAAATTGAATTTGAAGAGATGGATGGATGGAATGCAGAAAGTGCTGCGGCTTCCCTTTTGTCTAATTTGGAAATCCCTGAGCATCTTCACCACACGGCCATGGCTGATCTGGATGGAAAGCAAAAAGTAAGAGTGCTATTGGCACAAGCACTTTTTGGTGATCCTGATGTTTTGATCATGGATGAGCCTACAAATGATTTGGATTATGATACGATTATGTGGTTGGAGAATTTTTTGGCCAATTACGACAATACTGTGATCGTAGTTTCACACGATCGTCATTTTCTCGATGCTGTCTGTACGCATATTTCAGATATTGATTTTGGAAAAATTAACCATTATTCAGGAAATTACACTTTTTGGTACGAGTCCAGTCAACTGGCAGCGAGACAAAGAGCCCAACAGAATAAAAAAGCAGAGGAAAAAAAGAAAGAGTTACAAGAATTTATTGCTCGATTTTCTGCCAATGTGGCCAAGTCCAAACAAGCTACATCGCGAAAAAAGATGATCGACAAATTGAATATTGAAGAGATTCGCCCTTCAAGTCGTCGTTACCCAGGAATAATTTTTGAGCAAGAACGTGAGGCAGGAGATCAAATTTTAAATGTTGAAGATCTGTCTTGTAGTTTGGACGGTCAAAAGCTTTTTGATCAAGTTCATTTTAATTTATCGAGAGGAGATAAGGCCATTATCTATTCCAAAGACTCCAGAGCGGTCAGTGCTTTTTATGAAATCATCAATGGGAGTTTGAAAGCCGATGGCGGGAAATACGAATGGGGAATTACCACTACCCAGGCCTATTTGCCATTGGACAATGAATCTTTTTTTAGTTCTGATTTATCATTGGTAGATTGGCTTCGTCAGTGGTCTCAAACCGAAGAAGAAAGGGAAGAGGTTTACATTCGTGGTTTTTTAGGGAAAATGTTGTTTAGTGGAGACGAAGCGTTAAAAGCCTCTAATGTTCTTTCTGGTGGCGAAAAGGTACGTTGTATGCTCTCTAAGATGATGATGTCTCGCGCCAATGTTCTGATGCTGGATGAACCCACGAATCATCTAGATTTGGAGTCGATTACAGCAATCAACAACTCATTGAAAAACTTTAAGGGAACGGTTCTTTGTACCACTCATGACCATGCATTTGCTCAAACTGTGGGCAATAGAATTTTGGAACTTACTCCCAATGGGATCATCGATCGTTACAGTACTTTTGATGATTATATGATCGATCCAAAAATTAAGGAACTGAGAAGCAAAATGTATTCTTAAAATTTTATTTTCTACTGTTTATCAATCAGTTAGATGACAAACTAAAAGGTGTGATGTAAACTGAGTTGCAGTTGGTTTTTTCCAAAGCTATTGGAAGTTTGTCGCATCATGCCGCACTGCATTTTTAATCCTTTTCTGATCATGAAGCCCAAGGCTCCATAGAGTCGATTCCGATCGAAGAAGGGTACTGTATTTCCATCACCTATTTTTCTTTGTCCATTGATAAATACTTCGTTGTAAAGAGAGAGGTACACTGTTTTGGGTTCAATGACTGTACTGTTGAGTGGAATGTTAAGAAAAAGAGCATAACGGTATCTGGTTCTGAAATCTTGATCTTCCATGATGCGCATTTCGTACCTGAAACGATGATTGGAATACAAACCTTTTCCCAACTTGATGGGGAAAGAGGTTTCTTGATAGAAACGATGTTCTACAGAACTTTCTTTGCTATCTCCCGCTGTTCCATTGGTGATATGGGCATAACCCAAGGTCAGCTTCAGAGGACTTTCTTTAGGCATGTAGGTGATTCCACCACGAATCAGCAGTTGTTGTAAGTCTCCGATCACATTAAAATTTCGATGCTGTACGTCTCCTTGAATTCCCCAGAGACTGTCTTTTTTGAATTTGGTATTGAACACATACATGTACCATGCGCCCATTTCGTCTGGGTCTGTTTGAGCTTGAGTGTTATTGGAAAGGCAAAATAATAATGCAAGCGTGGAGATAAAAAACCATTTTTTCATAGCGTCAAATATAAAAAATAAAAGAAAATTAAAACTCGAGAGATTTTATTGCCTCAAGTGCTCGCTTTTTTTCATCGATATGTACCCAAAGGGTTTGATCGGAAGATAAGCTTGCAAATCCTGCCAAGCGTGCCGATTCTGATGGGTTTTTGATTATGGGGTTGATACCTATTTTATTTAGTGAGTCGGCAATTGCCATAAGAGTAATGGAACTGCCATTAAATATCTGAACAAATTCTTGGGGCATTTTTGGTTAGGTTTTGTCGTAGCGGTTATTCCAAATTGCGGGGTTAAAGTTTTTGCCTAACGCAAAGCCATAGAACAAAACGATAGAGGCAATGGCTTTGAACATAAAAAAATACAGCATCCAAAAGGTAGTGGGGGTAGGCGTTTTGGTGAATATTTGATATGGAGTGAGAAGTGTAACAAAAAAACTAATGACCAGCACGGCTGTCAATAAATTCCAAATGTTTTTGAAAGGCCAAGCCCACGCCTTACGAAGGAAAGACAAATCATCTCCCCATTTGTGAATGAGATAAAAATAATCATTTCCCAAAGGGACGAACAAAAGGGGATCGTCCGTCTTTTTAAGCCTAAAGAGAACAGAGGGAGCCATCACCTTGAAACCGTCCAATGAAGTTTGGTGTTCCTTTTCTAATTGGACAATTTTTTCAATGCCCTCTTGAGGAATATTACCCTTGAAGTATTTGAGATCTAAAAATCTCAAACGGTAATCAATGCATACTTTTTTGATTTGATTGATATGGAATATCCTGTTGGTTTCCAATTGATCAAAATTGAAATCATTGGTGGTCAAAGTATTGTCGTTTAACACCTTCAGAAGTGCTCCAATGTCTAAGGAGGAATCTTGTTGTGCTACTTTCTCAAGAACTTGGTCTAATTGAGTGGGAGGGAAAAACTTCATCATCATCTATCTTTTTCTCCTTGTAAAATTAGTAATAAAATTAGGTTTTAACAACCCTCAAAAAAATAAAAACTTATTTTTTCAATCAACGGAGCTGTGCTCCTAATTCATCTTCAAATTGCTTTTGCAACTTTTGCATGATTTTATCTATATATTTGTCGGTCAGCGTTTTCTTAGGATCCTGAAAATAAAAACTTACACCGTAGGATTTTTTACCTTTGGAAAGCTTGTCGCCCTCATAAACATCGAAAAGTTCAACACTTTTGAGGATGTTTTTTTCGGTTTTAAAAGCGATTTGTTTTAATGCCTCAAAGGGTACGGATTGATCCAATAACAACGCAAAATCTCTTCTTGTTTGGGGAAACTTTGGAATTTCCCGATATTGAATCTCATTGTTGTCAATGAGTTGGGTAAGTTTTTTAAAATCAATTTCTGCAAATAAAACCTCATGTTTGAGATCAAATTTCTTGAGGATTTCACTTTTAACAAATCCAAAATGCACCAATGGTTTTCCTTGGAAAGAATAGGTAAGGCCCTCTGAAAAGATATCTTTATCAGTACTGCTTTCTTCCCAATGGGCTGAGAGGTGTTTTCTGATTAATTGTTGTATGACGGACTTGAAATAAAAGAACATTTCAGGTTGCTGTTTGACATTCCAATTTTCCGAATAAATTTCTCCGCTCATTGCAAGGGTTAGGAATTTATCTTCCCGGTAAGCTTTTTTATTTATTTGATAGGTCTTGCCAAGTTCAAAAAGTTTTAAGGATTTGATTTGTCGGTTGTGATTAAAAGCCATCACTTCGAGCACTCCCGGTAGGAGGGAAGTCCTCATCTGGGAAAGTTCTTTTCCTAATGGATTGAGGAGGTTTACGCCTTCTGTATTTTTGATTTCCTCTGTCAATTCACTGTATTGAGGGTTGGAGATGGAATTGTTCATGATTTCGTTAAAGCCCAAACTCACAAGTTGTTCCGACAGTCTTTCAGAAATGATGTGATCGTTGGAATTTACAAAATCAGGAATGTTGGAGTGGAGTGTTTTGGAAATGCCAATATTGTTGTAGCCATAGATTCTCAAAATTTCTTCAATTACATCTGCTGGACGGGTTACATCGACTCTGTAGGGTGGAATTTCAATCAACACGTCCTCGTCATTAGAGTGAACAATTTTGATTTCAAGACCCGTCAAGATGTTAGAAATTTCATCTTTAGAAATTTTTTGACCTATGGTTTTGTTGATTTGATCGAAAGACAACATGAATTTGTGCGGATCAGGAAATTCTTGGTTGATTTGAAATAATTCTCCTTCAATACTACCCCCTGCCAATTCTACAATCATATTGGAAGCATATTTTAAAGCATACAGGGTTATTTCAGGGTCGATACCTCTTTCAAAACGGAAAGAAGCGTCAGTATTCAACCCATGCCTTTTAGCAGATTTTCTGATACTAACGGGATCGAAATAGGCACTTTCCAAAAATATACTTTTTGTTTTTTCACTTACTCCCGAATCTTGACCTCCAAAAACTCCAGCCAAACAAAGCGGTTTCTCGTGGTCGCAAATCATCAAATCTTCAGAATGGAGCTTGCGTTCTTCGCCATCAAGAGTCACAAAAGGGGTGTCTTGTGCGACTGTTTTAACAATGATTCCCTTTTTAATCTTGTTTAAATCAAAAGCATGAAGCGGCTGTCCAAGATCATGCAACACATAATTGGTAATGTCAACCAGGTTGTTTTTGGGACTGATACCTATGGCTTTCAGTCTGTTTTGTAACCATGAAGGAGAGGGCTTAACCGTTAAATTATTAATGACGATCCCCATGTAGCGAGGGGCTTTATCTCCTGATTCGACTGCCACTTCAAATTTATCTTGGGAGGGGACCGTATTGAATTGATCCGTAGCTGGCATCAACCATTTGTGATTGATTTCATTGAACAGACAATAGGCTTTCAAATCTCTAGCAACTCCCATATGACTCATGGCATCAGCACGGTTTGGAGTCAGTCCTATTTCAAAGACCGTATCGATTTCAATATCAAAAATTTGACTACAGGGGGTGCCATTCTCATATTTTTTGTCCAAAACGATGATGCCGTCATGCGATTCACCCAAACCCAATTCATCCTCGGCGCAGATCATGCCGTGGCTTTCTTGTCCCCTAATTTTACTTTTTTTTATTAAAAAAGGCTTTCCCTCGTTATCATACAAAGAAGTTCCTACGGTGGCAACTGCAACTTTTTGTCCTTGAGCTACATTGGGAGCACCACAAACAATTTGGGCCTTTTGATCGCCTAAATCGACTTGAGTCACTTGTAAACGATCGGCATTGGGGTGTTGGGAACATTTTAAAACTTCACCTACAACAACTCCTTGAAGACCTCCTTTGACAGATTCATATGTAGTGACGCCCTCAACTTCCAAGCCTAAATTGGTTAAAATTTCAGACACGTTCTCTTGAGAAAGGTCTATTTTTAAAAACTGTTTGATCCAGTTGTATGATATTTTCATTGAGTATGAATGACTTTAAAATCGATGGGCAAAGATAATAATCTATGTTTAACCACTCTTTTTAACTGATGTAATTCCAGATGTTTTGATAGGCTTTCATTTTAGCAAGTGTTTGTCTGAGGGGTGTGTTTTTTTCATCTAGCAAGTTAGCATCTTTTCGCAGGAGGTCCTGGGCGTCTGCTCTAGCTACTTTTAACCATTGGTTGTCTTTGATAATATCCGCGATCTTGAGTTGCAATACCCCGCTTTGTTGGGTACCCATAAGGTCTCCTGGCCCTCTGAGTTTGAGATCGACTTCTGCAATTTTGAAACCATCGGTGGTTACAGTCATGGTTTCCAATCGTGTTTTGGCTTCTGTGCTTAATTTGTGACCACTCATCAAAATACAATAACTTTGATCATTTCCACGACCAACACGACCTCTTAGTTGATGCAGTTGTGATAAACCAAATCGTTCTGCACTTTCAATGACCATTACAGATGCGTTAGGAACATTTACCCCCACCTCGATCACAGTAGTGGCGATCATGATCTGCGTTTGTTTTTTGATAAAACGTTCCATTTCGAAATCTTTATCTTTAGCAGGCATCTGACCATGAACGATACTGATCTGATATTGTGGGGCTGGAAAGGCTCTTGAGATACTTTCATATCCATCCATCAAGTCCTTGTAATCCATTTTTTCGGACTCTTTGATCAGTGGATAAACGATGTAAATTTGTCTCCCTTTTTGAATTTCATCTGCAATGAATTTAAAAACCTTTAGTCGATTGCTATCATATCGGTGGAGGGTTTTGACTTTTTTTCGTCCCGGTGGCAGTTCATCGATCACTGAAATATCCAAATCACCATAGACACTCATGGCCAAAGTTCTCGGTATGGGTGTGGCAGTCATCACCAACACATGAGGGGGAATGGTATTTTTACGCCAAAGCTTGGCTCTTTGTGCAACACCAAAACGATGTTGTTCGTCGACCACTGCCAGTCCAATATTTTTGAATTGTACTTTGTCCTCGATTACTGCATGGGTGCCAATCAGAATATCTAATTCTCCTGATTCCAATTCCACTGCCAATTGCTTTCGTTCTGTTTTTTTGGAACTGCCCGTTAATAATGCTATCGAAATATTCATGTCCCCAAGCATGACTTTGAGAGATTGATAATGTTGTTTGGCTAAGATTTCTGTAGGCGCCATGAGGCAAGATTGAAATCCGTTGTCTGCAGCGATCAGCATCACCATAAGTGCTACTATGGTTTTTCCTGATCCTACGTCTCCCTGAAGCAAGCGGTTCATTTGTTGCCCATTGCCAATGTCTTTTCGAATTTCTCGAATGACTCTTTTTTGAGCTTCGGTGAGTTCGAAAGGGAGTTTGTTTTTAAAAAAATTATTAAAGAGTTCTCCCACTTTTTCAAAAGAGAAGCCTTTTATTTTTTGCTTGCGTTGCAAGTTCTTCATCAATAATTGCAATTGAATAAAAAACAGTTCTTCGAACTTCAATCTGTTTTGAGCAGCAGTGAGTGTATTCTGATTTTGTGGGAAATGAATATTTATGAGTGCTTCATTCTTTGAGATAAATTTGTACTTATTTAGTAAGTCCTCGGGTAAGGTTTCTGCAAATGGATTTTTGAGAGTTCTCAGTAACTCTCCCATCATTTTGATGATGACGCGCTGTGAGATTCCTTTGGAAAGCAATTTTTCGGTACTGGGGTATACTGCTTGAAGGGCTTTAGAAAAACCTTTGTCAAAATTTTTTACTGTTTCCATTTCAGGATGAGGCATATTGGGTCGATTGGCATACCAGCTGATTCGCCCAAAAATTACATATTCAACGTTTAACTTTATACTTTCTTTAATCCATTGATGACCTCTAAACCATACCAATTCCATTTCATTCTCACCATCTGTAAAGTAGGCTACCAGACGCTTACCTCTTTTTTGACGTATCACTTCTATCTTGTGGATTTGACCTTTCATTTGAACTTCAGATGAATTTTTAGGTAAATCTTTTATTTTGTAGAAGGTAGAACGATCGATGTAGCGATGAGGAAAAAAATGCAGTAAATCCTGAAAGGTGTGAAGATTTAACTCTTGTTTGAGCAGGTTGGCTCGACTTGGCCCTACACCTTTGAGATACTCTATGGGGGTTTGTAATACATCCATTTTACTACTAAAATAATTGATTTAGGTAGCATTCAATTTGAATTGTTTAAAACTTCCACTAATTTGGGATAAAATAAACTGTAATGAGAGCATTGGTGATTTCTGGGGGTGGGAGCAAAGGCGCTTTTGCTGGAGGTGTTGCGGAACATCTGATTCGCGAGCAGAAAAAACACTACGATTTGTTTTTGGGTTGCTCTACCGGCAGCTTACTGGTCAGCCATTTGGCTTTGAATAAAATTGATAAAATCAAAAAGGAATTTACAGAAGTTACTCAGGAACGTATTTTTGATAATTGTCCTTTTACCATTAATTCAGTTAATGGCATTCAGTCTATTGGCATTCATCATTTTAATGTTCTGAAAAATTTTATCAGAGGAAAAAAAACCTTTGGAGAAAGCAATCATTTGAGGCAGCTGATATTGAACACCATTACTCCAGATGAGTTTGTAGCTTTGAAAAATTCCGGCAAAGAGGTAATCATTACGGTTTCCAATTTGTCAACCAATAAAGTTGAATATAAAAAAATAAGTGAATGTAACTATCGTGATTTTGTGGACTGGATATGGATCTCTTGCAATTACATACCCTTTATGACTTTGACTTCCAAAAATGGATGTGAGTATGGTGACGGGGGTTTGGGAACAATTATTCCTATTGAGGAAGCTTTGAGGTGTGGTGCCAAAGAAATTGATGCAATTTTATTGGATACGGAGTTTCCTCATATCAATAGAATGCCTTCCAAAAATCCTTTCGATGCTTTGAATAATATTTTTGGATTTATGGCTGACCGCATTCAATATCAAAATGTAAAAATCGGAAAACTAATGGCAGAGGACTATGATGCTATGGTCAATTTGTTTCACACTCCAACAGTGTTGACCACTAACTCCTTGATTTTCGACAAAAATAAAATGGAAACTTGGTGGAAAACTGGATTTGAACTTGCAGCAAACAAAATTCATAAAAAAGCCCCTTCCCATGCTCTGGGTAAGGGGCGTAATAAACATTAATTATCTCAGTTTCTTGTGCATCTTGTAGAGCTTTTTGATTTGCTCGTGATCTAAACAAGAAATAAGTTTTCCATCATGGGTGCGATTGAATTCACGTATTTCAGAACCTTGAATAAATTGACTTTCACCGAAAGAAAGCCTCTCGACTATGGGATCTTTTAAGTCTTTTAGTCGATCGTTTTCAGCCAAAAAATTAATTTTCTTTAATGCACCTGAACTTTTATCGTTATCTGGAAATATATTTTTTTGTCCAATAAAAAAAGTAAAGGTTTCTGCAATGTCTTCGGCTATATTTGTTTCTGCATAATTGGTAACGTAAATG
>JAYNHF010000012.1:8317-10872 GCA_038107695.1 Flavobacteriaceae bacterium | reverse complement strand
TGATCTACCAAATAGAAGTTTTTATTGAATTGGTTAATAATCGATTCTTCGTGAAAACACCCCTCCTGAAGATATAGGTTTTTGCATTCGGATTCATCTGTTTCCGTATCAACCTCATTTTTTACATTCAAGGTTAAAATATGTCCATATTCATGAACTAAAGTATGTCCTATAGCTTCCGAATTGTAACTATTTTTCGTTATGGATTGAGTTTCTGAGTTCCAGCTTTCATAGGCGGAGACTAAATTAATTCCCATTTCCCAAATGTCTTCTTTGGCGTCTCTACCTGTGTTATAGACATAGCCTGAATAGGGGATGTCATGACCGTAAACTAAAGTCAATTTCTTAATTGGAATTCCTCCAACATCTGTAAATACTTTAAGATCATTAATGAATTTCTCTTCGGGTCCATTATCAATATAATCTTTTAAAATTTTATTCATTTTTACTGATTTATTGACAGACTTTAATTCATATTTATTGTTATCGTTAAGATGAAACTGAATTCCTTGAACACTAGGATCAAGGTTAGGTTCATTGTCTTCAACCAAAACTTTGATGGGATCTATTCTTCCTGTTAGTTTGAAAACATCTCCTGTTTTTGGAGTGATTACCATTGTAAATTCCTCATCGGTTTCCAATCTATTGTCATCTGTAAAATACATTTTAATTTTTACGTTTTTGGATTTTTTAGGAATGATAACTTGATTGGGTTTTACTCTTTTCCAGTTTTGTCCAAGATCAGAACTGTAATCGAAATAATCTTCAAAATCATTCAAATTGATGTAATGTCCAGATTCTAAATCCCTTTCAATTAGCATTTCAATTGGCAGGTCCTCGGATAACTCGTCAGTTAGGTTTATATTAAAAGTAACGTGTTTGCCCTCTTGAGTTCCAATAAAACTATTATCAGAGGAAATGGTCGATTGTAGGTTTACAAAATCATCTTTTTTACTACAATTGGTGAAAATCAATGTTAGTGAAACAAAGCTAATCAACATAGAGATTTTAATTGAGTTTTTCATAAGATAGGGGGTTAGATTAATTTATAATGTTGAATTTAATTCCGTGAGTTAAATCGATCTGCCCAAAGAATGAGTTGATATAATGAATCGGGCGCTGAATGTCGTCCTCTAAAATTCAGGTTTTTGTCTCCAAAAGAGATGCTTATTTTGGGGAGGTCTCTAATCAATGAGTTGCCATAATTTTCTTTGACTTTGGAGAAGTCTATTGATAAAATAATCTTCTCAAGGGCAACCAGTTCATTTTTTTTAAGCTTTCCGTGATTTTGAACCTTGGTCCTAGGATGGGTTAAAATATAATGACCATTGGATTGAATTTTTAAAGTATACTCAGGACAGTTGCCCAAACAAACTCCAGAATTAA
Source organism: Flavobacteriaceae bacterium (assembly GCA_038107695.1). GTDB lineage: Bacteria > Bacteroidota > Bacteroidia > Flavobacteriales > Flavobacteriaceae > UBA8316. The sequence goes on along the minus strand of JAYNHF010000012.1, from coordinate 9,486 downwards.
TGATTAAGATTTCATCTGTCCATGGAGAAGAACATTGTTGAGCGATAAAAAGGATGTGTAGTATTAAAAATTTCATAATAATCATTGGGGACTATAAAATTAGACATACAAATAAATTTGGATTTTTAAATTATTCTTAAACTTTTGAAAAAGGAATGTTAATTATTATTAGGGGTTTTTGAAGCGAAAAGGGAGTGAAGTTTAGATGATTAATCGATCAAAAAGATTGATTTAAATTATGATTATCAAATGCTCAGGACTGTGGATAACTAAAGCCATTTCTGATATTAAGGGTTTAAATATTGCGTTAATTTTATGATGTGAATCAAATGCCTACAGATTATCTAAAAGAATTGAATGAAACGCAGTTAGAGCCAGTGCTGCACAAAGATGGGCCTCTTATGGTGATTGCTGGGGCAGGATCGGGAAAAACCCGAGTTTTGACCTATCGCATAGCTCATTTGATGCAGCAGGGAATAGATGCCTTCTCAATACTATCATTGACTTTTACCAACAAAGCTTCACGTGAGATGAAGGCGAGAATTGCTGAATTGGTGGGAGCGGGAGAAGCCAAAAATTTGTGGATGGGGACCTTCCATTCTGTTTTTGCCAGAATTCTACGTCAAGAAGCTGATAAATTGGGTTTTCCAAGAGATTTCACTATTTATGATACGCAAGACAGTAATCGATTGATCGCCTCTATTATCAAAGAAATGCAGTTGGATAAGGACATCTACAAGTTTAAGCAAATCCGAAACCGTATTTCATCATTTAAAAATAGTTTGATAACCGTTAAAGCTTATTTTAACGACCCAGATCTACAGGAGTCTGATGCCATGTCTCGTAGGCCTAAAATAGGAGAGATCTACCAAGAATATGTTGATCGATGTTTTAAGGCCGGTGCCATGGATTTTGATGATTTGTTGCTCAAAACCAATGAATTGCTGAATATGCATCCTCAAGTTTTGGCCAAATATCAAGATCGTTTTCGCTACATATTAGTTGATGAGTATCAAGATACCAACCATTCGCAATACTTAATTGTAAGAGCGTTGTCTGATAAATTTCAAAATATCTGTGTGGTGGGGGACGATGCTCAAAGTATTTATGGATTTCGGGGAGCCAATATCAATAATATTTTAAATTTTCAAAAAGATTATCAGGATGTA
>JAYNHF010000012.1:0-8307 GCA_038107695.1 Flavobacteriaceae bacterium | reverse complement strand
TGTAAAGTTGTATCGGTTGGAACAAAACTACCGCTCGACCAAAAACATTGTTAATGCGGCAAATTCCATTATCAGCCACAATAAGAATAAAATCGAAAAAGTCGTTTGGACTTCCAATGTAGAAGGTAGTAAAATAAAAGTACAAAGATGTACCACTGATGCCGATGAAGGAAGGGAAGTTGCGGGTCAAATATTTGAACTCAAGATGCAGGAGCAACGACAAAATAAAGAGTTTGCCATACTGTATAGAACCAATGCCCAATCTAGAGCCATAGAAGATGCTCTAAGAAAGAGAGATATTCCCTACCGAATTTATGGTGGTTTGTCTTTTTACCAAAGAAAAGAAATCAAGGATTTGTTGGCTTACATGCGTTTGATTATCAATCCGAAAGATGAAGAAAGCCTGAAACGAGTCATCAATTACCCTGCCAGGGGGATTGGTCAGGCAACATTGGATAAACTGATTATTGGAGCAAAAAAAAATGGATTTTCCCTATTCGAAACCCTTCAAAATGCTTCACAATTAAACTTGTCGCTCAATGCCGGAACCTTGAAAAAGTTGGAGGCTTTTGTTAATTTAATATTGAGCTTACAAATTGAAAACCAAAAATCTAATGCTTTTGAAATTGCTGATTTAGTGACCAAAAAAAGTGGATTGGTTTTAGAGTTAAAAAAAGACGGTACTCCTGAGGGAGTTTCCAAAGTGGAAAACATAGAAGAATTACTGAACGGTATTCGCGATTTTGTTGAGGGTCAAAAGGAATTGGCAGATGCAAATGGTAGCCTTTCTGAATTTTTAGAGGATGTTGCTTTGGCTACAGATTTTGACAATGAAAAAGAGGGGGATGTCGACTGTGTTTATTTGATGACCATCCATTTGTCTAAAGGTTTAGAGTTTCCAGTTGTGTTTATTGTTGGTTTAGAAGAAGACTTATTCCCTTCGGCTTTGAGCTTGAATACGCGCGCCGAACTTGAAGAAGAGCGACGTTTATTTTACGTAGCGCTGACAAGAGCTGAACAAAAAGCAATACTCACCTACACGCTTTCTCGTTATCGTTGGGGAAAACTCGTTGAGGCAGAACCCAGTCGTTTTATTGAGGAAATGGACGAGCAGTTTCTGGATTATGTAATACCCAAAGATGACTATGTTTTCAAACCGATGATTGATAAAGGAATTTTTGGAGGTTTTAATGCGCCAGAAAAGAAGGAAAATCAAAAAAATCAACCAACAAAGGTCAATACCGCTCCCAGTCAAAATCAATTGGGTAAACTAAGAAAGATAAAGGCTACAGAAACTCATCAATCTTTTGCTATTCCCAAAGAAATTGCGGGTCTTGAGGAGGGGATGACTGTAGAGCACGCTAGATTTGGCTATGGTAAAGTGCTGTCGATTGAGGGAAAGGCAAACGATAGAAAAGCACTTATTGACTTTAGGGGAGTAGGTAAAAAACACCTTTTGTTGCGCTTTGCCAAACTTAAGATTAAGGAATGATGGCAGAGCTATGTAAATTTTATCAATCCAGCCCTAATCTTAAAATACTGCAAAAAGCTGCAGATTTGTTGGAACAAGGTGGCGTCATTATTTACCCTACTGATACGGTTTATGCTTTGGGTTGTCTAAGCAATAATAATTCGGGTCTTGAACGTTTGGCCAATATCAAAGGAGTCAAACTAGACAAAGCACCTTTTAGTATTTTCATAAAGGATTTTAGTGATCTTTCTCATTATGTTAAACCTTTAAACAATTCTACTTTTAAGCTGTTGAAGCGATGTTTGCCGGGACCTTACACTTTTATAATGCCTTGTTTGAAACTCGCTAAACCCTTTGAAAAGCGAAAGTCGATTGGAATAAGAATTGCTCATCATCCTGTATTGGAAGCTCTGATTGGTTTATTAAAAGTCCCTCTCATTACCACCTCACTTCACGATCAAGATGAAATATTGGATTACACCACTGATCCTGATGTAATTTATGAACGTTGGGAAGATAAAATAGACATGATGTTGGAGGATGGATATGGAGGTAATATCCCCTCAACGGTTATTGACCTTTGTGGTGATCTTCCAAAAATCGTGAGAGAGGGAAAAGGAGATTTAAATTTATTGTAAAAAAAAACATCCTCATGTGAGGATGTTTTTGTATTCTTTTCTAGAGCAGATTACTGCATACCTTGTTGAATTAGATCGTAGAATTGATCCAATTTGGGAAGAACAACGATTCGAGTTCTTCTGTTTCTTGCTCTATTGGCAGCATTGTCGTTATCAACAAGTGGAATGTAATAACTGCGCCCAGCGGCCGTCATTCTCTCAGGACTTACACCATAATCTTTTTGTAAAATTCTAACTACGGAAGTGGCACGTTTTACACTCAAATCCCAATTGTCTTCTATTCCATCAATTTTGATGGGAAGATTGTCAGTATGTCCTTCTACCATAAACTCAATTTCTGGCTTATCGTTTACGACTTTAGCAACTTTACCCAAAACATCTTTGGCTTTCTTGGTAACGGTATGACTACCACTTCTAAACAATAGCTTGTCGGAAATGGAAACATAAACGACACCTTTTTCAACGTTGATTTCAATATCGTCATCGCTCATGTTACCCAATACACCTTTGAGGCTGGTTACTAATGCTAGTGTGACAGAATCTTTTTTGGTAACAGCGTCTTGCATGGTTTGGATTCTCATGTCTTTTTCTTTCATGCTTTCCAATGACATCTCCAAGTTTTCAGCACCTTTCTGAGATAGGGTTGTTAGGTTACCGATGTTGTTAATCAAGTCTTGATTGTTGGCCTGTAGAAAATTAACACGTTCTTGTAGGGAAGCCAGTCGGGCTTCGGCAGCCTCTTTTTCTTCGTTACAAGTATTTAGTTTAACGGTGGCACTATCCAACAAGCCTTTTGTGTTTTGTTGAAGGGTTTCCAATTCTGTGTATTTCTTTTGTGAAACACAGGACGATAGTAGTAAAGCAGACAATGTCGCTATTGCAAGATGTTTTTTCATTTTTATTTTGGTGATGTTTATTAAAATCGCATAAAAATAACATAAAAAGACAATAAATCCTTTAACACCGTCATAAATTCTTTCTTTTAAGAAAAAAATAACGAAAAGGTAGGTTGCTTACTGAATAATAGTGAATAAAAAATGAGCTGTCGGTGTGTTTTTGACTGATTTTTTTGAAATTTTTATAAAAAGAGAAATGAGCTCTTACAATTGCAAACGCAGTCGATAATTTTATTTGCATTACGAAAAATAAAATAGCAACCCCATCCCAAAGCATCCGTTCAAAAATTCTACTATATTTTTTTTCTGGTAAATTTTTGGCCAGTAAGTATAGAGAGTTTCTAAAATTAAGATATGTTTTTTTTGGAGATAGTTTTAAGGTTCCCCCACCCAAATGGTAAACTTTTGATTGGAATAAGGAATAGACGTTCAAATTATGATTGAATGCTCTCCAACAGAGATCTATCTCTTCCATATGAGCAAAAAAATCTTCGTCAAAACCCTTGAGGGATTGAAAAACTTCTTTTCGAACAAAAAAACATGCACCGCTAGCCCAGAAAATTTTTTCATCGGTGTCGTATTGACCTTTGTCTTCCTCCAAATGGTTGAATATTCTCCCCCTGCAATAGGGATATCCTAAACGATCAATAAACCCTCCTGCAGCTCCAGCATATTCGAATTTATCGGGTTGATTCAAGTCCATTATGTGGGGTTGAGCGATCGCAGTTTTGGGATGATTTTCAAAATGTGCCAAGATAGGGGGGAGCCACCCCTCTTTGACCAATACGTCATTGTTGAGCAAGCAAATAAGATCTTCTTTTACATGAATCAATCCCTTATTGTATCCTCCAGCATATCCATAATTATCATTAAGGCTTATAATTTTGACTGATGGGTGATTTTCTTCCACATATTTCACTGAGTCATCGGTTGAGTGATTGTCAATTAGGTAAACAACCGCACCAGGGCTATTGAGAATCACCTTAGGAAGAAAACGTTTTAACAACTGAATTCCATTCCAGTTCAATAGAGCTATCGCTACAGAAGTCATAGACGAGAATTATAGTTAGGTAAATCGTTTAAAAAAACATATTGTCCTTTGGTGTAATCCATTTTACAAAAAAAATGTTTAAAGCCGTTGGTCAACATGAGGTAATCACTTTTCAAAATTGAATTATATCGGGCAATCTGATCAAATACTTTTTGAGTCAAATTTACCGAGGGTGCTTTACATTCAACCAAAAGAGAAATTGATTGATTGCGGTTGAAAACAACCAGGTCATATCTTTTTTCAGTTTGGTTGATATTTATTTTCTTTTCTACTTGTATTAATCCCAATGGAACATTTTTGAAATTCAACAGATATTGAATACAGTGTTGGCGGACCCATTCCTCAGGATTTAAAACCAACCACTTTTTTCTTATTGGGTCAAAAATATGGGGTTTATTTTCCTTACTTTTAAACGAGAATTCGAAATCGGGAAAATTAAGTTTTTCCATATTGCAAAATTGCATATAATTTTTTAGGATGCAGGAATTTAATCAGCTAATGTCTTCAATCAATCGGAGAGACTTTAAGCCTTTTTATCTTTTATCAGGAACAGAGCCTTATTTTATCGATCAAATTGAGGCAAAGATTACCGAGCTAGTTACAGATGAGGCCTCTCGCTCTTTTGATTACTCCCTATTTTATGGTAAGGAAGTTGATTCCCATCAAATTATTGAGACTGCAAAAAGATTTCCTCTTTTGTCCTCTCATCACTTAGTGGTAGTTAGAGAGGCTCAACATTTAGACAAATCAACGGATTTAATTGCTCAGTATTTGTCTCATCCTCAACCTCAAACCATTATTGTATTTTGTTACAAACACAAAACATTTGATAAGAGAAAAAAACTCTATAAAGCGGCCCAAAAATACGGTGCTTTTTTGGATTCTAAAACCTTGTATGACAATCATATAGGGCAATGGATTTCAGGTCAATTGAATGCCTCTCAATTCAACATCGATTCCAATGCACTTCAAATATTGGTTGATGCTTTGGGTAATGATTTGACCAAAATTGAAAAAGAAATTAGCAAACTTAGAATTGTATTAGAAAAGGGAAGCCAAATTACTCCCGAGGACATAGAAAAGTATGTTGGTTTTAGTAAAGATTATAACAATTTCGAACTCTACAAGGCCGTTGGTAAACGAGATTTTCAACAATGTGTGAAAATTATTAAATACATGTCCGAGAATCCTAAGAATCATCCTTTGGTTCTGACCATCTCAGGATTTTACAATTTTTTTAGAAGAGTACTCTTATATCACGGCTTAGATGACAAATCAAAAGCATCGTCTCTATTGGGAGTTAATCCCTATTTTGTAAGGGATTACGAGCAAGCATGTAGACAATTTAGTCTTAAACAAGCCGGAAAAGCAATTGCATTGTGCTTAGAGGCAGATCTAAAAAGCAAAGGTGTAGGGGTGAAGTCTGGAAATCAGCAAAGCATACTCCAAGATTTATTGGTAAAGGTTTTTGCCTCGTGAACTTACAAAGCGGGATACTTATCGGGATTGTTCTCGTGCATTAAATCATACACACATTCAAAGATATCGTCTGAGGAGGGTTTAGAGAAATAATCGCCATCTTCGGCATAGGCAGGTCGATGTTCTTTGGCGTTAAGCAGCTTGGGAGGGCTATCCAACAAGGGATAGATATTTTGTTCTTCCAAAAGTTGTTGCAGAATATATGCCGAAGCCCCACCAGGCATGTCTTCGTCAATAATGAGTAATCGATTCGTTTTTGCAATGCTTTGACTGATTTCTTTAGAAAGATCAAAGGGAATTAATGTTTGTACATCGATTACTTCAGCACTGATTTCATAGCCCTCCAATTTGATGGCTACATCTTGAACAATTCTTAGGGTAGATCCATATGAAACCAATGTAATGTCAGATCCAGTTTTCAAAACTTCAATCTGACCAACCGGTAAGCAGAATTCTCCCAAATTTGAGGGAAGTTTTTCTTTGATACGGTAGCCGTTCAATGATTCAATTACAATTGCAGGTTGATTGGCTTTCAAAAGGGTGTTGTAAAACCCTGCAGCTTGTGTCATGTTTCTTGGTACCAATAGCTGTATTCCTCTTGTTAGGTTAATTATTCCTGCCATAGGAGATCCGGAATGCCAAATGCCCTCCAGTCGGTGACCTCTTGTTCTAATGATTAGGGGAGCCAACTGCCTCCCTCTTGTTCTGTAGCTTAACGTTGCCAAATCGTCGCTCAAAATCTGTATGCAATACAAAATGTAGTCAAGATATTGAATCTCAGCAATGGGTTTCAAACCTCGGATGGCCATACCAATTCCTTGTCCGACAATGGTTGCCTCTCGAATTCCTGCGTCGGCCACCCTGATTTCACCATATTTATTTTGCAATCCCTCAAGTCCTTGATTAACCCCTCCAATTTTTCCGCAATCTTCTCCAAATATGATCAGTCGTTCATCTGTTTGAAGTAATCGGTCGAAGTTATCTCTCAATACAATTCTACCATCAACCATTGGAGCTTCTTTTTTGTATTTTGGAGGGACGGGTTTGACGTGATCCGTAGAATTGATTCCTTCACTGTACAGGTGAGAAGAATATTTTTGTTGTAATGATGATTTTGTTTCAGTCAACCATTTTTTAAAACCCGCTAACTCTGGAGTCTCGACTTTATTTTTTATTAAAATGGGGAGTATTTTTCTTGCAGTAGCAATTACATCGTGGTAAAATAGCTCTGTTTTTTCATTGAGGCTTTTGTAAAGCATTTTCAACGTCACATCATTATTGGATTGCTCCATCAAGATTTTCAAAAATCCATTGAGGCGATTCCTTTCTTCGAGGATGGGTTTCTGATATTGCTTCCATGCGATGTTTTTTGCTTCTCTGACCTTAGCTTTAATATCAATTTCGATTTGATCTAGAGTATCACTATCAGTGATTCCATTTGATAGAATCCACTCTTTCATTTTAAGGTTACAGTCGTATTCTTTCTCCCAATTGAGCCGCTCTTTGGATTTGTACCTTTCGTGAGATCCAGAGGTAGAATGCCCAAGGGGTTGTGTCAGTTCTGTAACATGGACTAGTACAGGAATATGATTTTCGCGAGCCAATTTTTCTGCAAAAGAGTAGGTTTTGATTAGTGCTGGATAATCCCAGCCTTTGACGGTTAATATTTCAATTCCATCACAATTTTCCTCTTTGGCAAAACCAGCTAAGGCCTCAGAGATACTCTCTTTTGTGGTTTGTTGTTTGTTTTCAACAGAAATGCCATATGCATCATCCCAAACACTCATAATCATAGGAATTTGTAAAACACCTGCAGTATTGATGGCTTCAAAGAACAAACCTTCGCTGGTGCTGGCATTTCCAATGGTTCCCCAAGCAATTTCATTACCCTTGTTGGAAAAGTTATCTGAATTGTTAATGTTCGAATTCCTGTAAATTTTTGAAGCTTGAGCCAGTCCAATCAACCTTGGCATTTGTGCAGCAGTAGAGGAAACGTCTGCTACATGGTTTTTGGTTTTGGTTTGGTCCAACCAATTTCCTTTTTCGTCAATTAGAGTATTGGAAAAATGCCCTACCATCTGTCTTCCTGCAGACATGGGTTCATTTTCGATATCCGGGTGGGCATAAATGGCAGAAAATAATTCTTTTGGGCTCAGATGACCTTGAGCAAACATCAAAGTTTGATCCCGATAGTAGCCCGATCTAAAGTCTCCTGAACGGAAAAATCGGTTGAGAACAACCTGAGGCAGTTCTTTACCGTCTCCAAAAATTCCAAAAGTACCTTTGCCACTTAATACCTCTCGGCGCCCCATTACACTGGTTTCACGGCTGGTTACAATGAGCTTGTAATCGTCGAGGACTTGTTTCTTGTAATCCTCATAATTAAGTGTTCTATCGTGCTCTTGCTTGTTTATCTTCATTTTGGATCGTAAAATTACAAAATTTAGATTTGGGAAAAAGTGGGGTAATATTCGTCTCTCAAATAATTGGTATTGATTAACTTAAAACCATTTTCTTGAAAAAAGTTTTGATAATTCTCTTGGACTCATCTTTAATACAAAACGGATTTTAGTTTCATAAGGAGTATTGTCAATCTCCCAGCCATCGTTATTATGCAGAGGAAAAAATAACTCCAAATAATCGGGAAGGATGTTCAATCTGATTCCAGAACCATATAAATAATAAGGGTTGGCGTTATGATTTTTTAGAATCCCCAAATCAACATATCCTTCAATCCATTTCCATATTCCCAAAGTGAGATTGGTTGAGAGT
>JAYNHF010000011.1:59885-61778 GCA_038107695.1 Flavobacteriaceae bacterium | reverse complement strand
CAAACGACGTAGAAATACAAAAAAGCGGGAGTGAAATCTTCCTTAAGTTTAAGTTTTAAGTGAAATAGGCTTGGGGTAGAATTCCTTAATTCGGAAATTACATAAACTAATGGATGGGTATGGAAAAGTCAAAGATGCTTAACCCTGCCTAGGTATTTGTTGTATAAAAATTCATTGTCAAATCCATCCACGTTTTGACTTTGATAAACTGGTAGTTTAACGCCTTTTTTGTCAGCAATTTTCATGGCCTCAGTTGCCAATAGATTAACAATAAAACATCCCGCAATAGTTGAAGCTGCTCCAGTGAGCTCTCCCCCTATTTTCAACATACCATCTCCAGTTGGTACGCAGTTGTCCAGTACCAAATCAGTAATTTGATAAAGTTTTTTTTGCCCTTCTACACGTGTAGGATATTTTTTGGACTGTTCGATAGAGGTAATAGCAATCACCTTATTTCCATTTTTTTTGGCGATTTCTGCCATTTCGATGGGCATGGCATTTCTACCAGAATTGGAAATGATTATAAAAAGGTCTTCTGTATCAATATGGTGTTGATCCCATAAGATTTTAGAAACTCCAGAAATACGTTCTATCTCAGCACTGCGACGGGCACCTTCAGAGGTCATGACAATGGAATCTAAAAAAGTATTGACATTGGCCAATCCTCCGGCTCGAACAAAAAGTTCTAAACCAATAATATGGGAGTGTCCTGTTCCAAAGGTGTGTATAATACGATCTTTGACAATAGTGTTGGACATCCATTCTATGGCCTGAGGCAAAACTTTTTGATTGGTCTCAATAATTTGTTCAAGTAATGTTGTTGAAACTTTATGATAATCATACATAGTAATTCCTTTATTAAACTAGAGTATCAAAGACAAATGGGTGAAATTAATTAATCAGTTGACGGAATCCTCATATTCTGGGTTTAGTTCTGTTGGAATGGGCGCATTGGTTTTTACCCACCAATTTTTGAGCTCATCTAGTAATTCATTTTTTTTATCAATACGGGTTTCAGCAAGATTATTCCTTTCACCAATATCTTCTTTTAGGTTGAATAATTCAACCCCTTGATCTTCAAAATAATAATGTAATTTCCAATCTCCCATCCTCACTACAGATCCAGGACGAGTTCTGAATAAAGCATCACGGTTTTCGTTGTCCTCGATATCATAACCTTGAAGATATATGGGAAAGTGCCAAAAAAAAGAACGTTCCGGTCCAGGCTGATTTTGGGTCAACATGGGAATTAGTGAATTTCCGTCCAAATCTTTTTTCATCTGATCTTCGCCAATAAGCTCCATTAAAGTGGGGAAAATATCGAGATGTGAAATGGGGTTTTGAATGTTCTTTCCAGGATCTATTTTGTCTTTCCACAGAAAGAAAAAAGGTACTCTGATTCCCCCTTCATAGTAACTTCCTTTGCCTGCTCTTAGCGGTTTTTGCATCGTGATTTTCCCATAGTATCCACCGTTATCTGAAGTGAAAATGATAAAGCTGTTGTCGAACAAGTCTCGTTCTTTAAGTTTATTAATCAACAGTCCAATATTTCGATCAAGGTTATCGACCATTGTCGCGTATTTGGGATTCTTTTGCCCTTTGTAAGGTGGTTTATTTTGATACTTGTAAAGTAGCGAATCCACGGGGTGTATGGGAGTATGAACGGCATAGGGCGTATAATGTAAAAAGAAAGGACCACTTACTTGGTCTAAAAATGATAAGGTTTTTTCCATAATCAGGTCAGTCAAATATTCGCTTTTCCCTTTTTCGATTTTAACCCGATTATTTTTTTTTCCGTAAGGAGGATAGTAGCTTCCGGGTGCCCCACGATGCCCACCTCCGATGTTGATGTCGAAACCATAGTCTAGCGGATTTTCACTTAAATGCCACTTT
>JAYNHF010000011.1:0-59875 GCA_038107695.1 Flavobacteriaceae bacterium | reverse complement strand
CCACTTTCCAGAATGGCAATTGGTGTAACCGTACTCTTTGAGTTTTTGGGAAATAGTAGTAAATTTTTGATCCAAAACGGTAGTGTTTTTTATAGGGATCAATTTTCTGTCTTTGGCTTTCCCACGATCAGAGTTACTCACAGTGTAAATTTGATGGCGGGTTGTCCATTTTCCAACAGCAATAGAGGCCCTACTGGGAGCGCAATTGGCTGAGGCAGCATAACCTTGAGTAAATACCATCGCTTGATCAGCCAAAGAATCAATATTGGGTGTTTCATAATACTCGCTCCCCATAAAACTAACATCATTCCATCCCATATCATCAATGTTAATCAAAATGATGTTGGGTTTTACATTACTCTTGCCTTCCTTTCCGCACGAAGAAAAAAGAACAAGACTCATTAATCCGATTGTGATTGACGGTACGTATAAATATTTATTCAAACTATTATTTTTATTAGGTAAAATATAAAAAATTGTTCAATTTGGTAATCAATAAGTTTTATTAATTTGGTTGAATACTAAATTTTGATAAAAAATGAAAAGATTTAATTTTACGCTGATTTGGATGATGTTTTTATTATTGGCTTGCAATACAGACGATACACAACCTCCGAATATACTTTTTGTGATATCAGACGATCAATCTTTTCCGCATACTAGTATTTATGGAACTTCATGGGTCAACACCCCTGGTTTCGACCGAGTCGCAAAAGAGGGTTTACTTTTTAACCAAGCATACACCACTAATGCAAAGTGCTCCCCCTCCAGGTCTTCCATATTAACTGGAAGAAACAGTTGGCTTTTGGAAGAAGCTGCCAACCATGTTCCATATTTTCCTGAAAAATTCATCACATTTCCAGAGGTGCTCAAGGAAAATGGTTATAAGACAGGCTTTACTGGAAAAGGATGGGCTCCTGGGAAAGCTATTAAAGATGGTAAAAAGAGAGATCTGATAGGAGCAATGTTCCGTGATGTAAAATTAGATCCTCCAGCAGATTTTATTAGTAATGTGGATTATTTTGAAAACTTTAAACTTTTCCTGAATGACAAAAAAGAGGAGCAATCTTTTTTCTTTTGGGTGGGGGGTCATGAGCCTCATAGGGCTTATGAGTTCGAAGTAGGAATAAATCAAGGAAATAAAAAAATTGATGAAATCGATGAGGTACCTGCTTTTTGGCCAGACAGCAAAAATGTAAGAACCGATATGCTCGACTATGCATTTGAGATAGAATACTTTGACAATCACTTGGTCAAGATCATCACAGAGTTAGAAAAAAGAGAGTTATTGGATAATACCATAATAATTGTTACCTCTGATAATGGAATGCCGTTCCCAAGAATTAAAGGTCAAGTTTATCCATTTGACAATCGTTTGCCCTTGGCCATTCGCTGGGGTAAAGGCATCAAAAATCCAGGGAGGATCATCAACGAGTATTTTAGTTTTTCAGATTTTGCACCCACATTTTTAGATTTGGCAGGAATTGCTGAAGACCAGCATAATATGAAAGCTTTTTCTGGAAAGAGTTGGAAAAATATTTTCGAAAACCTTCCAGACAAAAACCCTAGAGAATACATGATCATTGGAAAAGAGCGACACGACGTGGGTAGAGAGAATGACCAAGGCTATCCAGTAAGGGGTATCGTTTCGGGTAAATATTTTTACAGCCAAAATTTCAAACCCCAAAGATGGCCTGCGGGTAATCCTGAGACAGGTTACCTCAACACAGATGGCAGTCCTACCAAAACTGAAATTTTAAATTTGAAACGTCAAAATATGGATACCACTTATTGGAGTTTTGCTTTTGGAAAACGACCTCAAGAGGAATTATACAATATTGAAAAAGATCCTCAATGCATGGAAAATTTAGCAGAAAATCAAAACTACTCTGATTTAAAGATTAAACTAAAAAAACAGTTAATCAATGACCTAAAAGAACAAGGCGATCCGAGGATTCTAGGAAATGGAGATTTATTTGATCAATACCCTTACTCAGGTGATAATGTCAAGAATTTCTACCATCGACATATGGGTGGAGAAAAAATTGAAACTCACTGGGTCAATCCGAAAGATTTTGAAAAAAATTGACAGGCTATCTGTTAATTATTGATCCAATACTGGAATCCGAAACTTTTCTTGAGCTGCTGTTGTGTGGGCTTCAATAAGGTATTCTTCCATTTTTTTTACAATTTCTGGATGCTCAGCTGACACGTCGTTCAGTTCTTTCAAATCTTTAGAAAGATCGAAAAGTTGTAGATCAGATTTTTCTTTAAACAGTCCCTTTTTCAAGCCTTTCCACGATCCCATCCTAATCGCCTGTTGTCCGCTGTAAGAAGGAAATTCCCAGTACAAGTACTCGTGTTTTTTCTGAGGCTTGTCTGTCAATGTGGAATAGTAACTAATTCCGTCAACAGCATAGGGTGGCTCAACATCTAGGATGTCACACACCGTAGCATAGTAATCGTAAAAGGCACTGGGATGGCTGGATTGTGTCGCTGCTTTGATTTTTGCTGGCCATGTGACAATAGTAGGAACCCTGATCCCTCCCTCGTTAGCGTTTCCTTTGACGGTATTTTTTGAATTGACAAAAATTCCAGTGCTATTAAAAAAATGGATGTCGGCTTGTTCGTCTTTGTGAGTTGGACCGTTATCACTGGTGAAAACAATCATTGTATTATCAAATTGACCTGTTTTTTTCAGATAAGCCACCATATCCCCCACTTGTTCATCCAAATAAGAAATCATGGCTGCATAGGTCGCCCTAGGAGTACGATTGGGAAAATATCCCGATCCCCCTAGATAGGGAGATTCTGGCCCCAGTTTTTTTCTGTAATAATCCACCCATTTTTGGGGAGCCTGAAGAGGTAAATGAGGAAGAGGACTGGCGTAATAAAGAAAAAATTTCTGATCCTTATTGCGTTCCAAAAAACCCATAGCTTCTTTATGCATTAAGGTAGGAGCGAAATCTTTTTGATTGTAAAGAGCATAACTTTCATCATCGTTGGGATCCAAATCCTCCGGCAATCTTCCTTTGTTAACAATCGTATTGTTAAGTATGTGCCGATCTTGATTCCTCCATAAATGTGAAGGATAAAGATTGTGGGCTTGGCGTTGACAGTTGTATCCATAAAAGAAATCAAATCCTTTTTTGTTTGGAATACTTGAAGTATTTGGTGCTCCGAGACCCCATTTACCAACCATTCCTGTTTTGTACCCCTGTGATTTTAGAATACTAGCAACTGTGACAATTGAATCGGGCATGGGTCTTTGACCTTCCAAATTAGGATTTTCAAACATGGCTTTAAAATCCCAAACATCACCTCGTTCTCTCCACTCACTATTTCCTCTTACTGGGTTGTTTCCAGTGTGAAGACCAGTCATTAAAACTGCTCTGGCTGGAGCACAAACTGGTGCTCCACTGTAGTGGTCAGTCAAAATCATTCCCTCCCGTGCCAACTGATCAATATTGGGAGTTTCAATCCATTTCTGTCCTTGAATACCGATTTCTCCATATCCCAAATCATCTGCTAGAATGAAGATGAAATTGGGAGATTTTTCCACTGTTTGATTTTGTGAATTACATGACAACAGTATTGCCATCAGTACGATAATCGATAAATAGTTTTTCATAAGTTAATCTAAAAAGGTCCTTTGTTATTGTTTTTGGTTGCTAAAGTCAAGGTTCCTGGCATTACCCCACGAATTCCGTGGTTTGGTGTTCTATCTTTTTTAGCCGCTCCCCTGCTGTCTTTTTTGGGAGTCTCGATAGGTTCTCTGTAATACCAATCTTGTGTAAGTTTTTTTGGCAAATCATCGCCTGTATCCATGCCCCAGTTTTGGAGTATTTTTTTCAAATCAGCGTAGTCTGATGGTATATTGTCACTCATCAGAAGGTTATTGAATTGATAGGGATCAACACTGAGATCATATAACTCCTCTGTGGGGCGAGGTGACATAAATATTTCTGCTTGCCTTTCAGATATTGTTCCATTGAGCTGAGCTTGTTTGAGTTCCTGATAGGAGGTGCTATTGACGGCATCTAAAGGTCCTCTTTGAGCAAACTGAGGTCTTGAATTGATAATGTACATGTAACGGTCATCTCTGACCATACGTTCGTAAGCCTCATAGTCATGCCAATTGTGTTCAGCAAAAACATAATTTCTAAACTTTTGATTTGAGTCAATCAATAATTTTCTAAAACTAACCCCTTGAAAATACTCGACAGCTTCTATTCCAGCCAAATCAATCAGCGTAGGCGCGATATCAATTGCACTGATTAAGGATTTTGAACGACTGTTTTTGGTATTCTTGGCTTTTGGATAGTGAATTACAAACGGAGTCTTTACCCCTTGATCATTGACTCTGGTTTTACTATGAGGAAATGGCCTACCGTTGTCAGCCATAACAATAATCAATGTGTTTTGGTAAAACCCTTTATCTTTTAGTTTTTGGACAACACTTCCGATATGGTAGTCGAATCGAGTAATTTCATCGTAGTAATCCGCTAAATCCTGTCGTGTTTTTGGGCCATCAACTAGGTATTCAGGCACCTTTATTTTGTTGGGATCATGAGTACCTTTGAAATGGTTTTCTCCCCATACCCTGTGAGCATCATAAGCTGCTAACCACATGAAGAATGGTTGATTTTCAGGCAGGTCATCGACCAGTTGATCCCAATAAGCTTCCCCCCCTGGTCCATTGATTTTTTTATCTTCATGCACTTGGTC
Source organism: Flavobacteriaceae bacterium (assembly GCA_038107695.1). GTDB lineage: Bacteria > Bacteroidota > Bacteroidia > Flavobacteriales > Flavobacteriaceae > UBA8316. Next base: position 55,147 of record JAYNHF010000011.1, on the reverse strand, counting down.
AAAACCTCTTTTGGCATAATCACCCATATGGAATTTGCCAGCTTGAACGGTATAATAACCCACAGATTTCAAAACTTCAGGTAAGGATATCATTTCCATAGGAGGCATAGTATGTAATTCTGCAGCTCCAGTATTGTGTGGATAGCGTCCAGTAATGATTGAGTTTCTACTTGGACTACAGGAACTGGTGGTAAGATAGGCATTATCAAAAATAATTCCTTCTCGAGCCAGTGCGTCAATATTTGGGGTATGCACCTGATTATTCCCATAACATCCCAAATCATCCCAACTAACATCATCAGCAATGAAAACAATCATGTTAGGTGATGAAAAAATTTCTCTTTCTTTTTGCCCTGTATTGGTTTGGCAAGACACAAGCAAACCAATTATCGAAAATAAATGAATGTAGAAACGTAAATATTCTGTTTTAAAATACTTCATAAAATTTGAATATAGCTTTTTTAATTTGATCATAAAAATTTTATTTACTCCCCTAATACTGTAATTACCAATTTTCTAGACCCACCTTGGTTTCTATGCTCACAGAGGTAAATTCCTTGCCAAGTACCCAATAAGGGTCGCCCATTTTTGATAGGGACATCGACACTGCTTCCCAAAAGGCTGCTTTTGATATGAGAGGTCATGTCGTCAGGCCCTTCAGAGGTGTGTAAAAAATAGTTTCCCGATTCGGGTACCATTACATTAAAATGACTTTCAAAATCTTGTCTTACACTTGGATCTGCATTTTCATTAATGGTTAAACTTGCTGAGGTGTGCTGAATAAAAACATTGAGCATTCCGGTAATACTTGGCAATTCCTGCACAACATAGTCAGTAATCAAATGAAAACCTCGCGAAAGTGAAGGAAGACTTATTTCTTTTTGAAAAATCATATTTCTATTTTTGTCTAAATGTAATTAATAATGGTTTCTTCTTTCTTTTCAATTTCAAAATATCTAGTAGTATTCATTATGATCATACTTTCAATATCTAGTTGTGATAATGCCTATCAACCCCTAGTCATCGGTCATAGAGGAGCTAAAGGTCATGTTGCGGAAAACACACTAGCCTCGGTTTCCAAGGCATTGGAGTTAGGTGTCGACGGAATTGAAATTGACGTATTTTTATGTAAATCTGGAGAGTTGGTTGTTTTTCACGACAAAAAATTAGAGAAATTGACCGACGGAGAGGGGTACATTGAGGACTTGACCCTAGACTCAATAAAAAAAATCAATGTATTGGGGAATTACAAAATTCCATCTTTAGATGAAGTTTTGGATCTCATTGACGGAAAAGTATTTTTAAATATAGAGCTTAAGGGGACTGGCACTGCTGTCCCTACCCATGAACTTTTGTCTTCTTATTTAAAAGAGAAAAAATGGAGTCCCGATCAATTTATTATTTCCAGTTTTAATTGGGAAGAACTCAAAATTTTTCATCAATTGAACAGAGATGTTCCCATTGCCGTTCTGATCGATACTGACCCTTTGGATGCACTGGCTGTGGCTCATGAAATAAATGCACTAGCGATTAATCCAAATTTCAAAAACTTGAATAATAAAAACGTAAAAAAAATTCAAGAGGCTGGTTATAAAGTTTTTCCTTACACCATCAATAAACCTATTGATATTGAAAGAATGTTCGATTTGAAAGTTGATGGAATCATAACAGATTATCCAGAGAGGGTGAGGTGAAGACTATCATCAGACTAAACAAAAAACAGGTAGGTAAGACCTGCTACAACTCCACCGGCAAATGGACCCAAAATAGGAACCCAAGCATAAGACCAGTCTGCATTTTTATTTTTCCGTGGCAGCATTTGATACATCAATCTAGGGCCAAAATCTCTTGCAGGATTGATGGCGTAACCTGTAGTTCCTCCCAATGCCATACCGATTACCCAGACAAGAAGTGCTACTGGTAGCGCATCTAAAGCTCCAAGTCCAAAGTTATCTACTAGCACCCCTTCAATTTGGATGTTGGGAGCAGCAATGAATAACACCCCAAAAACCAAAACGAAGGTGCCTAAAAATTCACTAAAGAAATTGTTTTTGTAATTTCTAATTGCAGGTCCAGTACAAAAGGTACTTCTCACTGTTGCTTCATCTTCCGTCAAACGATAATGATCTATGTATGTCAGATAGCACATCCAACTCCCCATCATTGCACCCAAGACCTGAGCAATAATGTAACCAGGGACCAAACTCCATGAAAATTTATGAGCTACTGCTAAGCCCAACGTTACAGCAGGGTTGAGATGAGCTCCACTAAATTGTCCGGAAATAAAAACCCCGACAAAAACAGCAAAACCCCAAGCGCTAGTTATCAAAACCCACGCACTCTGCCCCTCTGCAATTGTTTTTTTAAGACTAACATTGGCTACAACTCCAGCACCTAGAAGTAATAAAAAGAAAGTACCAATAAATTCAGCTATATACGGATCAATTGTCATAATATATATTTTTTAGCTATTGTATTAAATTCATTCAGTTCTCTTGCTATCCATTTATTGTCTTTTTTCATTGCATCGGCCATAATTTGGGCAACCTCAGGAGCTATATTTATGGCTTCATGAGCATCCAAAAACAACCCCCTCACTCTTCTGGCTAGAATATCTTCTAAATGAACTGCCATTTCTTGTTCTACGCTCCAAAGGATTAAATTTTTACTAATATAAAATTTGTCTGACAAAGAACGATTGTCTTCGGGGTTTCCTGAAGAAGTGATTTTATGACGATTCGATCCGTAAACATGAAGAGGATCATCAAAGTCAACATTTTCCTCAAAACCGTGAAGTTTGAGTTTTTTTGTTTTACATTTTTTTTCATCTAATCCACCAACCACCATTGCTGTATCAACAGTGTCTTCACCCATTTTTCTATAGGTAGTCCACTTCCCTCCCAATACACTAATCAGACCACTTGTGGACACATTTACTTTATGGTGGCGAGATACTTCCTTGGTTTGGGTCGAATTGTCCTGTTGAGCTGCCAAAGGTCTTAATCCCGCAAAAACACTTTTAACATCCTTACGTTTAGGTTTTTTGGTCATGTATTGAGAGGCGTTGTTGAGAACGAAGGTAACCTCTTCCTCCAACGCCTTTGGTTCTTCATCCGCATGATCAATAGGAGTATCTGTAGTTCCCAAAACCACATGATCGTGCCATGGAACAGCAAACAAAACCCTCCCATCACTGGTATGAGGAATCATGATAGCGTGATCACCATCCAAAAAATCTCTTTCTAGAACCAGGTGTACTCCCTGACTGGGTCTGATCATCGCTCGAGCTTCGGGTTGATCCATTTTCACAATTTGATCACTAAAAACTCCCGTAGCATTGATAACCACCTTGGCCTCAATTGAATATTTCTTTTTTGTCTCCTTATCTAATACCTCAACACCACTTATGATTTCGTGTTTTTTAATCAAACTTTTAACCTCGGCATAATTGATTAGCGTTGCCCCTAGTTCACTTGCAGTCAAACATAAGGTAATGGCCATACGGGAATCGTCAAATTGTCCATCGTGATAAATCACTCCACCTTTAAGCCCTTCTTGTTTGACATTATTGATCATTTCAATCGTTTCGTCCTTATTCAATAAAGTGGACGGACCTAGACCCATATCTCCTGCCATCATGTCATAAACCTTAAGCCCAAGTCCGTAAAAAGGGCTGTTCCACCAATCATAAAAAGGAATGACAAAACTCATGTCTTTAACCAGGTGGGGGGCATTATTTTTCATAATTCCTCTTTCTTTCAGTGCCTCTATGACCAATGAAATATCACCATTTTGAAGGTATCTCACTCCCCCATGAACCAATTTGGTACTCCTGGAAGAAGTGCCTTTGGAAAAATCGTTTTTTTCAAGTAATAATGTCTTGTAACCTCTTTTTGATGAATCAACTGCTGCTCCTAAACCTGTTGCTCCACCACCAATGATTACGATGTCCCATTCAGCAGGTTGCTTGAGGATGCTTATGTTTTTATCCCTATTCATTCATCTGTTAATATTCTAGGAACCCTGTCCTCCCACAATGAGATCGTATTTTGGGTGTGTTGATCAGTGGAAGGTTTAAAGCATTGATCCTCTTGCCATATGTCTTTCAAGGCATCTACCGATGACCAAAAACCAGTTGCCAATCCTGCAAGGAAAGCTGCTCCCAAGGCAGTGGTTTCAGTTTCTTTGGGTCGAATCACTTCGGCCTTAATCAAATCGGCTTGAATTTGCATCAACAAATTATTGGTACTTGCCCCTCCGTCAACCTTTAGGCTTTCAAAAGAAATTCCAGCGTCTTTTTGCATTTCGATAATAATATCCCTTGATCTTAGGGCTATTGCCTCAAGTGCTGCACGAGCAATATGTCCTTTATTCGTACCTCGTGTAATGCCCATAATGGCTCCCATTGCATGGGGATCCCAAAATGGAGCTCCTAAGCCAGATAAGGCAGGGACAAAAGTCACTCCTCCACTGTCGGGAACGGTCGATGCTAGGGCTTCAATTTCTGGAGCAGCACCAATGATTTGTAACTGATCTCTAAGCCATTGAATCAAGGCACCAGCTGTAAAAACACTTCCTTCGATAGCGTAGGTTACTACTCCGTCAATTTGCCATGCTATAGTGGTCAACATTTTATTTTTTGAAACAACAGCTTTTTTTCCTGTATTCATAATACAAAAACAACCTGTTCCATAAGTGTTTTTTACTTCACCAGGTTGGAGACACAACTGTCCAAATAATGCGGCTTGTTGGTCACCAGCGATACCCGCAATACTCACAGGTGATCCTAGAATCGAAGGATCTGTCACTCCCACAACCTCCGAAGAATTTACAACCTCGGGTAAAAGAGACTCAGGAATATCCAGGATGTTCAATAGTTCTTGATCCCATTGATTTTGGTGAATATTATAAATCATGGTTCTACTGGCATTGGTTGCATCAGTTACATGGGTCGCTCCCCCTGTAAGGTGCCAGATTAACCAGCTGTCAACTGTTCCAAATGCCAGCTCACCTTTTCGTGCACGATCTCTAAGTGAAGGATCTTGATCTAAAATCCATTTGATTTTGGTTGCAGAAAAATAGGCATCGACCACCAAACCTGTTTTTTGAGTAAAAATCTCTGTTTTCCCCTGAGCAGATAACTCCTCACAAATCTTTGCTGTTCTTCGATCTTGCCAAACAATAGCATTGAAAACTGGGGTGCCAGTTGCTCTGTCCCAAATGATGGTAGTTTCTCGTTGATTGGTGATTCCAATGGCATTCAACTCTTCAGCAGAGATATGGGCTTCTTTCAAGACCGCTTTAACAGCCTCCAGTTGAGTTTCCCAAATTTCAATGGGATCATGCTCAACCCATCCTTTTTGCGGAAAAATTTGTGTAAATTCCTGTTGTGCAAGGGCAATTTGTTTCCCTTGGTGACCAAATAAAATTGCTCGAGAACTTGTCGTTCCCGCATCAAGTGATAAAATATATTTGCTCATACTACTATTTTAAATCATCCTGTAAAGTACAATAAAACACTTATCACCAATCCTATCAGTACTATGGAAAGGATCAAATCTGTTCGGTTAAAGGAATTTTGATATTCCTCTTTCATGTCAGTAGTCATGGTTCCAAAGGACAAACCTTCGATTCTGTCATAATCTGGAGCAGTAGTCATCAAACTTACCGATACACATAATAAAACCGAAAACACAAACATAAAAATGGCCATGTGGGCGAAATTAATGGTGGCAAATGCAAAAAGAACTCCACCAACAGTTGCACCCGATAAAATTTCTTCCTGGAAATATATCTCACTTCCTAACCTAAAGACAAGTAAAATCAAACCACTAATTAGGGTGGCAATTGCAGCATCAGAGGTAACACGCTTCCAAAGTATCCCGAGGAGGAAAACAGCAGTTACTGGGGGAGCGATGTAGGACTGGACATTCTGAAGATATTGGTACATGACTCCACCCCCAATTTTTTCCATAATAGGAATCCATATGATCCCTAATATTACTATGATGGCAGTGGCAATTTTACCAATATTGATCAAAGATTTTTCAGACATATCAGGTCTTAATTTTTTATAAATATCAATCGTAAAAATGGTGGAACAAGAATTGAATACCGATGCCAAAGAGCTCATTAGCGCTGCCATCAATCCGCCAGCAACCAATCCTTTAAGCCCTACAGGTAAAAGAGTTTTCACCAACATGGGAAAAGCACGATCTGCTCTTTCTACAACAAAAACATCTGGTTGTTGAAGGGTCAATGCAAAAGCAATAATTCCTGGAACAAGAAATATCAATATAGGTAACAGCTTTAGATAAGCACCAAAAATAGCTCCTCTTCTTGCTATGGTAATATTATTCGCTGCTAGTGTTCGTTGTACAATATATTGATCTGTACACCAATACCAGATACCGACTATGGTTCCACCAATCAACAAACCTGTCCATGGAAAATTAGGGTCGTTCATAGGGCGCCACATATTAAAGTGATCTGGACTAACAGCAGTAACGGTCTCTCGAAGTTGTGTCCATCCTCCTACTTCTTGAAGTCCCAAAAAAGTAATGATCACAGAACCAAAAATCAAAACAACCGTTTGTAATGTTTCTGTATAAATCACAGCTTTTAAGCCTCCTATTACGGTATAAATCCCAGTAAAAACGACAATACCAATCGCTCCATACCAAAATGGAATACCCAATAACTCTGAGACTACTATACCTCCAGCATAAATGGTGATCGAAACCTTAGTTAAAACATAAGCAAAAAGTGAAAAAACAGACAGAAACCAACGGGATCTACTGTCAAACCTTTTTTCCAAAAATTCGGGAGTGGTAAAAGCTCCACTCCTTATGTAAAAAGGCAAAAACAGCCAACCTAATAACAAAACGATCCACGCGTGAAGCTCATAATGTGCCATGGGTGTTCCAGATTCGAATCCTGTTCCAGCCAAACCCACTACATGCTCCGATCCAATGTTGGAAGCAAAAATAGAAGCTCCAATTACAAACCATCCCACGTTTCGTCCGGCTAAAAAATAGTCTTCTGTATTTTTATTTTTTTGAATGAAAACCCAAACAGCAACTCCAATGAGTGCCATAAAATAGATTCCCAAAACCACCCAATCTAATTGTTGAAGTACTGTTGTCATATATTTCAATTTATTATAAATATTGTTTTACAATATAATGAAATCTTATTGCTAGAAAATTTTATTGAATCATAAATCTAAGCCTTCTGTTTAATTTATATATTTATCTTAAAATCAAACTATGCAAAATTTATCACGAAGATCCTTCATCAAATCCACTACTGCTGCTTCAGCAGGTATATTTATCCTCCCCGATTTTATAAACAACTCACCAAACAATCGCCTCAATATTGCAGTAATTGGTGTGGGGGGTAGAGGAAAAGCCAATTGGGGTAAAGTTCCAAAAGAGAATATAGTAGCCATGTGTGATGTTGACGATAACCGGGCTGCCGCTGGATTTAAAATGTTTCCCAAAGCCAAAAAGTTTAAAGATTTTAGGGTCATGTTTGATCAAATGGCAAAAGAAATAGATGCCGTTATCATCTCTACACCAGATCACACTCATTTTGCTGCAACCATGATCGCAATGGAATTGGGGATGCACGTTTATGTGGAAAAACCCTTGGCTCACAATGTTTGGCAATTGAGAACCTTGAAAAAAGCTGCTAAATACTATAAAATCATTTCCCAAATGGGAAACCAAGGCCATACCACCAATGGAATACGTTTGATAAAAGAATGGTACGATCAAGGTATTCTTGGCGAGGTAAAGGAAGTTCATGCGTGGCATGGAGCATTTAATTTTGGTCCAGGGAAATACTGGACAAAGCCAGCGCAATGGCCTGCACCTGTTCACCCTGTTCCAGACTATTTGGATTGGGATTTATGGTTAGGTCCAGCAAAATACAGAACTTTTAACTCCGCCTATGCACCTAAATCTTGGAGAGGATTTTACGATTTTGGAAATGGTCAGTTAGGAGACTGGTCATGCCATACTTTGGATGGACCTTTTTGGGCACTGGATTTAGGAATGCCCCACACCGTAGAGGCTACTGTTCCCAATCCAAGAACTCAACATGGTTTTATTGCCGACGAGTCTGTCACCCATTACCAATTCGGTGCAAGAGGATCAAAGCCTCCTGTTACGCTCAAATGGTATGAGGGGGGAGAAAAACCTGAAATCAGAACAGAATGGGGAATCAAATCTTTTGGGAAATCGGGAATGATTATGATTGGTGATAAAAATACATTGATGACTGGAGCAAGACCCAACGAACCAAAGCTTTTAGTCACCGATGAAGAGTGGAAAGCTTTCCAGAAAAATCCACCCAAAAAAACAATCCCAAGAGTTCAAGAAGAAGGTCCTGTATACGAATGGTTAGATGCAATTAAGGACAATAGACTTCCCGGGTCTCATTTTGGTTATGCTGCAGAGTTGACTGAGATGGCTCTGATTGGTGTTTTAGCGCAACGTTTTGCCGCAAAAATTGAATATGATGCTGACAATATGAAAATTACTAATCGACCAGACATCGATGCTTATATCAAAGAATCAACAAGAGAGGGATGGTCTTTTGGAGAACATTTGTAATACAAAATTCAATCTCCCAGAAATGAAAAAGTTAATCGTATTATGTCTGCCTTTTTTTGTTATGGCTCAAACTGAAATGCAATCCTACAACGTGGTCAAAACCCTATCAAAAATAGAAATAAGGTTTTACCCTCCAGTGATGATGGCCAAGCATACTGCAAGTGGTCAAAGATCTGGTTTCGGAAAACTTTTTGGTTACATATCTGGTAATAATGATCAAAACTCTAAAATTGCCATGACCACTCCCGTCCATATGGAAAATACATCAACAAAAAGTTCAATGGCTTTTGTACTTCCCAAAAAATTCAATAATGAAAACACACCGTTACCCGATGATAAAACACTGTCGGTATATCAGGATCAGGGAGGGTATTATGCTGCCATCAAATATTCTGGTTATACCAACTCGAGTAAAGAAATGGAATACACAGGAATTCTCAATGAGCTACTTGAAAAAGAAAAAATTAATCCAACAGGTTTGCCAAAAGTTTTGGTTTACGACAGTCCCTACAAGATTATCAATCGTCGAAATGAAATTTTAATTCCAATCAAATACAGCAAGGATGACTGATTGTATAATCACGGGAATAGAAACCAAAGACATTCGTTTTCCCACCAGTGAAAATTTGGATGGATCTGACGCCATGAATCCTGACCCTGATTACTCCGCTGCATACGTTATCCTAAAGACTGATCACCCCGATGGACTTGAAGGTCATGGGCTAACTTTTACCATTGGTCGAGGTAATGAAATTTGTGTTCAAGCTATATCGTCTCTATCTTATTCACTAATAGGTAAATCGTTGAGCAGTTTCACCCAAAATATGGGAGCTTTCTGGAAAATGATCACTAGTGATAGTCAACTGAGGTGGTTGGGACCAGAAAAAGGAGTGATTCATCTTGCCACTGGAGCATTGGTCAATGCTATTTGGGATTTATACGCTAAATCGGAACAGAAACCACTTTGGAGATTGATCTCAGAGATGAGTCCTGAGCAACTTGTTGAATGTATTGATTTTACCTACATAACCGATGTCATAAATAAAAAAGAAGCGCTTCAACTTTTGAAAGAGAAAGAACAAGGAAAAGAGGAACGCATATCCTATTTAAAAGAGAATGGCTATCCGGCATATACCACCTCAGCAGGTTGGCTGGGTTATTCGGATGAAAAAATAAGGAGACTTTGTCGTGAAGCAAAAGCAGAGGGATTTACCCATATTAAGATGAAGGTAGGTTCCGATCTTCAAGATGATCTCAGGAGAAGTAGAGTCATTAGGGAAGAAATCGGTTATGACATCAAGCTGATGATGGATGCCAACCAGAAATGGGATGTAGATGAAGCCATCGAAAATATGGAACATTTGGCAGAGTTTCAACCTTGGTGGATCGAAGAACCCACATCACCTGATGATGTATTAGGTCATGCTAAAATTGCTCGAGCTGTGAACCCAATTCACGTTGCTACAGGGGAACATTGTCAAAATCGCGTGATCTTCAAACAACTTATGCAGGCCAACGCAATAGGCATTTGTCAAATTGATAGTTGTCGAGTGGGAGGAGTAAACGAAATTTTGGCCATATTGTTGATGGCTGCAAAGTTCAATATTCCCGTATGCCCTCATGCCGGTGGAGTAGGTCTTTGTGAGCATGTGCAACATTTGTCCATGATTGACTATCTCTGTATCAGTGGATCATTGGATAATAGGATAATTGAATATGTTGACCATCTTCATGAACACTTTGAAGATCCTGTCGTGATAAAGAATGGTAATTATGTTGCGCCTTCATTACCTGGGTACAGTATCGAAATGAAAAAAGGATCGCTGGAGACTTACGATTTTAATACTGGTATCATCTGGCAAAAACATAAATCAAGCTCAAAATAAAATGAAAGTCATGCAAATCATTTTTTTGATTTATTCATTAGTGAGTTGCTCTTTTTCTTCATCAAATGAACTCCTAGAAACACTCAAAGAGGAGCCGTTTTTTGAAACGCAAATGATTTTTGAAGGAGAAAGATTTCCAAATTTAGTCGTAACCTCAGATGGGACTGTAGTAGCTACTTGGGGTAAAAAAAATTGTGTAAGTCGAAGAAGTAAAGATGGTGGAGTCACCTGGGAAGCAATAGTAAATATTGACCAAGGCATCAATGGCGGTGGTCTAACTGTTGACGAAAATAGTGGTTTAATCTTTACATTTGTCGAAAAAGGGGAACATCCCCCTGCTCCTATAATTTGCTACGTCAGTGATGATCATGGAAAATCTTGGCATACCAAAGAAATAAAAATCCATCCCGATAAGAATGGAAATCTCCCTTCAATGCACATGAACGAACACGGTATCACACTGAAAAATGGTAAGAATAAGGGTAGGTTACTTAGAACCACTAGGTACTACTCTGAGGGCAATGAGCGAGCATATTGGCACGAACATTACACCAATGCCATATACAGTGACGATGGAGGTAGTACTTGGTTTACTAGTGACCCATTTCCTGCAAACGGAACAGGTGAAGCCGCTGTAGTCGAACTCCAAAATGGAAATCTGCTTTACAATTCTCGTCGTCATTTGTCTACAGATCAATTGAACCCTAGAATGCGTCACATTGCCAGTAGCAATGATGGAGGGGAAAGTTGGACAGACCTCTACGTGAGTGAGGAATTACCCGATGGTGAACAAGATCGGGATTATGGGTTGATGGGAGGAATGGATCGGCTTCCATTCAAAGGATATGATGTATTGATTTTTAGTAATATTGAATCTCAAAGCGGACGAAAAAACGGTACGGTTTGGCTGAGTTTTGATGGAGGGAAATCTTGGCCTGTCAAAAGAACAATTGACCCCGAGGGATTTAAATATTCATCTATTGCTGTTGGAAGAAAAAATACTCCCAGTGAGGGATTTATTTATTTGCTTTACGAAACTGGTTCAGAGGGAGATATTAACGCATACGGTGGAGGGAAAGTTGCAAAATTCAATTTATCATGGATTATGGAAGGAAAAGATATCAATCAATATTTAAAATAAGCCCATGAAATTTGACTTAAATGGTAAAAAAGCAGTAGTTACTGGAGGCAGTAGCGGTATAGGACAGGCTATAGTCGAAACCCTTATTAAACAGGGGGCATCGGTCTTTGTCATTGATCTCAATGAAAATCCATCTCATACCAAGGCTGGGATCCCAACCCTGAAAGCAGACATCAGTAAGTATGACAAACTGGAAGAGGCAATCAGTACTCTGCCTGATGCTATCGATATACTGATTAATAATGCAGGGATTGGTTTTGTAGGCAATATCGAACAGACTGAGGAAGAAGATTTTGATCGTTTGTACGCAGTAAATGTTAAAGGGGTTTTTAACTGTGTAAAAGTCCTTTTGCCCAGAATGAAAAAAAAAGGAGGTGTGATCGTTAATATGGCTTCAATCGTTTCTCATATTGCGGTCAATGATCGATTGGCCTATTCAATGACCAAGGGAGCAGTTTTGGCCATGACTAATTCCATAGCAAAAGATTATATTTCAGATGGTATTCGTTGCAATAGTGTTTCGCCCGCCCGAGTACATACTCCTTTTGTAGACGAATTTTTGGCAAAAAACTATCCTGGAAAAGAAAAGGAAATGTTTGACAAACTTTCCAAAACTCAACCTATTGGAAAAATGGGAAAACCGCAGGAGGTAGCAGATTTGGTCCTTTACTTGTGCAGCGATGAGGCTTCGTTTGTCACAGGATCTGACTTCGCCATCGATGGAGGATTTATTAAACTCAACGGAAATTAAAATAGTATGAAACTCATTAGATTTGGAAAAACTGGTAGCGAAAAGATTGGTGTACAACTCTCAGACGGAAAAAGAATCGATGTCTCTTCTTTTGGAGGAGATTATGATGAAGATTTTTTTGGCTCAAAGGGAATCACAAAACTCAAAGAATGGCTCACTCATCATCAGGAAAGTTGCCCTGTAATTGGTGAAGAAGAAAGATTGGGTTCGCCGATAGCTCGTCCTTCAAAAATTGTTTGTGTTGGATTAAATTACGCCAAACACGCTCAAGAAAGCGGGATGGAAGTTCCAAGTGAACCTGTCCTTTTTTTCAAAGCCAGCTCGGCCATTGTTGGGCCTTATGATGATGTGATTTTGCCAAAAAATAGTCAAAAATCAGATTGGGAAGTAGAACTAGCGATTGTCATTGGAGCCAAGGCCAGCTATGTAAGCGAAGTAGATGCCATGAAACATGTTGCTGGCTATGTTTTACACAACGACATCAGTGAAAGAGAGTATCAGTTGGAAAGGCTGGGACAATGGGTAAAGGGGAAAAGTTGTGATACTTTTGCTCCTTTAGGCCCATTTGTTGCAACTTCAGAGGAAATTAAAGATCCACACAATCTAAATTTGTGGCTCAAGCTGAATGGAGAAATCATGCAAGACAGTAACACCTCCGACTTAATTTTTGGTATCCCGAAACTGATCAGCTACATCAGTGAGTTCATGACCCTACTGCCTGGAGACGTTATTTCAACTGGAACCCCATTTGGTGTAGGGTTGGGTTTAGACCCCCAAAAATATCTTAAAGAAGGCGACGAAATGGAGTTGGGAATCCAAGGGCTCGGAATATCCCGTCAGAAAGTAAAATCATTCTAACCAAAAAATACAGATTAATGAGCCTCAAAAAATCAAAGGAATAGAAATATAATTTATAGCATGAGAATAGACTCACATCAACACTTTTGGAAATTTGACCCAGTCAGAGATGCTTGGATTGATGACTCCATGAAAGAGATTGCCAGAGATTTTTTACCTAAAGATCTTGAACCCCTATTGTCGGCAAATAAAATTGACGGTTGTGTGGCAGTCCAAGCTGACCAATCAGAAATAGAAACTGAATTTCTATTGGATCTGGCTAGGAAAAACCCCATTATCAAAGGTGTTGTGGGTTGGGTAGATTTGTGTGCTGATAATCTCAATCAACGATTATCTGTTTACTCCAAAAATCCATTGTTAAAAGGGGTCAGACATATTGTTCAAGCTGAAAAAGAGGGTTTCATGTTAAAAGATTCCTTCCTAAGGGGAATAGATCAATTAAAAAACTTTGATCTTACCTATGATATTTTGATCTATCCACATCAGCTTGAGGAGGCCATTGGATTAGTCGAAAAGAATCCAGAACAACCTTTTGTTGTGGATCATTTAGCCAAGCCATATATCAAAGACAAAAAAATCAATGAGTGGGCGCATCACATTAAGAAATTAGGCACCAATACAAATGTTTATTGTAAATTGTCAGGAATGCTAACAGAATCAGATTGGAATCATTGGAAGGCCTCAGACTTTGACAATTACCTCAAGGTAGTGATAGAAGCATTTGGTTCTGATCGTCTGATGTTTGGTTCAGACTGGCCAGTGTGTTTATTGGCAGGTAGTTATCAGCATTCACTTCGCATTGTTGAGGACTTCATTGGAAAGCTTTCCATTGATGATCAAAACAAAATTATGGGAGAAAATGCCATTAATTTTTACAATTTATAAACGATGAATTTAGCACTCCAAGACAAAGTCATTATCGTTACTGGAGGATCAAAAGGAATTGGACAGGCCATCACTCATGTGCTCGCACAAGAGGGAGCCATACCATTTATAGTGAGTCGTGACCAAAAAAGTGTGATGGACACCGTGCAAGAAGTGAAAAATAAAGGGGGTAAATGTTCTTATGCCATTGCTGAACTTACCGATGAATCACAGTGCAAAATTGCTGTAGAGAAAGCTATTTCAGAATTTGGGACCCTTCATGGATTGGTTAACAATGCTGGGATCAATGATGGGGTTGGACTGGAAAACGGAGATGCAGAAAGTTTTGTCAATTCCTTAAAAAAAAATGTAGTTCATTATTATGTAATGACCCAAGCTTGCTTACCTTATCTCAAAAAAAATAAGGGCGCAATTGTTAATATTGGTTCAAAAGTATCGGTTACTGGGCAAGGAGGAACATCTGCCTATGCAGCAGCTTGTGGAGGAAGAAATGCTCTTACCCGGGAATGGGCTGTAGAACTACTCCCCCATTCTGTAAGAGTCAATGCCGTAATTGTCGCGGAAAGTTATACACCTCTATATAAAAAATGGATTAGTACTTTTCCCAACCCTGATGATAAATTGAATCAAATTGAAAGTAAAATTCCTTTAGAAAAAAGAATGACAAGCCCAGATGAAATCGCCAGTACAGTAGCCTTCCTGTTGTCTGATAAATCAAGCCACACCACCGGTCAACTTTTGTATGTCGATGGGGGTTATGTTCACCTAGACAGATCATTAAACTATTAATTTATATGAAAAAAAATGTAGTCTCTAAAGAAGTATTATTACCCTTTATACTCATCACTTCGCTGTTTGCGCTTTGGGGGTTTGCCAATGCCGTAACAGATCCAATGGTTCAAGCTTTCAAAAAAGTACTGGAGTTATCCAATTCACAGGCTGCTTGGGTACAAATGGCTTTCTATGGAGGTTACTTTTGCATGGCTTTACCTGCCGCCTTATTCGTTAGGAAATACTCCTACAAAGTCGGGGTGCTGATCGGATTAGCATTGTATGCTGGAGGAGCATTACTATTCTACCCTGCAGCCATAACGGAGCAATTCTGGTTTTTTTGCTTGGGGCTGTATGTTCTAACATTTGGATTGGCTTTTTTAGAAACTACTGCTAACCCCTATATTTTAGCGATGGGAGACAAATCTACTGCAACACAAAGACTTAATCTAGCTCAAGCATTCAATCCCTTGGGGCTGGTTTTAGGTCTGTTGGTTGCTCAACAATTTGTACTCAAAAAATTACAATCTGATAACATCGCAGATTTCAGCAATTTGGATACCGCCAAAAAGGTGATGATTCGAACTGCTGATTTAATGGTAATTCGCGATCCCTATGTAATTCTTGGATTGGTTGTTATGGCTGTATTTGTTCTCATTGCAGTATCCAAAATGCCTCAAGCCAAAGACGATGGAGAAATGGCTCCCTTAAGTGCCACATTCAGTAGTCTTTTTAAAAACGAAAATTATCGTAAAGGTGTAATTTCACAAGTGCTGTACGTTGGAGCCCAAATAATGTGTTGGACTTATATTTATCAATACGCAGAGGCCATAGGTATTTCCAGTGAAAACGCAGCCAATTATCAATTTATTTGTTTCATTGTTTTTCTTATAGGTAGAGCAATAGGTACCTATATGCTCCGATTTGTGAATTCGGGAAAACTACTTTTCCAATTTGCTGTTTTAGCAGGAATTTGTGTTTTGGGAAGTGTATTTATTGAGGGAGTTGTTGGACTTTATGCTTTGGTAGGCATTTCATTTTTTATGTCGCTCATGTTTCCAACCATATATGGCATTGCTCTTGAAGATTTGGATGAAAAGGAATCCAAAATTGGAGCTGCTGGGCTGGTAATGGCAATTGTAGGAGGAGCTCTGATGCCAAAATTACAAGGCATGATTATCGACATAGGAGGAAGCGAAGTCAACGATACTACAATATTGGGGGTAACAGAGGTAAATTTCTCTTTCCTACTTCCATTGTTATGTTTTTTGTATATCGCTTACTTCGGAAAAACCGTTTCAAAACAAGGCTAAAATGAAAAGATATTGCTTGGCTCTGGACCTTGTCAATGATCCATTTTTGATTGATCAATATATCGAACACCACAAATCAGTTTGGCCTGAAATCATAAAAAGCATCAAAGACAGTGGTATAAACGATATGCAGATTTTTCATACGGCTGATCGATTGTTCATGATCATTGAGGCTAAAGAAAATTTTAGCTTCGAAAAAAAAAACAAAATGGATGCCCATAATCCCTATGTCATCAAATGGGAAGAATTGATGTCCAAATATCAGAGAACACTTTCCGTGGCAAAACCAGGACAAAAATGGGTTTTGATGGATAAAGTATTTGATTTAAACCCATAAATAAAGTTCATGCGTTATTCTACTATTTTTCTATGCATTCTAATCTTTGGTTGTGTCTCTACACCCAAAAATCAAAAGGAGGATTTGCCCAATATTTTATTTTTGTTTGCAGATGATTACACCTTCGATGCCATTCACGCATTGGGTAATTCTACCATAGAAACACCGAACTTAGATCGATTGGTCCGCAATGGAACCCATTTTACTCAAGCCTTCAATATGGGAGGATGGAATGGAGCTGTTTGCCTCGCCTCTCGGGCGATGATCATAACTGGAAAATCCATTTGGAGGGCTAAAGCCCACACCGATCAATGGCGTGATAAAAAAAATACCGAGGGAATAAATAATAGTTGGGGGAAGCTGATGGAGCAAAAAGGCTATCAAACCTTCATGACTGGCAAATGGCATGTCCCTGTCGATCCAAAGGAAATTTTTCAAACCGTCCGTAATATCCGTCCTGGAATGCCACGAGATTTTTTTAATAAAAAGGGACAAAAAGGATATCATCGTCCCATAGAAGGGGAGAAAGATCAATGGAGTCCCTCCGATTCTCTCAATGGAGGGTTTTGGAAAGGGGGAATACATTGGAGTGAGGTCGTCAAAAATGATGCTGTAGATTTTATAAAACAAAGTCAGGAAAAAGATTCTCCTTTTTTTATGTACATCGCGTTTAATGCTCCTCACGACCCACGACAATCTCCAAAATCCTTTCTCGACCGCTATCCTTTGGAAAAAATACCACTTCCTGAAAATTGGTTATCTGAATATCCATTCAAAGATGCCATAGGAAACCCCAAAACACTTAGAGATGAGGCATTAGCTCCTTTCCCAAGGACTCCTTTTGCGATCAAAACCCACATCAAAGAGTACTATGCGATCATCTCTCATTTAGATGAACAAATTGGCAAAATATTTCAAGCACTAGAAGCATCGGGAAAAGCAGACAACACCTATATCTTTTTTACGGGCGATCATGGTCTGTCGGTTGGGAAACATGGGCTTTTGGGAAAGCAAAGTATGTTTGAGCATAGCATTCGAGTTCCTTTAATCATTTCAGGACCAGACATACCGGAGAATAAAAGTATTGATCATTCAGTCTATTTACAGGACGTTATGGCCACGAGCCTAGATTTGGCAAATATCACCCCCCCTCTATCCAGTGAGTTTAAAAGCTTTTTAGAGCTCGCCAAAGGAAAAGCTGATGAATCTTTGTATCCAGAGGGAATTTACGGTGCATACATTGATTACCAGCGCATGATCAGAAAAGGAGATTATAAATTAATTCTTTATCCTAAAATCAAAAAAACACTTCTCTTTAATCTAAAAGAAGATCCTTTGGAAATGAGTGATCTTTCTGACGAAGTTCAATACAAAGATACTGTCAGACAACTTTTCAAAGATCTTCAGTATTTACAAAAAAAAATGGGTGATTCACTTCACTTGTCTCAGAACCATTGGTTTGAATCTTTGTAAAAAACATTTTTTTTAGAAAAAACACTTTAATTTGAATGATCGATTAGTATTCTAAATATAGCTAATCAGTTGATTATATGAATATTAATTATTTAATATATATATTATATATAGATAAAATAATTGTTTCTTTGTAAAGCGGTTTATTGTTAATCGATCATAATTTTCATGAAGAATAGAAGTTTACTTTCTGTTTTTTTTATGGGCTTTTTTTCATTGAATAACAATGCCCAAATAAATGCTGAGTTAAGCCTTCATATTGATGCTAATATCTCAACATCTTACAATTCCAATAGCACGATCATTTACGACCTAAGTGATTCGGAAAATCACCTAAAAATGGCTGGTAATGTCAATTTTGTTGACAGTCATTCGGATGGGAAATTTTTTGAATTTGATGGCTCTGGTGATTATTTATATTTGAATTCCGCTCCCTTTAATAACAGTCCCAATGGTTCTTCAAATTACACCTTGGGAATGAAAATCAAATCAGAAGATATAAACAGTGAGGTTCTACTGATTACCATGGGCAGAGGCAGTTCCTCTTTTAACGGTGAATTCATATTGGAATTGGCAGACGATGGGAAGTTCAAATTTTGGGACTACTATAATGGATATGGTTTTTCGGACTCTTCTGCAAATAAATCCAACTCCCCCATTGACGATAATCAGTGGCATTATATAACTTTTGTTAAAAATGGATCTACGGGAAAATTCTATATTGATGGTAATTTAGATAATACTATTAATGCCTCCGAAAATCTTTCCTATCTCAACGATTCCTTCTTTTATGTGGGTGGAGATGTTAGAGACTCCCAAAGATGGTTTGACGGGAAAATATCCGTAATAAAAGTTTTTAATGATGCGCTTACTGACCAAGAGGTACAATATGACTTCAACAACCTGGCCAATAACAGTAATATTTATTTTGAAGAGGATACATGTAAATGCCCCGATGGTCAGGTCGGAGAAACTTCAACCATTAGTGGTACACTCTATACAGTAGTAGATAATAGTTCAATACAAAGTCATATTGCATCGGGCAATGTCAACCTTTGTACTACATTGGTCACGGATATGAGCTTGCTCTTCAATTCCAATGCTTCATTCAATACCCCTATTGGTTTTTGGGATACTTCAAATGTAACCAACATGAGAAGTATGTTTGACGAGGCCTCCTCATTTAACCAAGATATTGGAAACTGGGACACATCAAAGGTTACCAATATGAACGCAATGTTTTACCAAGCAGTTTCTTTCGATCAAAATATTGGTCAATGGAATACCTCAAGTGTTAATGATATGGAAGTTATGTTTTACTCAGCTTCATCCTTCAATCAAAACATCAACGGTTGGTGTGTTCCCGAAATAAATTCGGAACCCAATGGATTCGCAACAAATTCAGCCCTGAATATTGAAAATAAACCCAAATGGGGTAGCTGCGGTAATTTGTTATTTCATTATGATTTTAGTAACCCTAGTTCATTTAATGGGGAAACCGTTAACAGTTCTAATAATTCTGTTTTTGACCTGTCGCATAATGGCAACAATGGCGCAATTAGAGGAACAGATTATATTTCGTTTGACAACAATGAAAATGCGCTCTTTTTTGATGGTATCGACTCAAGGCCTGATACAGGAGTAGCAATAAACGATTTGAATTATGTTAGTGGAAATTCTGATCAACTGGAAGAGTTTACGATCGAAGCAAGCATAAAGGCTAAATCTTCCATTACAAATCGAGATGTAGATGAAAGGATTATTTTATCTTTTGATAGAAGTTCTGTTTTTAGACTTGGAATTGGTCATGATAGCAACTCAATCAAAAATGCTGCCGCAGGAAAACTTACAATATCGTTTGCCAATTCTGATGGAACTTTTGATAAGTATGATTCAGGATACGATGGAGATTTAAGAGATGATCAGTGGCATAATATCAAAGTAGAATTCAAAGCCAATACTCCCAATGGAATCAATTTTTATGTGGATGATGTATTGACCTATTCTGATCCCAATAGTTATGCTCCCATTGGAAATCAAGAGACGAATGAATCTCCTAGGTTCGGGATCATAGGAAATGGTAGTGAGATGGAGTCAGCAAATGGGTCTACAGGACCCGACAATGTTTTTTACGGGTGGATCAAGTCAGTAAAATTTTCTAGTTTCCACAGTGAGATTCTTCAAGACTCCATACCTCCAACTGTGATTTTGTCCTCTAATAATTTTGATTTTTCTTTAAAAAATTCTGATCAAATCACGCTTACAGCTGAATTTTCAGAGGAAATGACTGCCACTCCAACCATAAATTTGTCAGGAGTTGTCTCGGAGGTATTAATGCAAGCTACTTTAGATGCAGCCATTTGGACCTATGATTGGGTTGTACCTAACCTCCCATCTACTCTCATTTCTGCATCAGTGTCGGGTACAGATCTCGCCGGAAATCCATACGATGAAAACGATGAATTGATTTTGATAATCGATAATGATTCACCCACTGCCACCCTATCCCACAATCTACCAGAGCAACAACAAAATCACGTCAATTCATCCGACACCATTACCATTAAGGCTACCTTTTCCGAACCCATGTCTGTTTTTCCAGACTTTCCTAAAATATTAATCAACGGCGAGGCTCAGGATTTATCTTACGATTCCATTACGAGTCTTGATGTGAGCAGCACTAGTATTGATTATTTTTCTGAACTGATGTCCACTACAGTTAGCCTAGATATTAGTAGTACACACAGCTACGATGTAAGCGCTACTCATGATTATGAGATTCATTGGAATCAACTTTTGAATGATATGATGAGCGCTACCTATTCATACGTATGGACCCCATCTTCTGTTACCTCTTCAATTGTCACAATCGGTTTGGAGGGAAGTGATTTGGCTGGCAATAGTTATCAGGGAACCGATACTTTGTTATTTTATGTTGACAATCAAGCACCAACTGTTATACTGAGCCACACTGATGATGAAATTGTAACTGATGGAGATTCTATCACCATCAGTGCTCAGTTTTCCGAAACCATAATTACCCCTCCTACTCTTCATTTTTCGGGAGTAGATATAAGTACAAATATGAGTCCGACCCTCTCAAACGATCTGTGGGTTTACACCTGGAATGTATCCTCCTCAATAGATACATCCGTTACTCTAACGATTTCAGCTACAGATCAGGCTGATAATAGTTATTCTGGATCCAACACGCTTGTTTTTGAAATTGACAATACCCCTCCCTCTTTAATTTTGTCCGATACAGACTCCAACAACATGGTTTCGCCCTCCGATCAAGTCATCATAACTGCTGATTTTTCCGAAGAAATGACCTCAAGCCCCACCCTATCAATTACTGGAATAATTTCCGATAGTCCAATGACCCAAACGGTTTCTGACTCTTCTGAATGGTTTTATCGATGGACTGTTTTGTCCTCAACTGTTTCCAATGTTTCTGTTACTGTATCTGGAACAGATATTGCTGGTAATTTATACCAAGGTTCTGATACACTGGAGTTCGTATTGGATGGCACTGCTCCTGATGTAGTATTATTCCATAATGATGACAACAACATAGTCGGCCCTTCACAAGTAGTCACTATCACAGCAAGCTTTTCAGAGCCAATGTCTTCCTCTCCAAGTATCACCTTATTGGGTACTGGCATTACTGCCCCAATGACCCAATCTGCATCTGAAACCCTTTGGGTTTATTCTTGGCAACCAACATCCACTACAGTTACAGAGGTTCATGTGAGCGTATTTGGCAAAGATTTGGCTGGAAATGCCTATGATGGAAATGATCAAATTACTTTTACCATTGACAATCAACCTCCAAATCTAAGCTTTTCAGATAACGATGATGGCGATAATGTTCTATTAAGAGGACAATCTTTGGATCTTTACATCTACAGTGATGAGGTATTGTCCGCAAAACCCAAACTATTCGAGAAAAGCATACGCTACTACAATCATTCTGGGAATGAATTCTCTAACGATACTGACGAGGAACTTTATCTAGCTGACATGGGAGACAATGAATACTATCGTTCCTATAGTATCGTAAACAGTGAGAGTCTGGTCTCGGGAACAGTCACTTTTACGGCAGAGGCGATAGACCAGCAAGGAAATACAACTACTATTTCAAAAGTTTATCAAATACACGGAACTGATATTTCAGTGATACTTTCTCATTCAGCTATGAGTAACCATATCAATCCCAATGAAGATTTGACCATTACTGCTCAATTTAGTGAAGCGGTTGTCAATGCAACTGTCGAAGTCAAAAACAATGGAGTAGTTGCGCTGACCAATCAATCAATGACCGTATCCTCTTCCACTGCCTCAACCACATGGGTTTACCAGCTCAATCCTGATCAATTGAATGGTAATATCAACGTGAGTGTAGCAGCTGTAGGGAATTATGGTAATGAATATTCAGGAACTGAAAGTCTGACCTTTTTTGCTGACGGCGCTCCTCCAAGTGTTGAACTCTCTCATAATTTACCACCGGAAAATAGCAATATTGTGGGTGTAAAGAAAGAATTTAAATTCTTTGCAAAATTCTCCGAGCCCATGAAAGACTCCCCTCAGATTAACATTTCTAAAAAAGAAGGGGATAACCTTACCGATTTATTTTTGGGACAAAGTATGCAAAGCGAGGGTGTATCAGGTACATTGTGGAGTTATGAGTTCAATCAAGATCAAGGAGATGGAAGAAATACTCTTTCGACTGCCATGGACGGGGCAGTTATTTCAGCTTCAGTAATTGGAAGTGATTTAGCAGGTAATGATTACTCTGGATCAGATCAAGTCAATTTGACCCTTGACAAAAATGGCCCTGAGATATTGACAATGGAGATGAACAGTGAAAATAGTTTTATTGTTACTTTTGACGAACCCCCCTACAAATCTGGAGTTACCTCAGATACTTTGGTACCTTTAGTAGCCTCAGATTTTATCATAAAACTGGTCTCATCAAGCCCTAGTAATTCTCAAACCAACGATGTTAGTGGCACCATTGACCTTTCTCCACTCCAAGGGAATCCAACCAGTCTCTTGGTAGCCAATGAGAAGCTTACATTTACTTACGATGCATTACTTGAGTTTTCCTCGGGCGTAATCACCTTAGAAAAATCAAATATTGATATTCTGGATCTTTATTCCAATTCATCCGTAGATTTTGAAAACAATCAACTCACCATAACTGGTGATAAGGATCAGGACGGTGTTGTTGATTTTATGGATGCCTGTCCCAATACTCAACCTGACCAAGATGTTGATGAAAATGGGTGCTCAAAAATACAAATCGATGCAGATCTTGATGGAGTTCCTAATGACATTGATATTTGCCCCAATACTTCTCCAGACGAAATTGCAAATGAAGAGGGTTGTGGAAGCTCACAAGTAGATACTGACAAAGACGGTATTCCTGACGTAAAAGACAATTGTCCCGAAGTCATTAATGTTATGCAAAAAGATTCTGATGATGATGGATATGGAGATGTTTGTGACCCTGATCCGATAGTAAATCTTATTACATTCGATGTTAAAGAGGATGCTGAAATAGGTACTGTCGTTGGTACTTTTGAAACCATTGATCCTATGGGAGTTGGAATTACTTCAGTTGAAATTCAAAGCGAGGGGTATTTTGAAGTAGCTAACGACAAGGAAATTGTATTGGCAAAAGAATTGGATTATGAAGAACTTACAGAACATCTGTTTATCATAACTACAAAAACTGAATTGGGGCAAACTTCTACAAATGGTAAAATTGTGGTAGAGGACATTCCCAATTCCAAATATGTTGCTCCTTTTTTCATTTCAGTATTTGGTGTGGAGCGGGAAAATAGTCAAAGCGCAAGAGGTCATGAACGTTACCACAATCCCTTCAATAGAGGTGTTGGAAAATGGAAGATCAGAAAAAATATCAGTGGAGGTGAAGATGCTCATTTATTTACCATTAAAAGTTCTCCCTCTGGAACGCGAAAAAACGACGATGAAAGTGAAGGATACCTTTCATTCATCAATTCACCTGACTTTAACAATCCCCAAGATCACAACAAGGATAACATTTATGAAGTAGAAATTACCTACGTCAATACCGAGGACGGTGCTATTGAAGTACCAGTTCCTGTTACTCAATTCCAGCTTCAAGTTCCAGAGGGTACACCTACAAGTATTGAATTGCAATCGAGGCCTGCTCTTCCAACTGATGACACAGATAATGATGGAGTTCCAGACATAGAAGACAATAGTCCAGTAGTGTACAATCCTAATCAAGCAGACAAAGATGGGGATGGTGTAGGAGATGTGTCTGACGACGCTGACCACGATGGAATTTGGGATCCACAAGATGAGTGCCCTGATACTCCCCTGGGTACAAAAGTCAACTTCTTTGGATGTGAAATTTATTACTTAGAATCAAAAAACTTTAATGTCTTTAAAACTGAAAGGTGTGCTGGAAGTCATAGCATTTCAATTAATTTTATCAATCGCACTCCCAATTATATCATCGAAGTTTCAGGAGCAATGGATTTCACTGAAAGGTTTAATGGTAGAAATTGGAGGTTGACATCACTTGAAGCAGGAAACTATTCCATTTGTGTCATGGTTGAAGGTGTTAATAGAAATGAATTTGAAAGATGTTTTGAATTACAATTGGAAGACCCTCCGGAACTGTCTGTTAATACAAGGGATGATTTCTACTCTCTATCAACAGATTCCTTAGATGAAACCATATCTTTTGACCTTGATGGTGGGGATATTTATAATATTACCCACAATGGCATCACAAGCCAAACAGCACGATCCTTGCATCAACTTACCTTATCAAAAGGTTTGAATACAGTAAAAATAACAACTGGGAATGAATGTCAAGGAGTATTTGAGCAACAGTATTTTATCTCGGAAACAGTAACCTATACCCCCAATCCATTTGAGGGTGAGTTTTCAATTTTTATCGGTGGGAAAGACACTCAAATTAGAGTAGATATTTTCAGTGCAGAGGGACGCTTAATTCACAGTCAAAAAAATACACTTTCACAAGACAATAGAAATATTTCAATTGATGCTACACAACTCAAACAAGGGAGTTATTTGATAAAAGTAAATGCAGATCACGTTAAACATTCATTTATCGCAATCAAAAAATAGCCTTATGAAAAAAATATATTACTCAATGGTCTTTTTTTTAATGTTTGCTTGTTCAACAGAAGAACAATCCGAAGAGATCAATGATCTACTGCCAGGATTGTTTAATCTTATCTATCCCGAAAATGGATCAGCCTGTTTGGATGGTAGCGTCATTAATGACACACAGAGTAAGGTTACTTTTATGTGGGGTTCAAGTCAAAATGCCAATCATTATGAAATAGAAATTGTCAACCTCAATGACAACTACACCCAAAAATTTCGGAGTAATGAGAAAACTTACAAAGTCGTTCTTAAACATGGAGAACCCTATGCTTGGTCAGTTACCTCAGTAGTAAATACTTCATCATCTATAACCAGTAAGGAGTGGAAGTTTTATTTGGCTGGAAGTGGTGAAATAAACTATGCTCCTTTCCCACCAGAGCTAATTACACCCAGACCTTCTGCCCGAGTCAATCTCAACTCCGACGATCAAGTAATATTCAACTGGAGCAGCTCTGATGTAGACGACGATTTAGAAACCTATGAATTGTTTTTGGATCAAACAAACGCCTCTACTTTGGTTAAAACACTTACAAATGTTGAGAATTCTGTAGAATTAGGAGTTGAATTAGAGGCAGGATTCACCTACTATTGGAAAATTGTGGCAACAGACAGTGAAGGAAATTCATCTTCCTCAGGAGTCTATTCTTTCATAACCGAATAAGTCACCAAATTTTATTAATTTAGAAAAACTTACAATTTTTCAAATGCAGGAAATTATCTACTACTTTGAGAACATTCCCTCTCTTCATAGGTCACTATTGTTAGTGGGTGGTATTTCTTTATTTTGGTTTTTGGAAGGTTTTTTTCCTTTAGTAGTATTCAATTACAAAAAGTGGCGACATGCCATTCCCAACTTTTTTTTTACCCTTACCACCATCGTAATCAATTTTGTATTGGCATTTTTGTTGCTCAATACTTCAGATTGGACCATCAATAATAGTTTCGGATTGTTACAATGGATTCCAAACTTACCCCTATGGAGTGAGGTTATATTAGGTGTTTTACTCTTAGATTTTGTAGGTGCCTATCTACCCCATTATACCGAGCACAGAATCAAACCCCTCTGGATGATACATTTGGTTCATCACAGTGATCCCAATGTAGATACTACCACTGCCAACAGACATCACCCATTGGAAAGTATCGTTAGATTTGGATTTACAATCTTAGGAGTATTTCTTTTGGGAACCTCTGTAGGCATCATAATGCTTTACCAAGCCCTTTCGGTCGTATCTACACAATTTAATCACGCCAACATCAAATTACCTAAAAAAATTGATCGGTTGATCAGCTATTTCATTGTATCCCCCGACATGCATAAAATCCATCATCACTATCGACTTCCCTATACCGATTCCAATTACGGTAATATCTTTTCTATATGGGACAGACTGTTGGGAACTTACAGTTATTTTGAAAGAGAAAAAATCATTTACGGAGTAGATGTATTCCCCGATGCAAAAAAAAATACTCGGATAGGAAGTTTACTCAAACAGCCTTTCGAAAAGTATCAAAGACCTACAATAGATCAATTGGATTGATATAAATCCTCTATCACTTTTTGCATTGTTGCAATGGGATATTCTTTTTGATCACCACTGACCATATCTTTCAATACAAAAACCTCTTTTTGTATTTCTTCTGATCCCAACATTACAACATAGGGAATAGAGCGTTGGTGAGCATAATTCAATTGCTTTTTGAGTTTTGCAGCCTTGGGATAGAATTCGCAGTTATATTTTAGATCTCTCAAATTTGTGAGTTGATCAAAACAAAAACTGGCCGATTGGTCTCCAAAATTCAAAAATAAAATATGGGTCTTGTTATCAATTGAAGTAGGAAATAAATCCAACTCTTCCAAAACCAAAAAAATGCGATCAAAACCAAAAGAAATACCAAAACCACTGGTGTTTTTCAAGCCAAAAAGATCGGTAAGATTATCGTATCGACCTCCACCGCCAATAGAACCCATTTTGATTCCCAAAGGAGGCAAGACTTCTAGAATAAGTCCAGTGTAATAATTCAATCCTCTTGCCAAGGTAACATCAAACTTAATGGATAAAGCATTCAAGTTTTGCCGGCTCAATTGATCATAAATAAATTTTAATTCCTCAATCCCCTCCTGTGCTACATCAATTCCTTTGAGCGCATGAGAAACAGAAGATAACTGAGCTGGGAAATCACCCTCCAAAGAAAGAAAAGGTTTTAAACGCTCAATACTTTGAGAGGTGAAATTTTTGGATTTAAGCTCTTCAATCACTCCCTCTTCACCAATCTTAGATAACTTGTCTAATGCAACGGTAAAGTCAATCAGTTGTGACTCAGCTCCAATACACTGAGCAATACCTGCTAATATTTTGCGGTGATTCAAGTGTATTTCAACTCCTTTTAAATTGAGTTTTGAAAAAACACGATCATACAAGAGTACTCCCTCTACTTCTTGCCATAATGAACGTTCCCCCACCACATCAGCATCGCATTGTAAAAATTCTTGAAACCTACCGTGTTGAGGGCGATCAGCGCGCCAAACGGTTTGCATTTGATACCGTCGGAAAGGAAACTGAATATCATTTTGGTACTGCGCGACATAGCGGGCGAAGGGTACAGTAAGATCATAACGCAAAGCCTTTTGGGATAATGAGTTGGAGAACTTAGCCAATTCACCTTCTTTTAGGGACTTCAAATCTGCATTCTTCACCTTATCACCTGAATTTAAAATCTTAAATATCAATCGATCACCTTCATCCCCGTACTTCCCTAAAAGGGTTTCAGAACGCTCGAACGATGGAGTTTCAATGGGCTGAAAACCAAAATTTTCAAATGCGTCAATCAATTGGTTTTTCAAATAATTCCTTTTGGACAAAACCGAAGGGGAAAAATCACGAGTGCCTTTGGGTATAGATGGTTTTATGCTAGACATATACTTATGATATAAAGCAAAGATGATACAATTCTAATCATTTTAAAAGAAAACTTTTTAGATCCTCAAAGGTTTTTCCATCTGCTACTGATGCCCCTTTTTTCAATAGCTTAAACTTTTCCTCTTTAAAACTTTCGTCAAAAATTCTACTGGATTCAAAAATGGAAACACTTGGATTCGATATATTTTGGGAAAGCCAAACTTTATAGTTCTTATTCAGCAAGGAGGGACAATCTTTTTCCAATTGGATTAGAATTAAATCAATACGAGAGTCTTGACATTTAAATAAAAACAGATGGTGACTGCTTCTGTTTTCAAGATAAGTAATTTTTTCTAAGGATTCATCCCACACCATATCACTGAATAAATCCAATAATTGATCTGTCAATTCAGTGTTACTTTTTTTGATTTGACTCCACTCCTTTTTATTGATAGATTGTGAGGCTAGAAAAATAGAGAACTCCTGATGAAGGCTTTCAAACTGTTCCTTGGACAACCGGGTATATTTCATGGAATCAAGTCAAAAAAAAACCCCACTCAAAGTGGGGTAATAGGTTGAAAATTGTATTATTTTTTTTCGGGAATAATTTCAAAGGGGAATTGAATTGAAACTTCTCTGTGCAGCCTTATTTTGGCTTCATAACTTCCCAAACGTTTGATGGTCTTACCTGGAATAGCAATTGCATTTTTATCGACTTGGTGTCCTTTGGCATCAAAAGCTTTTACCAAATCGGCAGAAGATACTGATCCAAATAATTTATCACCACTACCAACTTTAGATGGAATCTTAACTTCAAGAGCCATAATTTTTTCGCCCAATGCAGTAGCATCATCAATAATTTTCTTCTCTTTAAAAGCTTTTTGTTTTAAGTTTTCGGCTAGAACTTTTTTGGCTGAAATCGTAGCCAATACTGCCTTGCCTTGTGGAATTAAGAAATTTCTTCCATACCCATTTTTGACTTCTACCAAATCATCTTTAAAGCCAAGGTTTTCTACGTTTTCTTTTAGTATAAGTTGCATGACTTTTAGATTTTATTTGAGTAAATCGCCAACATAAGGCATCAAGGCCAAATGTCGTGCTCTTTTTACGGCCACAGATACTTTTCTTTGGTACTTAAGAGAAGTTCCTGTTAGACGTCTGGGTAAAATCTTACCCTGTTCGTTAACAAATTTCAAAAGGAAATCAGGATCCTTGTAGTCGATATACTTGATACCAGACCTTTTGAATCTACAATATTTCTTTTTGGTGTTAGTATCAATGTTTAAAGGGGTAAGATATCGAATCTCCCCTTCTTTCTTTCCGCTGGATTGTTCATCAATTTTTGCCATCTTGATTAAGATTTTACTTTGGATTGAATCTTTTTCTTTCTTTTTTCTGCCCATTCTTGCGCATGGGTATCAAGTTTTACCGTTAAAAAACGCATGACCCTTTCGTCTCTGCGAAATTCAACCTCTAGAGGATTGACAACATCACCTTCACCCTCAAACTGAAGTAAATGGTAAAAACCACTGTTTTTATTTTGGATGGTAAAGGCCAGTTTTTTGAGTCCCCAATCTTCTTTGTGAACAACTTTACACTTTTGTGCTTTCAAAAGTGACTCATACTTTTTAACTGCTTCCTCTATCTGCGTCTCAGATAGAACGGGATTAAGAATGAAAACAGTTTCATAATGATTCATAAAACATAAATTTTAGGATCGCAAAAATAAGCTAATCATTAATTTACACCAAAAGAATATGTGTTTTTTAAATTTTTTTTTTAGATTTGAAATGTAATATAGTAAATAATTGAGCCCCAATATGAAACTAAGCTACATCTACATCGATTCAAATCCTGTTGATCGCCTTCATCTCCTACAAGTTCTCAGACGATTTCCCAACATTTCATTAAAGGCAGAGTTCTCTGATGCTATCCACGCCAAAGAATACCTTAATTACAATGCTGTGGACTTTGCTATCGTATCCTCAGAGCTACCTGTTTATAACGGTTTTGAATTCGTAGAACTATTAAAAGACAACATTGAAATAATTTTATTAACGAAAAAACCACTAGATGCAATTAAATCATATGAAAAGGGGTTTAACGACTGTCTACTAAAGCCTGTAACTTTTGATAGATTTAATATCTCTATAAAAAGACTGATTAATAAAATTGAATGTCAAAATATCATCCGGGAAAAGAAAGAGTACTCAGTCCACTTCAAATGTAACTTTAAATCCGAAAAATTATCTGCCAATAGCATTAGGTGGGTTGAGGCTATGGGAGACTACGTCAAAGTAGTTACCAAAAACAAAAATTATTTGGTATTATCTACCATGAAGTCTTTTTTAGATAAACTACCTGAAAAACAGTTTGTAAGAATTCACAAGTCTTATATAGTCAATCTTCAGAAAGTAATAAACTTTACTACCAAAAACGTCAATACGGACGGAGAACTACTTCCACTAAGTCGAAAACAAAAAGGTATTTTTAAAGAAAGTTATATTAATTTTCAATAAGGGTCAACATCTAAATTAACCTTACAAGATCTAAAACTGGAAATTGATTCAAAACGCTCCAACGTTCTTTCAATTACTTTTTTCACTCTGATTCTAGACTGCTCATTACCAATTTTTACCAAAATATGCATGCGATATCTATTTCTCACTCGAGCAATGGTTGGAAAAACAGGACCCAAAACCTCTGCATATTGTGACTGGAGCAAAACATTGACAATCCACTGACTTGCTTTTTTTACTGTTTCTATGTCGGAATGATTTACCAGTATACGGATTAATCGAGTGTAAGGAGGATAGTGGTATTGCTTTCTTTCTTTGAGTTGATCCTTTAACATTTGTTCATAGTCTCCCTCAATTACTTGTTGAATAATGGGGTGATGGGGTTGATAAGTTTGGATTAGCACCTTTCCCCTCATTTGTTTCCTTCCTGCTCTACCCGCCACTTGACTCAACATCTGATAAGTTCTTTCATGTGCTCTAAAATCTGGGAAATTCAACAAATGATCTGCGTTGAGAACGCCCACTAAATGAACATTTTCAAAATCCAATCCCTTCACGATCATCTGAGTACCTACCAGTATTTTGACTTCTTGCGATGCAAACGAATTTATTAAATTATCAAAATCCCACTTACCTCTGGTTGTATCCCAATCCATTCTAGCCACTTTCACATCAGGGAAAAGAGCAGCAACTTGTTCCTGTATTTGTTGAGTTCCCATTCCTTTGGTGGATATGTTAGAAAGGCCACAAGCATGACATTTTACCGGAACGGCAATCTGATACCCACAATAGTGACACTTAAGCTGGTCTGTATATTGGTGGTAGGTTAAGGTAACATCACACTGATGACATTGCGGCATATGGCCACAATCCAAACACTCCATAACAGGAGCGTATCCACGCTGATTTTGGAATAATATTATCTGTTTTCCCAAATTCAGAGTTTGTTTCATCTCTTGAATCAGAGTTTGCGAAAACCCCCCTTGTACTTGCTTTTTCTTATGGGCAATTTTTAGATCGACCGTAACAATCTCTGGTAATGCAACCTCACCAAACCTTTGGGAAAGCTTGACCCATCCGTATTTATTAGACATACGATTGAATGAACTTTCTATTGCAGGTGTTGCCGAACCCAATAGAACCTTGGCTTGGTGAATACCAGCTAGAATAATAGCACTGTCTCTGGCATGATATCTTGGTGAGGGATCAAATTGTTTGTATGACAATTCATGCTCCTCATCAACAATCAATAATCCCAAATCATGGAAAGGGAGAAAAAGAGCAGATCGCGTTCCTACAATGATTTTAGCTTTGGTATTATTATTAAGTATATTATTCCATACCTCGGTGCGCTCGTGGACAGAAAATTTAGAGTGATAAACCGTTACCTCGCTTCCAAAACGTTCTTGCAGTCGCAGTACCATTTGCGGGGTCAAGGAAATTTCAGGTAAAAGATAAAGAATCTGTCGTCCCAAATGAAGGGCTTCAGCAATCAATTCAATATAAACCTCAGTTTTTCCCGAACCAGTTACTCCCTGAAATAAAACCACAGACTTCTCTTCAAATGTTGCTTTAATTTCACCAAGTGCTTTTTTCTGTTCATCAGATAAGATTCTCGGTCGATCTGATTTTTCAAAATTATAGAGAAGGCGATCCTCTCGAACAAATTGTTCTTCGATTACCCCTTTTGAAATTAATGCTCCAAGTACATGTGACCCCACCCCTGTCTTATGAAGCAAATCTTTAGTTTTGACCCACTCATTCCCTTTTGGGTTTTGATCAAAAACCCCCATCAATAATTGCTTTTGTTTGGGGGCATTTTTTAGTGATTCAAAAATGTTTTCTAGACCATCCCCCTTACTGTGTAAAGAAGACAAACGGACATATCTGACTTGTTTTGGCTTGTATTTTTCGTTGAGTTTCTGGTGAATGTCAACCACTTCCTTAGAAAACAAATCTTGCAATAAACCCAATACATTCTTTTTACCTAAAATGTCTGTAATTTCCTTTATACTTAAAGCCTTGACTTCTAGCGCCTCATAAATAAGAAACGCATCATCATTTAACTCTTTTTTAAGTTCATTAGGGATTTCTTTTTTAACTACAATGGTCTCGCTCTCTAGAAGAAAAGTACTAGGTAGTGCTGCTCTTAGAATGTCTCCTAACTTACTTTTGTAATATTCGGATAACCAATTCCATAACTCTAATTGTTTGGGAGTCACACTGGGGGAATCTTCCAATATCAGTTCAATGTATTTTGGAGTGTACCGCTGGGGGGGTTTATCGTGAAGTTTCACCACTACAGCGGTATAAATTTTTGATTTACCGAAAGAAACTGCTACCCGAAAGCCTGGTTTAAGTGTCGTGTAATCCTCAGGAGTTACGGCGTAAGTAAAAGGTTTACCTAGTGCCAAAGGAAGTAAAACATCTGCGAAATAATGCATTTTCTAAAAATACGACTTTGCTTATTATCAGGAAGGATCCTGCTCACTGTTTTTGAGTCGATTCAATGTAGCATTCAATTCGAAACCCAAAAGGAGGACACTGGAATTGAGCCAGATGTAAAACAAAAAAATCAACAGAGCCCCTATTGAACCATAGAGTTGGTTGTAGGTAGAAAAGTTTTCGATATAAACACCAAAGAGATAAGTGGTCAGTAAAATCAACAAACAGGTCATGGTGGCGCCAGGAGAAAAAAATCGATTCTTTTTGCCTTCTATGGTTCCAAAATAGTAGAGAATAGCAACCGAAATATAAATTAAGAGCGTGTAAAAAAACAGCTGTCCAATTCTTATCCAATTCACCTCGCTTGGAATCAATTCATCAAGATTACTCAAAATAAATAGTTCAAAGAAGATCAAGGCAGACACACCCAACAAAAGCAATAATGCCAACAAAACACCTACCATCATTGAATAGAGATACTGCCGGATAAAGCTTCGTGATAGAACGACATGATAAGACCCCTCAAAACTTGAGAAAATAGAACTTACTCCATTGGCAGTTAAAATAATAGACAGTAAGAATACTGAAGAAAGTAAACCTGCACGCTGTTTTTGACGGATGTCGGTAAAAATATCTGTAAAAAAACTCTGGCTGTCCTGAGGCAATAAAAGTTCAATAAAATTGAAGAGTACTCCATCGAAATTATCAATCGGTATGAAGGCTATTAAATTCAAGATAAAAAGTAAAAAAGGAAATAGTGCCATAAAAAAACTGAATGCTATGCTACCTGCTCTTGAAGATAAAGCACCTTTTACGATTCCAGAAATATACATTTCTGCCAGATCATAGAATGAAAAACCAGTGTATCCTGGAATTTTTAGTGCCTCCAAAAAACCAACCAGGTTTTTGACAATAGGAATTGACTTTAATTTTTCTCTCAAAAAAATTTCCTTTGATCAAAGATAAAACAAATCTGTTTGTGTTTGTAAATTAGCATCATGCAAACAATACTGTTATTGGTGGGTAAAACCAACGACGCAAGGCTGGTTTCACTGATGGAAGATTACTCCAAACGGATCGGAAGATATCATCGATTTGAGATTCAAATTATCCCAGAATTAAAAAATAAAGGAAAAATGAGTCAAAACATACAAAAACAAAAAGAAGGTCAATTGATTATCGATAAGATCAAAGTAAGCGATTGGATAGTACTTTTAGACGAAAGAGGAAAATCCCTTGACTCTGAGGGTTTTTCAAAATATCTGGATCAAAAAAAGTCGAATGCACTGAAAAGATTGGTTTTTGTAGTTGGGGGACCCTACGGATTTTCTCAAGCTGTTTATGAAAAGGCGAAAGAAAAAATAGCATTATCTAAAATGACTTTTTCCCATCAAATGGTTAGGGTGTTTTTTCTGGAACAACTTTATCGAGCCAATACCCTATTAAACAACGAACCATATCATCACAAATAGTATCTATGGAACTCATCTTTGCAAGCCACAACGAGAATAAAGTGGAAGAAATCAAAACAATTCTGCCCTCAAACTTCAAATTAAAAAGCTTAACCGATTTAGACTTTAAAACTGAAATTGAGGAAAATGGAACAACTTTAGAAGAAAATGCTCTAATCAAAGCCCAAACTATTTTCAATACATTCAATAAAAATTGTTTTGCCGACGACAGTGGTTTGGAAGTTTTTGCATTGAATGGGCAACCGGGAGTTATCTCTGCTCGTTATGCAGGAAATCACAAAAATACCCAAGACAATATGGATAAACTCCTCAAGGAATTAAATGGAATAAATGATCGAAGGGCTCAATTTAGAACCGTGATCGCATTGATCGTGAATGGAAAAAAACACCTTTTCGAGGGCATAATTAAGGGAAAGATTTCTGAAATAGCTTTAGGGAAAAATGGTTTTGGCTATGATCCCATTTTTATTCCAGAAAATCACGACTTCAGTTTTGCTCAATTAACACCCTCTGAAAAAAATAAAATAAGCCATAGAGCAAGGGCATTTGAGAAATTAGTGGAATTTCTAAAAAGTTAAAATTCTATTTGACCGCTAATTTGTTAATTTTTAATAATATTATAGCATAATACAAAAGATGGCAAAACAGCTCTATTTCTTATTGATAATCTTAAATGGGCTATGGCTGGTAGGCCAAGAGCAAGTTCAGTACCTTAATGGAACTGTTGAAAATGAATCGACTGGATTTCCCATGGAGAGTGTACACATCTTGAATCTCAATAAAGTAGAGGGAACCACAACCGACAACAAAGGAAATTTCGAAATCTTGGCACAAGTCAATGATACCCTGTATTTTTCTTATCTAGGATATAAATCGTTCAAAGTGGCAGTCACCCAAGATATGATCAAATTTGGAAACTCTAAATTTCAGATTACCGAATTGGCTTTCGCCCTCGAGGAAATTATTTTACGCCCCTACCAATTGACTGGTTATCTGGACATAGATGTTAAAAATGTACCCATCAATTCAGCGGGAAGGTACAGAATTCCTGGATTACCCAGTGCAGGATATGAAGGAGGAAACAGAAATCCCAACGCTATTTCCAAAACTTTCGCTGCCCTTTTTAATCCTGCTGATTTCCTTCACAATCTTTTTGGTAAAAAGGGAGTACAGATGCAAAAATTAAAAAAAATGAGGGAGAACGATGAACTGAAGAATCTTTTGGCTTCCAAATTCGATCGGGAAATTATTACCCAATTATTAAATCTCGAACGTGTTGATTTGGATGAGATTTTGAGAAATTGCAATTACTCAGATGTTTTTATCAAAGAATCTAATGACCTACAAATACTCGAGGCCATAAGTGGTTGCTATGAAGAATACAGAGTCTTGCAATTATAAGCAAATTGGAACTTAAAGACATTCTTTTGGCCTCTTATCCAACGGCTGCTGACCGTAGTGATGGAATTGCTTTTTTGAATCGATATCCCGATTATTTCCCCCCACTATTGGAACTGGCATGCGCTCCTCAAGGAAATTGAGAAAATATTATTGCATCATGGATACTAGAAAAATACTTGCTGCCAAAAATTAGTTTTATCAGTCCCTATTTTCAAACTATTTTGAAGGGGATGAAACAGCAAACCAACGAGAGTAAAAAAAGATCCTTGGTCAAAGTTCTTTATCATTACTGTAAAGTTGAGGACAGAAGGCAACATCTCTCATATCAACAGATTAACTCAATAGTTGAGATCTGTTTCAGCTACATGATAATCTCAAAAAAAGTAGCCCCACTAGCTTTTGCCATGAAAACCCTACATTTTTTCAGAAATCACCAAACTTGGATAGAAGATGAATTACAAGCCTTTATCCAAAAAAACTACCCAATAGTAGTCCAGGCTTTAGAGCAGTCGTCAAACAAATCTCATGAATTTTGAACTTAATTTTAGGGAAGATGACGTATCTTTGACCCCATTAGCGTAAGTATGAAACTCAGTCCATTAAATGCAATTTCTCCGATAGACGGGCGATATCGTGGAAAAACCAAAACATTATCCCAATACTTTTCCGAAGAAGCTCTGATTCAGTACAGAGTTAGGGTCGAAATAGAGTATTTTATAGCTCTATGTGAGATTCCTCTTCCACAATTGGAGGCAATAAATCCATCTATTTTTGAGGATTTGAGAAGTATTTACAAACATTTCTCTGAAGAGGACGCTAAGGAGGTTAAGGAAATCGAAAAAAAGACAAACCACGATGTCAAAGCCGTTGAGTACTTTATCAAAAAAGAGTTTGATAAATTAGATCTGGGCAAATACAAAGAATTCATCCACTTTGGGCTGACCTCTCAAGACATCAACAACACTGCCATTCCTTTATCTATCAAAGAAGCACTTTACAAGACCTATCTCCCAAATTTGGAAGAGGTCCTAGAAGCACTTTCTTCCCTTTCAGAGGCATGTGCCAATACACCTATGTTATCCAGAACTCACGGTCAACCTGCGTCACCAACGCTTTTAAGTAAAGAAATTGCGGTTTTCTCTCATCGACTTGAAATACAGAAAGCAAGTCTGATGCAAGTTCACAATGCAGCTAAATTTGCTGGTGCTACTGGTAACTTTAACGCTCATCAAGTAGCATATCCCAAAATCAATTGGAAGGATTTTGGAAAAAAATTCGTGGAAGACCAATTAGAGCTTGACTATTCTTTTCCAACAACTCAAATTGAACATTACGATAGTATTGCCGCACTCTGCGATGCGCTAAAAAGAATCAATACCATTTTTATAGACTTTAACAGAGACATTTGGACTTATATCTCGATGGATTATTTCAAACAGGTCATCAAGGAAAATGAAGTGGGTTCCTCAGCCATGCCACACAAGGTCAATCCCATCGATTTTGAAAACGCAGAGGGTAACTTAGGAATAGCCAACGCACTGTTAAACTTTTTTTCATCCAAATTACCCATTTCCAGATTACAAAGAGATTTGACCGACAGCACGGTGTTGAGGAATATTGGCGTTCCATTTGGTCATATGCTCATTGCCTTCAAATCTATGGTCAAAGGCATAAAAAAATTAAATGTCAATCCAACCAAAATAGATGCCGATCTAGAAGAGAATTGGCCTATCGTAGCCGAAGCCATTCAAACCATTTTGAGAAGGGAAAAATACCCCAATCCATACGAGGCGCTCAAAGATTTAACAAGAACCAATGAAGTGGTCAACAAACAGGTCATTCACAAATTCATTGATGGACTGAATGTTGAAGAAAATATTAAGCAGGAGTTGAAGCGTATTACCCCCTCCAACTATACTGGAATTGCCCAATAATTTAGTATTATATTCCTGCCTTTTTTAGCTGATCTCCACCGGGCAAATTCATCTTATTAACAAGCTTGGAGATTTTATCCAACTCTATTTTACCCTTGATCAATAAAACTACAGCCTCAATATTATTACCATTGAGTTGTGCATCGGGAACAGCGTTTGAAATTCCTTTTGAAAACATCAGAAGACTTTTTAGTTCACCTTCATTTTCCCCTTCTTTAACATACACACTCAAGTCAGTATTGAATTCTCTCAATGATACCATTAGATCCAAGCCCTGAGTATTGGCCTCTTTTTCGACCCATTGATTAATTTCATCACTGATCAGCTCTGTTCCTGTAATCAGCGCCTTAAAATGAGTAATTCCATTGATCATATCTATTAGGGCATCCGCCTCTGAATCTCCTCTATTAATTGACATACTTCCCAATAGCTGAAACATTTTAGGACTGATATTGATCGAGGTTACTTCCTTATTGTTTTGGTATTTTTCAAAAATGGACTGACTCATTAGGGTCATGGGTAAAATCATGAACAGTGTCAGTTTTAGGTAATTTTTCATAAATGGGTTTTTAAAAATATAAAAGTACTCATTAAACAAGTGAGTTTGATCTAAGCTTACCAACTAATTTTTTAGACAAGATTAAAACTTAAAGTATTCTAAATGTTTTTAAAAATAGATGATTTGGCATGAAATATGTAATTTAGATTTTTAAATGATGTTATTGAAATGAGAACCTACTATCCTGCGTTGTTGATTCTGGTCTTTATTTTTTGCGCAGCTTGCTCTAAAGATAAAGATGCCTCAAATAATAATGAAGAAACTTCAGCCGATTTAATTTCCAACCTCAGCAAATCCCCAGATATTCTTTTGGGATCATGGAATCTAAATAAGAATACTTCGACAGAAAGTTCTGGAAAAACTTCTGCTGATTGTCAAGCCACCAATATTCATTTCTTGAGTGACAATACTTTTTATCTCAAATACGGTGTTAAACGCATCAAAGGAAAATACGAAATCATTGATTCAACCACTGTTAATTTATTCAATGGAACTCAAATCATAGGAAACGTATCAAAGATTGAAATTGATGAAAATAATATTAGTCTTACAATCGAAATTACCGATGAGTGTTCCGATGACTATACTGGTGAAAAATATTTCAGAATTCATCAATTCGTTTGGGAAGCGATGAATTCATACTATTTGTGGCAAGAAGAAGTTCCGTCCTTGAATGATGAAAACAAACCAGAGTCAGCCAAATACAAAGAAATCATCGCCCCTTATCCCGAACCCGAAGCCTTTTTCGAGTCTTTAAAACATCAAGAAGATAAATACAGTGTCATAAGATCCAATTATGTGGACTTGGAAAATTCCATCAAAGGGATCGATGCCAGTAATGGTATTGAATTCATTTTGTCTCGTTACGGTAGTGGTGAAAATATTCTGGGTGTGGTCACCTACATATTAGAAGAATCAGATGCCTCCAATAAAAATATCAAAAGAGGAGATATCTTTATCGGAGTCGATAATAAAGATTTAACCTCAGATAATTACAAAGAATTATTGTTTGGAGAAAACTTGAACTACACCCTCAATATGGCCGATCTTAACAATAATGTACTCAGTCCCAATGGTAAGAATATTGCGTTAACCAAAATTGAAAACTTCCAAAGTAATCCCATACAAATCAATAAAATTATTCAAACCAATGGTATGAAAGTAGGCTACTTGATGTACAATCAGTTTGCCCAGGGTTTTGACGATGATCTCAACGAAGCTTTTGCAAATTTTAAACTTGAGAGAATTGATGAATTGATCATAGATTTGAGATACAATGGAGGGGGATTAACACGTTCAGCACTCAATCTGGCTGGGATGATTACTGGTCAATTCAACGGTGAAATATTTGCTAAGTATCTGTGGAATCAAAAACTCATGAATGTCTTCAACTCCGATCCAACAAAATATGCCTCCTACCTTGGGGAAAATTTCACACAACAACTAGCAGACGGATCGGCTATCAATTCATTGAACTTAAACAAAGTATATGTAATAACCTCCAACCGTAGTGCCTCTTCAAGCGAATTATTAATCAACGGTTTAGCTCCCTACATCAATGTCATACAGGTGGGAGATAACACCTATGGAAAAAATGTCGGTGGACTAGCAGCTCTTTATGACTATATAGATAATAACGGAACTAAAAATCCAGACCATACCTATGCAGTTTACTGTATGTCCTTCTACAGTGCTAACAGCCAGGATTTTTATGAGTATGCAGATGGATTAGTCCCACAAGCTGATTTTAAACTGAAGGAAGACCTGACCAATTTAGGTGTTTTAGGAGAAAACTCTGAACCTCTTCTATCCCTCGCTTTGAGTCATATCAACAATAATACGGCAAGATATCAAATCAAAGCACCGATTTTCCCTCTTGAAAATATGGTTGACGACCCTCAATTTATTAAAGACCAACTGTTTACCACCGATAAGAAATTACCACTGCTACAGTTGAATTGAAATTCCAGCTAAAATATTTCTTCCTCGTGTCGCATATTCTGGTATGATAACATATTCTGTATCAAATAAATTGAATAGACTCAAAAACAAATTGATGTTGTGATTTTTGAGTCGGTGATTCATTTGTAAGGTGAAAAGAGAATACGATTCCAATAATGTAACAGAATCATTGGCTATTCTTTCGCCAAAATACTGACCCGTCAAATTCAAGTGAGTTTGATCGTTTAGAGGAAAATCTACTACTCCTGAAGCTGTGTGTTTAGGTATACTTCTCATATCTCCATCGGTGGTCTCGGTAAAAATATAATTCAAACGGGTTTTAACTGAATCAAACAAGTTAAAGTCATATGCCAGCTCCACCCCTCTGTACAAAATTTCTTTATCAGAATTGGCGTACCTACCATATGGATAACCATCAGAAGCAGGTCCAAAGATAAGTGTTGGATTTTCTTTGCGATTAAAATAGGCTACCGATAATGTATTTCGATTTGAGAGGATTTCAGCACCCAATTCAAAGCTCAAGTTGTTCTCGGGCATTAGTTGGTCGTTACCATATGCAGGATCATATAATTGATAAAGTCCTGGTGAAATAAATGCCTTACTGTAGCTGGTGAAAAATTTCATCTTTCTATCTGCATTGATGTCAAAAGAAAAGGAGGGATTCAAACTATAAATCCAATGACCATCATAAGAACTGTGATGATTGTAACGTACTCCCATGTTAAGGTTAAGACCTGATGGATCGAGATAGACCGAATTTAAATAAATATCGGATTGTGTTACTTCAGGATTGTAATCTGCTTTCATACTTGCTTTTTGATACTGCAAACCTATGATGGTATAAAAATTATCAAACAAAACATACTTATTGAATAGATCGATATTCAAATTATCACTTTCATAGGTTAAAGGATAAGAATTTTTAAAATCTCTTGTGTTTTGTTGGTATCCTGCATTAAGGTTAATACTTCCTCCCGCATACAAATAAACTGTATTCAATGAGAACCGATCTAATTCGGTCATATATTTAAAGTTTGCTTGTTCAATTGGGAAACTGTTGTCATAACCAGCTTCGACCTCATCTCTATTCCATCCCAATCTCCACTTAAATTTAGAAGTCAACTTACCAGAAAAACCAACATTAACATTGACCTTATCGAAAGGGTCAATTTCATCACCCACAATGGCACTCATCCCATCGCTGTATCGCTCTGCATAAGCTAAATTAAAGCCTATACCACCCTCGGTCCCCATGATTTGAATCAAATGATTTCCTGCCGAAACTGTATTGAGTCCCTGATCGGTAGACTGTTCTGTACCCCAGGTTTTTTTTGCCACAATAGCAAATGATTCAGAGGGCTTTTTTGTGGTGATGTTGATCACTCCCGTTGCTGCGGAACTTCCGTAAAGGCTACTGGCAGCTCCTTTGACAATCTCAATAGACTCTATCATTTCGATGCTGAGAGCATTAATATCAAAGTCGTTATCAATTCTAGAAGGATCAGAAACTCTAACCCCATCAATCAATATCAGAACCTGACGATTTCGTCCACCCCGGATAGAAATAGTACTGGGATTTCCAGAATGCAAATTCTTACCAATTACATCAATACCAAGTTGGGTAGACAAGAGCATCCCAAGGCCAAGACCCGAGAATTGGTCCAGTTCTTCGGATTCGATTTTGATAACCGTCTTTCCAGATTGAGAACGTTTGAGAGCGAATCTTGAATCGGTTACAACAACCTCGTCAAGGTAATTGGTAGATACAGAGGTAGAATCCACCTCTTGGTTTTGTGCCGATACGGTACAATAAGAGAAAATTACCCATATCAAGGGCCATGATAATTTCATAAAAAAAATGATGGGATACCATATCCGTTCAGCAACCCAATTCTTTATCCCCGAAGGATCAAGCTACTATGAAGGGCAGGTATCCTGACTCACGTATTTCCAAACACCTTCCCGAATATATCAGTGGTATTGAGTTTTTGGAAACCATCCACAGTGTGGACTCAGTTTACAGTTGCGGGTACAGCATTGGCATCTCACCAATTTCCCTTTTCATTTGCTATTGCAAAAACCGCCTCACTTCGCAAAGCTATGTAAATAAACCAAGAATTCTACTTCACAAGACATTTTAAAAAACAAAACAGTAGTAATGAAGATTATCAACAGCAATATTGGTGAAAGAAAGAGATCGGTTTAATTATTTGTGTGAAAGAAACATCCTACAAAACAGATTTAAACAACCAAAATATTTTTTTTCTTCAAAACATAAAAGGGGTAAATCAGTATCGCTCCGTAAACCAGGTCGCCAATAATAGTATTGGCAAAAAAAGGCACTGCCAATGTATAACATTGCAAGAATCCCTCAAGGGTCAAAGGGTAATGCATCAGCCAAACTCCAAAATTACTTACCACAAAAAATACAGTGGAGGACATCAATACAGTAGTTGGTTTAACTTTTCTGACCGAGCGTCCCAGTAGGACTATTAACACAAACGAAGCATATACGAAAGGAATCGTATCATACAATCCTAAAAATAAGTCTGAAATCAACAAACTCAAAAGAGGGATCAGAAATGCTATCCAACGGTTATCAAATCCTTTACTGGAAAGCAGGGCAATCGCAGCTATGGGTGTAAAATTAGGAGGATGAGGCAAGAACCTTGAAACCACAGCAAAGAGGATAATCAAGATCACAAAAAGATTTTTATTTATCATACTACATCAATCGTTCTATCAAATATATAGAATATCTTTTTATTTGGTCAAATACATTTTTCTTCTTGCATACAAATCGTAAAATTCATCTTCTTTTAGGCTATCGATAAATAATATGCTTTCTCCCGTACTTTTCATTTCGGGTCCCAACTGTTTGTTTACGTTTGGAAACTTATTGAAAGAGAAAACAGGTTGTTTGATAGCGTAGCCCTCCAATTTGGGAGAGAAGTTAAAGTCTGTAACCTTATTGTGTCCCAACATCACTTTGGTAGCAAAGTTAACATAGGGCTCGTTGTATGCTTTTGCAATGAAGGGAACCGTTCTGGAGGCCCTAGGATTGGCTTCAATCACATATACCTTATCATTTTTTATGGCATACTGAATGTTGATCAATCCTTTGGTATTGAGTGCCAATGCAATTTTGTGAGTGTGATCCTTGATTTGTTGTAATACAAACTCTCCCAAATTGAAAACGGGAAGGGTGGCATTGGAATCCCCCGAGTGAATACCACAGGGCTCGATATGTTCCATGATTCCAATAATGTAGACATTCTCACCGTCACAAATGGCATCTGCTTCCGCTTCAATTGCACCGTCCAAATAGTGATCTAACAAAAGTTTATTATTGGGGATTTTCCTCAACAAATCTACCACATGAGATTCTAACTCTTCTTTATTGATCACTATTTTCATTCCTTGACCACCTAACACATATGATGGACGAACTAAGATTGGAAAGTCCAATTCGTCAGCCAAAGCAAGTGCTTGATCGGCTGTCTCTGCTACTCCAAACTCGGGATAAGGAATGTCATTATTCTTCAACAATGTTGAAAAACTCCCTCGATCTTCGGCAAGATCCAATGATTCAAAACTTGTTCCTATTATTTTAATCCCATACCTATCAAGTTTTTCAGCCAGCTTTAGTGCCGTTTGTCCTCCTAGTTGAACGATTACACCTTCAGGTTTTTCATGCTGAATGATATCATAGATATGTTCCCAAAATACAGGCTCGAAATAAAGTTTATCAGCAATATCAAAATCTGTGGAAACCGTCTCTGGATTACAATTGATCAT
This sequence comes from Flavobacteriaceae bacterium, assembly GCA_038107695.1. GTDB lineage: Bacteria > Bacteroidota > Bacteroidia > Flavobacteriales > Flavobacteriaceae > UBA8316. The sequence continues at coordinate 10,930 of JAYNHF010000011.1, read as the reverse complement.
GATGGTTTCGTAATCACATTCTGAAGAGGCCAATACCCCGTGAACACAACAATAGTCAAATTCTATCCCCTGTCCTATTCGGTTGGGTCCTGATCCCAAAACAATCACTTTTTTACGATCACTTACTTTACTTTCATTATCACTAAAAGGAGCACCGTCTTTTAGCTGAATCTTTTCCTCAAAAGTGGAGTAATAATAGGGAGTAGAGGCCGAGAATTCTGCTGCACAGGTGTCTACCAATTTATAAACCCTCTGTACCCCCATTTCATCTCTTTTATTGTAAACATCACTTTCCAAACAATCCAACATATGGGCGATTTGACGATCTGCAAAACCTTTTTGTTTTGCTTCCAGAAGTAATGGCTTTTCTAGATTATTAATATTGTATTTAGAAATTTCCTTTTCCAACTCATACAATTCTTGGTACTGTCTGAGAAACCACATGTCAATTTTTGTGATTTCATGAATTCTACTTAGAGGTATTCCCATCTGAATAGCATCGTAAATTACAAAAACCCGATCCCAACTGGCGTGAGTCAATTTATCGATGACTTGATTGTAGTCAGTGTAACCTTTTCCGTCTGCACCCAATCCATTTCTTTTGATTTCAAGAGACTGTGTAGCTTTGTGAAGTGCCTCTTGAAAAGATCTCCCAATTCCCATCACCTCTCCTACTGACTTCATCTGAAGCCCAAGCTTGCGATCAGAACCTTCAAACTTATCAAAGTTCCATCTAGGAATTTTCACAATTACATAATCTAGAGTAGGTTCGAATAAAGCTGAAGTAGATTGAGTAATTTGATTCTCCAATTCATCTAAAGAATATCCAATGGCCAATTTGGCAGCTACTTTAGCAATGGGATATCCCGTTGCTTTCGAAGCCAGGGCAGACGAACGGGAAACTCTTGGGTTGATTTCAATGGCAATGATATCCTCTTTTTCGTCTGGACTAACAGCGAATTGAACATTACAGCCTCCAGCAAAGTCCCCAATACTCCTCATCATTTTGATGGCCATATCACGCATGCGCTGAAAGGCCGTATCTGAAAGAGTCATCGCTGGTGCTACTGTGATCGAATCTCCGGTATGAATACCCATTGGATCCATATTTTCAATCGTACAGATAATGACTACATTATCGTTCTTGTCTCTGAGGAGCTCCAATTCATATTCTTTCCAACCCAAAAGAGCCTTATCAATTAGGACTTCGTGTATGGGTGAGGCCTCCAGACCCCTGGTTAACAATTCCTCAAATTCTTCTGCATGGTGAACAAAAGAAGCACCTGTACCCCCAAGGGTAAAGGATGGTCTAATCACCAGAGGAAAGCCAAATTTTTGTGCTATTTCTTTACCCTTCAAAAAGGAAGTCGCTGTTTCGGCAGGAGCAACAGGAATATCAATGGTTTTAAGTAATTTTTTGAAACGATCTCGATCTTCAGTGATATTAATGGCTTCAATATCAACTCCTATGATTTCGACATTAAAATCGTTCCAGATTCCTTTATCATCGGCTTCAATACAAAGGTTAAGCGCAGTTTGACCTCCCATGGTTGGAAGTACGGCATCCACTTTATGTATTTTGAGAACCTCAATAATGGATTTAGTTGTTAACGGTTTTAGGTAAATATGATCAGCCATGGAAGGGTCGGTCATAATTGTTGCGGGGTTAGAATTGATGAGAATCGTTTCGATTCCATCCTCTCTTATGGATCGCAATGCTTGGGTACCAGAATAATCAAACTCACAAGCTTGCCCAATAATAATGGGGCCTGATCCAATAATTAAAATACTCTTAATCTCAGGTCTTCTCGGCATAAATATTAGTTTCTAAAGTGTGTTCAATATAAAAAAAAAGGTGTTATTCAAAATAGAATAACACCCTTAAATATCGATTATTTATTATCATTTTTTGTGACGCGGCTCAGAGGATACGGAAATTTTCTTTCTTCCTTTTGCACGCCTACTGGCTAATACTTTTCTGCCATTGGCGGAAGCCATTCTTTCACGAAAGCCGTGTTTATTTCTTCTTTTTCTTTTGGAAGGTTGAAAGGTCCTTTTCATTTTTAAAAAACGTTATCTTAAAGCCGGGCAAATATACAACATCTTTTTTCTTATACAAATGGTTTTAAACGTATTCTTATTAACTTCGGGCTCAAAATAAATCTTATGTTTCCAAAAATAATCAAACTCATTTTGGCAATTGTCTTTCTTTCCTACGGAGGTTACCAATTTTATGAAAATTATGTCGGCAATGGAATTTTCCTAGTTCTTATGTCTGGTATGATGGTCTTACTGTATTTTAAAAACGAAATCATCTTCCTCTCTTTTTTGAGATTGAGAAAACAAGATTTCAAAGGGACAGAACGGTGGCTCAATAAAATTAAAAAACCCGAAAGTTCATTGGTGAGAAAACAACAAGGATATTTCTTCTACCTTCATGGAATCATTCAATCTCAAACGAATCTTACGTCAGCTGAAAAACATTTCAAAAAAGCCATTCAACTCGGACTTTCAATGAATCACGATCTGGCCATGGCAAAATTGAGCTTGGCGGGTATAATGATGCAAAAAAGGAGAAAAAGGGAAGCTACAACACTGTTGTCAGAAGCCAAAAAATTGGACAAACACGGCATGCTATCCGATCAGGTAAAAATGATGCAACAACAAATGAAACGTATTTAGTAATAACCCTTCAGGGGAATTGCAATCTCGTAGTATTTTCTGGACTTATTGTTGAGGTGGTTTTCCAGGAGCCAGGGATTGTGAATCTTCAATATCTTGTAATTTACCCCCATTTTCTGTGCGAAAGCTGCTAAATTTGAAATGGCAGTATCCAGCCCATGATAACGAACAGGTACAGAACGATACAAATCATTTCTGTCAAAAACATAACCATATCTCAGGGGGTGCTCTAAAATTTCTTTTACTGCAAGAACCCTAAAGACATAGCGACTGGTTTCTTTTCCAAGCCTCAAATCAAAATAATTATCCACCTTTTGCTGGGTCAGGTTTCTTTGAATTCCACTCATTCCTCTATTGTATGATGCAGCAGCAAGTGTCCAGGAACCAAATTTCTTTTTTGCTTTTTTCAAATATTGAGCCGCAACCCGGGTAGAAAACTCCAAGTGATAACGCTCGTCAACATTCTTATTTACCTCCAAACCGTACTCTCTTCCTGTGGTTCTCATAATTTGCCAAAAACCCTTAGCGCCTGCAGGAGATATGGCATTGTCCAAACCACTTTCGATGACCGACAGATATTTTAAATCTGAGGGAACGCCCTCCTCCTTTAATATTCTTTCTATGATTGGAAAATACTTGTTAGCTCGTTTGAGCATCAACATCATATTTGACTGCCAATAGGTATTCACTAACAATTCCCTGTCCAATCGCTCCATCAAATCTGGAGAATTTAAAGGAACTATTTCATTTGCAAAACTAAGGGTGTCTGGTAAATTAAGGGCATAGACTTTGTAAGTTGGCTCATCTCCATAACTTTTAAAAATCGTGAAACGGTCCTTGTCAAAAGCAAAACCACTCAATAATATCAGAGCTAAAGCAATTCCTCCAATCCAATTAAGGTAAATTATCTTATTTTTCATAGTTCTAAGTTTTCTGAAAAAAGTTAAAAATACCAAATTTTACATGATAATTTTAGGTAGGTTTCGGTTAAACCAGTCTGATCGAGTGAGAATAATGGCGTGATCACCGCTTATCTCTATGAATGGTTTTTGGATATTTTTCACAGGAAAAACAGAATCCTCTCTGCCGTGTATGTGGATCACTTCAGGGTCGGCCTCTCTCCTATCCCACTTAATCAATCGATCAATGGCCCAATTGAGATAATCTGGGTCTCTTTCTGAGAGATATTTGTTAAAATGAGACAAACGACGCTGAATTCCATGACCAAAAACAAAGAGTGAAAAACTTTCAAGATTTTTGATCCACTGAGTAGGAAGCAAACGATGGGCATTTGTTTTTTGTGCAAGCTTCATTGGATTGGGCAATTCTTGATTGGATTTAATGCTAGAGATAATGATGACTTTCTTTGAATTCAGGTGCTTTGACATTTCTTGAACCAAAACTCCTCCAAAAGAAACACCAACAAGGATGGCATTATCTCCTTTGATCCTTTTTGACATTCGAAGGGCATAATCACTCAAAGTCTCGTCTTTTTCTGGAGGAAACCACGAAAGATGATGAATCTCAAAGCGATCAGTCAGGGAAAGAAATTCAAAAATTCTAGGATTTGCTCCCATTCCCGGCATAAGATATACTGATTCTTTCATCATCTTTTACTATTTTATATTGTCAATTACTCAAAAAATTTTTAATTTTGTAATCCCCTCTTCAAAAAATTTAGAATAAAACCAAATTATTATTAATTAAACCAATTAGTAAGCTTCGAAATGTATCAAGTTGAATTACAAAACAATGAATTCCTGAGACAATTTGAAACCTCTTTTAATGGCTCACTCGCAAGAATTGAATATGCGGAGCAAGAAAGAAAAATTTTCCTTACAAAACTTGTTATCCCGGGAGATGAGAACAATGTTGAGTTCGAAGAAAGTTTTATTAAGAGCGTTTTAGAATTTATCTCAGAAAAAAATTTAAGAGTTGTTCCCACTTCACCCAAAATTGCAGGATTTGTCAGACGTAACAAATTGTACAAATCGCTTTTGCCGGTGGGCATTAAACTTTAATTTTTTTTTCAAACCTCACCAATCCCTCATGATCTATTGACTGGAGTTTGACCCTTTCAATTCGGTTGGCCAATGCAGGGTTCCAAGGTGTTCTTACTTTTACGTAGTTTTCGCTGAAGCCAGTGATGTATCCCTTTTTATTTTCATTTTCAAAAAGAACATCAACCGTCTCACCGAGTTGACTTTCGTAAAAAGCTCGCCTTTTTTTGACAGACAAACCTCTCAACATCTTGCTTCTCTTATTTCGAATGGCGTGAGGTACTGTTCCTGCCAACGTAACTGCCTCTGTATTAGGTCGCTCAGAATAGGAAAATACGTGTAGGTAGGAAATATCTAAATCCGCCAAAAAATTGTAAGTATCCAAAAATACTGTGTCAGTCTCTCCAGGAAAACCAACAATCACATCACCTCCAATACATGCCTGAGGCATTAAACCTTTGATTTTAGCTACACGATCACGATACAGTCCACTCATGTATCTTCTTTTCATTTTTTTCAAAATCTCATCATTTCCACTTTGTAATGGAACATGAAAGTGGGGAACAAATGCCCTACTCTGCGCTACAAATTCGATGACTTCATCGGTCAATAAATTGGGCTCAATGGATGAAATTCTTATTCGCTTTAGGTCCTCAACATTGTCCAGTGCTGAAATCAAATCCAAAAAAGTATGTTCGTGTTTTTTATTACCGAACTCCCCTTTTCCATAATCCCCAATGTTTACACCTGTAAGAACTATTTCTTTGATTCCGCGTTGGCTGATTTTTTTAGCTTGGTTGATAATGTTATCCAAAGTGTCACTTCTAGAAATCCCTCTTGCTCTTGGGATCGTACAATAGGTGCATTTGTAATCACAACCGTCTTGTACTTTCAGGAAGGCACGGGTACGGTCGTCAAGGGAATAGGAGCTTTCATAATAGTTTGCCTCTGTGATCTCACAAGAATGAACATCTCCCAATGGTTTTTTGGTCAGATCACCCAGATAATCGATCAATTTGAACTTTTCGGTAGCCCCTAAAACAAGATCCACCCCATCAACTGCTGCCAAAGCCTTGGGTTGAAGCTGGGCATAACACCCTATGGCAGCCACAAAAGCATCGGGATTTTGTTTTAAGACTTTTTTGACCAATCCCTTGAACTTTTTATCTGCGTTTTCAGTGACAGAGCATGTGTTGATCACGTAAACCTCTGCTGGAGAATCGAAAGTAACCTGCTCATAACTTTCAGTATCAAAATCCCTGGAGATAGTAGCAGTCTCAGAAAAATTCAACTTACAGCCCAAAGTGTGAAAAGCAACTCTTGGTTTGGATAGCTTCTTTGTCATTTCCTCTGCATTCACCATCATTAAATTGGATTAAAAAAGTTGTAATTTGCTGCAAATATACAATCTTTAGACTTGCTAAATCATCCTTATCCCATTAGCTCACTGAGATCATCTGTTCTAATTTCATTAATGATCTTATGTTTTTCTTGTACCAATCGTGCAGAAGAAGATCGTTCCCATTCGGTTTTTCGATACAATGAATACGGAAATATTACCTCTTTAGATCCCGCTTTCTCCAGAAGCTTACCCAACATATGGGCCACCACTCAATTATTCAACGGACTGATTCAACTCGATGATAGTCTTAGGGTCACCCCAGATATTGCTGAGAGTTGGAGTGTTTCTAAAGACGGGTTGACATACGAATTCAAACTCAGAGAAGATGTTTATTTTCACCAACACCCTGCCTTTGGTGAAAGGAAAACCCGAAAGGTCAATGCCTCAGATTTTGTCTACAGTTTATCGAGACTTTCTGACCCAGAACTCGCTTCTCCTGGAGGTTGGGTCATGCAAAATGTAAAAAAGATAGAAGTAAAAAGTGATCATCAATTGACCATCACTTTAAAAAAACCTTTTCCTGCATTTTTGGGCTTACTCAGCATGCGATACTGTTCCGTAATTCCAAAAGAGGTGGTCAAGGAACTGGGAGAAAACTTCAGATCAAAACCAGTAGGTACAGGTCCCTTTGCCTTCAAAAACTGGGAAGAAGACGTAAAACTGGTATTCAGAAAGAACCCCTTTTATTTCGAAAAAGACACCGCAGGCAACCCGCTCCCCTATCTTGAAGCAGTTGCCATTAGCTTTGTTCCTGACAAGCAGAGTGAATTCATGCTTTTTTTACAAGGGAAATTAGATTTGTTAAACTCCCTCGACAACTCCTACAAAGATGAATTATTGACTCGTGAAGGAAAACTCCCTGCCAAATACAGCAATAAAATCAACCTCCAAAAAGGTGCTTATCTCAATACCGAGTATTTTGGATTTTATCTGGACAGCCCGTCGCCAGTTATTCAATCGCCTTTGATCAGAGAAGCCATCAATCTTGGTTTTGACCGAAAAAAAATGATGATCTATTTGAGAAACAACATCGGTTTCAAAGGAGATAAAGGTTTTATCCCCAAAGGATTAGGAGGTCATTCCAAAAATCGGTGGTCTCGTTTTCAACCCCAAAAAGCGGCAACACTAGTAGAAACCTTTAAAAGACAAACTGGATTAGAGCCAAAAATCAGCTTGGCAACAGATCCAAATTATATTGACCTGTGTGAATACATACAAAGAGAATTACAAAAAATAGGAATTATGATCAAGGTAGAAGTAATGCCCCCTGCGATCCTAAAACAAGCTCGATCTAGTGGAAAACTTGAAATGTTTCGATCCAATTGGATTGCTGATTACCCCGATGCTGAAAACTATCTATCCCTTTTTTATTCAAAAAACTTCAGCCCTTCTGGACCTAACTACACCCACCATCAGAATTCAGGTTTTGACCAATTATATGAAAAGAGTTTTACGATCAATGATCCAAATGAACGAAGTGCTATTTATCAAATCATGGACTCATTAGCCATGACAAAGCATCCTATGATTCCTCTGTTTTACGACCAAGTAGTACGTTTCAGTCAAAAAAACATCATAGGACTAACCATCAATCCGGTCAACGATCTTAAGCTCAAAAAGGTTAGAAAACAAAAAAACCGCCAATAAACAGCGGTCTTGAAATATCGGTCAGCAAAGTTTTTATTTCTTAAACTTGGCGTATTTGTTTTTGAACTTATCGATTCTACCTGCAGTGTCAACCAATTTGGATTTGCCCGTGTAATATGGGTGCGAGGTGCGAGAAATCTCCAACTTCACTAAAGGATACTCTGTTCCTTCGTGTTCAATGGTCTCTTTTGTGTCCACTGTTGACTTGGTGATAAAAATATCTTCATTCGACATATCTTTAAAGGCTACAAGTCTGTAATTCTCTGGATGAATACCCGTTTTCATAATTTATTTATTCTTAAAAGTGTGCAAATTTAATCTTTTTAGATAAATTTACAAGGTTTGTTAATTCAAAAACAACCAAATCAGCCACAAAAAAATTTACTTATGGAACTTCAAAACAATTCACCAGCAAAAATTGCTCTAATTTTTGGCCTTCTTCTTGGAGTAATTAACACCATTTATGGTATCATGCTGTACTCCTTAGACATGCACTATCAAAACGATCCCTTAACCTCAGCAATCGGTTACGTCTTTTTTATCGCCTTGATCATCTGGGCCATCATATATTTCAGAAAAGCCAATAATGGTTATTTAAAATTCTCGGATGCATTAAAAACAGGTGTTGGTACTGCACTCGTGTCATCCATTATCATATCTATCTACGCAATTATTCTAACCCAGTACATCGATCCAGAATTCATGGATAAAACCATAGAATTTCAAAAACAAAAATTATTACAAGAAAACCCTGAGATTTCAATAGAAAATGTAAACAGGATGTTCGATGCTCAAAAAGAATTCTCTGGTCCCTTCATCACCGCAGGATTCATTATCATCTTCAATTTGTTTTTTGGTTTGATCATTTCATTAATCGGAGGATTGATCCTCAAGAAATCTCAGCCAGAATAATACAAATTTCCTATTTTTGCTGATGAAACCAGCCTTATGGAAATTTCCATCGTTATTCCACTACTCAATGAAAGTGAATCATTGATTCCCCTTCACGGTTGGATTGATCAGTCTTTAGAAACAGTAAAAAACAGTTTTGAAATCATCTTTATCGATGATGGCAGTACAGATCGCTCTTGGGAAATCATCAAAGATTTGTCCAGGCAACACAATCATGTAAAAGGAATTCAATTCTCAAAAAACTTTGGAAAATCTCAAGCCCTACATGCAGGTTTCAAAATAGCCAAAGGAAAGTTTGTAGTCACTATGGACGCTGATTTACAGGATTCTCCTGAGGAAATTCTTCCTATGATTACTCAATTGAAAGAGAATCAATTGGACCTTGTCTCTGGTTGGAAGAAAAAGCGCTTTGATTCTATTTTACTTAAGAATATTCCTTCAAAGCTCTTCAATTGGGCGGCTCGAAGGGTCTCCGGAATCCAACTCCACGATTTCAATTGTGGACTTAAAGTTTATAAAAAAGAGGTAATCAAAAATATTGAGGTGTATGGAGAAATGCATCGTTACATTCCTGTAATTGCAGCCCACGAGGGATTTGACCAAATCGATGAAAAAATTGTAAAACACCAAGCAAGAAAATATGGAACCACCAAATTTGGAATTGATCGCTTCTTCAAAGGATTTTTGGATTTGATCACTCTCTGGTTCATCAACGGATTTGGGAAAAGACCCATGCATTTTTTTGGCTTTTGGGGAACCCTAATGCTCATGGTAGGTTTTGGCTTCACCGTTTATTTGGGCATTGACAAACTCTACCTCAACACTCAAAGTAGATTGATTACCCAAAGACCTGAATTCTTCATTGCACTCACCACAATGATTTTGGGAGCTCAACTATTTATTGCGGGCTTTTTGGGAGAAATTATGATACGACATAACAAAAACATTAAAAGATATAATATTACTGAAACTACCTATGAACAAAGCACTTAGTGCCAAAATTGAAGAATGGTCTCAACCTCCATTTGATGCTGAAACAATTGATGCATTAAAAACATTGAAACAGCATCCTGAACAACTTGAGGATGCTTTCTACAAAGACATGGAGTTTGGAACTGGAGGAATGAGAGGTATAATGGGAATTGGCACCAACAGGATCAACGCCTACACTTTGGGAAAAAGCACACAAGGATTGTCCGATTATCTCAAAAAAACATTTAAATCAGAACCAATCAAAGCTGTCATTGCTTATGATTGTCGAAATAACAGCAAAAGTCTCGCCCTTAAAGTAGCTGAAGTATTTTCAGCCAACGGTATCAAAGTTTTCTTCTTTTCTGACTTGAGAACTACACCAGAACTCTCTTTTGCCGTAAAACATCTTCAAGCACACTGTGGAATTGTTTTGACCGCATCTCACAATCCCCCAGAATACAACGGATACAAAGTTTACTGGAAAGACGGAGGACAGATAGTCCCTCCTCAAGACAAAGAAATTATCGAACAAATCAATCTAACAAAATTCTCAGACATCAAATTCGAACCCAACGAGCAACTGATTCAATGGATTGATCAAGATATTGACGAAGCCTTTTTTGAAAAATCGGTAGAACTGGGACAATCTGATTTGAAAAATCGTGACCAATTTAAAATCGTTTTCACACCCCTTCACGGAACTTCCATTACTGCAGTACCGCAAGTTTTGGCCAAAGCAGGATACACGGATGTTCATTTGGTAGCAGCACAGACCTCACCCGATGGCAATTTCCCTACCGTGAAGTCCCCCAACCCCGAAGAACCCGAGGCCTTAAAAATGGCATTGGACAAAGCCAATGAAATTGGAGCCGATTTGGTCATTGGAACTGACCCTGACAGTGACCGTTTGGGAATTGCTGTCAGAGACCAAAACAATAATTTTTGCCTACTCAATGGCAACCAAACCATGGTAGTAATGACCTATTTTCTATTAGAAAAATGGAAAAAAAACAACCGTATTGATGGAAATCAATTTGTAGCAACTACCATCGTCTCCACTCCTATGATTGAAAAAATGGCCCGTGCCTATGGTGTTCAATACAAAGAAACCCTTACTGGTTTTAAATGGATTGGAAAATTGATCAAAGATTTCCCTTCCCTGGAGTTCATTGGTGGAGGAGAAGAAAGTTTTGGGTATTTGGTAGGAGACGCCATACGTGATAAAGATGCGGTTACAAGCCATGCCCCCCTTCTTTGTTAGACATGAGGTTTCAAATCTACATGGGGGATATTGATCAATATGGATTTATTTTTG
>JAYNHF010000010.1:0-63446 GCA_038107695.1 Flavobacteriaceae bacterium | reverse complement strand
ATTTCATTAATTATTGCATTTTCGATTCTATTGTCTTGTTCTGAAGAAGATCCGATAATAGAATATGTTACGGTAACGGAAAAAGAAACCGAAACCGTTGAATTGGATCCTTATGCCGATAGTACTTTGGAAGGTAGCATAACCTCTGACAAAAGTTTGGATGCATCAAAAATATGGTTGTTAAAAGGTCGAGTTTCTGTAGAGAATGGTGTTACCTTGACCATTCCTGCTGGAACCATCATCAAAGGAGCTTCTGGGACAGGCGCTGATGCTTCTACCTTGATCATAGCAAGGGGAGCTTCAATTATTGCCAATGGAACAGCTGATGCTCCAATCATCATGACCTCAATATCAGACAATATTGAGGTAGGAGGATCTTATCCCTTTAGTGGTCCTGCTTTGAGTGTGGATACGAGAGGGCTTTGGGGAGGATTATTGATTTTGGGAAATGCTCCATGTTCTTTTTCTGGGGATGTAACCCAACTTCAAATTGAAGGGATTCCTACTTCTGACACCAATGGTCTTTATGGTGGTACTGATGCTGCTGATAATTCCGGTTCAGTTCAATACCTTTCCATACGACATGGTGGTGCTGAAATTGGAGAAGGAAATGAAATCAATGGACTTACTCTTGGCGGTGTAGGATCTGGAACCAAAATCAACCATATTGAGGTTTTAGGAAATGTAGATGACGGAATTGAATTTTTTGGAGGAACGGTAAATGCAACTAATCTTTTGGTTTGGGGACAAGGCGATGATGCCATAGATATTGATCAAGGCTATGCTGGAACCATAGATGGGGCAATGGTTGTTTTAACTGCAGCCTCAGATCATGGCTTTGAAATCGATGGTCCTGAAGGATCTGCAACGGGTCGTTTTACCTTAAAAAACGCCACAGTAATAGGAGCAACAGATGATTGTGAAGCTGAAGGTGTTGATGGTGAGATGGCTGACTTTAGAAAAGGAGCTACCGGAAATGTTTCGAATATCTTATTCCGTGACTTTGCTGGAGGTAAAGATGTAGAGTTGGACGCTTCCGCTGATGCAGCTACCTATACTGCTGGAACTTTGACTTTTGCCAATATTGATATCATGCACCCAGTTAGTAATGGAGCAGTCTGTTCTAATGTTGAAACACTCGACAAGATTTTTGACGATAAATCTGACGAGAGTACTTTCGAAGCCGATGCCGCTACTTTCGCGGAAGTTGTGACAGAACAAAAAAGTGGAAATGGAGCAGATGCTTCTATTTACTCATGGACTTTTTATGCCAGATAGAGCGCTGATTTTAAAAGAACTTTCTCACAACAAGTGTTTGGAATTTTTACCAAACACTTGTTGTTTTTGATATTTAAATATTTTTGATGAAAATTAGATTTAATACTACCTTATTTTTTGTACTTCTTACCTCCTTTTTTGCTTACAGTCAAATTGGAATTACGGGAACAGTCATTGACGGGGATTTTAACGAACCCCTTCCTTTTGCCAATATCCTCATTGAAGAAACGGGGGAGGGAGTGACCTCTGATTTTGACGGTAAATACAGTTTTGAATTACAGGAAGGAATCTATTCTTTACAATTTTCTTTTGTAGGGTATGAGACTAAATTGATCACCGAAATCGAGGTAACAGGTAATCAATACACAATTACTGATGTGATTTTGAATTCTGTTGCCCAAGGGTTAGAAGAGGTCGTATTAACGGTGGAAGCCAACCGCAATACCGAGGCATCTGTCCTATCGATTCAGCGTAAATCGGCAAGTTTATTAGATGGAATTTCAGCTCAAGCTTTCAAAAAGATTGGCGCTAGTGATATTGCCAGTGCTGTTAAAAGCGTTCCCGGTGTATCCGTTCAAGGAGGAAAATATGTTTATGTTCGTGGGTTGGGAGATCGTTACACCAAATCCATATTGAACGGAGTAGACATCCCTGGTTTAGATCCTGACCGAAATACCATTCAAATGGATCTCTTTCCAACCAATATGCTTTCCAATGTTCTGGTAATCAAATCTGCCAGAGCCGATTTGCCTGCAAATTTTACAGGTGGAGTAGTCGATATCATCACTAAAGATTTTCCCAATAAAGAGGAGTTTTCAGTTTCTTTAAAGGTTGCCTACAATCCTGACATGCATTTCAATGACAATTATCTAACTTATAAGGGTGGCAGTACAGATTTTTTAGGTTTTGATGATGGCTCACGTAAAAATAAGATTGCAAATAGTTTTCTAGGAAATGCATTTGACCCTAGGCTGAACCCGTCCAATTCAACCCTCAATGTCGTCAATCGAATCAGTAATCAATTTGATCCTCAAATGGCACCTCAGATATCCAATAGTGGAATGAATTTCGGTTTCGGAGTTTCCTATGGAAATCAGTTTAATTTTGATAATGGTCATTCATTAGGGGTTCTAGGGTCAGTGTCTTACAAAAACGAACAAACCGTTTTCGAAAACACACAGGACAATATTTATAATTTTAGTCCTGATAAAAGTGTATTTAGTTTTGAGGAAAATAGAATTCAATCTGGAACCATAGGGGGGCAAAATATTATTGCCAGTGGACTGTTTGGTTTATCCTACAAAACCACCAGCTCTAAATATAAATTCAATGGACTGCACATTCAAAATGGTCAAAGCACCTCGGGAAGCTTTCGGCAGCTGACGCGTTTCTCTGATTTTATTGACTTTAACAAGTTCAACCTAGAATACAACGAGAGAAGCATCTCTAATGGTATATTTTCGGGCCTCCACAATTTCGATGAATCCGATTTAAAATTGGAATGGACACTTTCTGGAACAATAGCCAAAGTGCATGATAAGGATGTTAGAAATACAACTTTTCAAGATGAGGAGGGCATCTTTAGCTTTCAAGAAAATACCGAGCCCAAAAGAATATGGAGAACATTGGATGAAAATAACTTGGTTGGAAAAGTAGACTTCACCAAAAGATTTGAATTTTTGGGTTCAGATGCAGTTTTGAAATTTGGCGTCTATACTTCCCTTAAGGAAAGAGATTTTTCTATTGCTCAGTATTCAGTCAGTTCAAATTACACCTCTGAGAACGATTGGGACAACTATGGAGGGGATCCTAACCAGCTTTTTAATCCAAACAATCTAGTTGGACCCAACAATGATAAAGGGACTTACATTAATCCTCAAACCACCATTCGCCAAGATGCCAATATTTTCAATGCAAAACAGCATAATTACGCAGCTTATATATCCAACGAATTTAATTTGTCAGAGAAATTAAAATCGATTATCGGCCTCCGTTTCGAAAATTATCAGGTATTGTACACGGGAGAAAATAGTCAGCTAGGTCAACTCTATGACAATCAGAAGATCATCAATAATAACAATATTTTTCCTTCAGTTAATTTTATTTACAGTTTAAAAGAAAATCAGAATCTGAGATTTGCGTATTCTCTAACTACGGCCAGACCCAGTTTCAAAGAGGCCTCCATTGCTGAAATTTACGATCCTTTGTCTAATTTATTTTTCATTGGTAATATTAACATTCGCCCAACTTTTATTGACAATTTTGACATTCGTTACGAGGCTTATGGGGAAAATGCTCAATTGTTTGCGGTAAGTGCATTCTACAAAAATCTAGATGACCCTATTGAAATTGGATTTGTCGCGGCCTCTACTTCGAATTATACACCTTTAAATCTAGAAACTGCAAATGTTTTTGGATTCGAATTAGAATTAAGAAAAGAGTTGAGTTCATTGTTTGCGGGTTTGAGAAACTGGAACTTTAATTTCAATGGGTCATATATTATTTCGGATGAAAAGTACAGTGAGGATGAGTTGAAATTGAGAAAGTTAGGATTGAGGGAAGGACAAACCCTAGGAACCTCAAGACCGCTTCAAGGACAATCCCCTTATTTAATCAATGCGGGTATAGAATACAACAATCAAGATCAAGGACTCCAAGGGGGATTATTTTATAACGTTCAAGGAAAAACATTGGAAGTGGTAGGGGATGGTTTTTACCCTGATGTGTACACCATGCCGTTTAATAGTCTTAACTTTAACTTGATAAAACAACTAAAAAAGAACAGAACGCTAACCTTGAAAGTAACCAATCTTTTGGACGATAACCGAGAGAGTAAATTTATTGGCTTTAATGAAGAGAGTGAGTATTTTAGTTTTCGCCATATCGGAAGAACCTTTTCTATGAGCTATGCCGTTCGATTTTAATTTTTAAAGGATCATTTGGAAAATATTTATCTATACATTGTAATATTATTAAGTCTTCTGGCAATAGGTGACTTGATCGTGGGAGTGAGTAACGATGCGGTAAATTTTCTTAATTCTGCCATCGGATCAAAAGCCATATCATTTAGGAATATTATGATATTTGCGAGCTTGGGAATCGCATTAGGAGCCCTTTTTTCAAGCGGAATGATGGAGGTAGCTCGAAAGGGAATTTTTAATCCTGGAGCATTCAATTTTCAAGAAATCATTTACATTTTTATGGCGGTGATGATGACCGATATTTTGTTATTGGATTTCTTTAACACACTAGGAATGCCCACTTCTACAACAGTGTCTATTGTGTTTGAATTGCTAGGCGCTGCAGTGGTCATGTCGCTGATAAAAATATTTTCGGATTCTGGAAATTTGATGGAACTCTCCGGTTATATCAATACTGAGAAGGCTGCCCAAATCATATTGGGAATTTTATTGTCGGTTTTTATTGCCTTTACCATTGGAGCTTTCGTCCAATGGGTTTCCAGAGCATTATTAACTCACGATTTTCTCAAAAAATCTAAATTCACCAACGCCTTATTTGGAGGAATTTCACTCGCGGCCATCAGTAATTTTATTCTAATTAAAGGAATCAAAGGGACTTCCTATGCTGTGATGGAGTACGATTTTTTGGAGGGTCAAACGATCAATGCTTTTCTCGAGGCCAATGTATTATGGGTCAATTTATTCAGCTTCTTGATCTGGTATTTATTCTCTTACCTATCGATGAGGGTATTCAAAATTGATATTTACAAAGTAGTTATTGGTGTGGGTACTTTTGCTCTAGCATTGGCTTTTGCAGGAAATGATTTGGTAAATTTTATCGGTGTTCCTGTGGCGGCTTATCAATCGTATGAGGCGTGGGTGGTTTCTGGATTGGCTGCTGATGAGTTCAGTATGAATGTATTATCCCAAAAAGTTCCTACCCCAACCATATTCCTATTGGTCTCTGGGATGATCATGGTACTCACTTTGTGGTTTTCATCCAAAGCTAAAAAGGTTGTCAAAACCTCCCTTGACCTTTCCGATCAGAACAATATCAAGGAACCCTTTCGCCCTAATTTTTTATCTCGCTTTTTAGTTCGATTTTTTGTAGATATGAACTATTATTTTTCTCAACTATTTCCATCTTCTATTGCTCAAAGAATAGAAGGTTCTTTTAAAATGAGTGCCGAAAGATCAGCGATAAAAGATCCTGATGCCCCTTCTTTTGATACATTAAGAGCGTCTGTAAATCTTACAGTTGCAGCCATTTTAATCTCCATTGCAACCTCCCTAAAGTTACCTTTATCGACTACCTATGTTACTTTTATGGTCACCATGGGCACATCGCTAGCGGATCGCGCTTGGGGAACTGACAGTGCGGTTTACAGAGTTGCTGGAGTAATTAATGTAATCGGGGGATGGTTTTTTACTGCTTTAAGTGCTTTTTTGGTTTGTGGGGTTACTGTTTACCTCATCCACTTGGGTGGAGTCACAGCCATTCTTTTTATTTTAGGATTCATACTTTTATTAATTTCTCGAAACTTTATCAATCATAAAAAAGAAAATAAGCAGAGAGATGACGAAAGAAAATTATTGAGCTCTCAAAGTAATTCTTCTAATGGTATCATAGAAGAGGGTTCTAGAAATATTGGAGGCGTTATTGGCAGAACTTATGAAATATATGCAAATGTCATTAAAGGATTGTCTAACAATGATTTAAAAGCCCTGAGTATTTCTAAGAAAAATGCAAATGAACTCTTTGAGCAAGTGAATGACTTGAAAAATGGGATTTACTTTTTTCTTAAACGAACCAAAGAAACCAGTGTCCCCGCTAGTAGGTTTTACATTTCAATATTGGGGATCATGTCTGATCTGATCGAAGATTTAATTTATATTTCTAATGTCAGTCATCAACACATAAACAATAACCATGATTCCTTGAAAGTCAATCAGATTGATGATCTCAACGAAGTTTTTGAGTCCTTATCCGCTGTTTTCAAGGAAGGGATTGAGGCTTTTAATCTACAATTCAACGAGAAGGAATTCAATGACGTTTTGATTCAAAAGGAAAGAAACTTTGACCTTCTAAATCAAAAAATAGACAATCAGATTCAGCGAGTAGATAATGAAACCAGTCCAAAGAATACAGCCCTGTATTTTAACCTGTTGATCAGAACCAAAGACTTGATTCTTCACAACTTTGACTTAGTTGAAGAGTTTTATCACTTTACCAGAAAAGTAAAGTCCTGATAATAAATAAAAATGGTGGATGAACTAATCGTTTTTTGCGATTAACTTATTGTCAGTATTGTTCCATTCCAATACATTGACAATTTTGTTATCTTGATAGTTAACTTCGATCAATTCGTTTTCTTTCCAAAAAAACCATTGACCATTCTTTTTACCGAGCTGATAAGATCCCATGGATAACTTTTCACCTTCTTGATTGAAGCTGATCCAGTTTCCGTGGCGAAGCTTGTCTTTGAAATATCCGAGTTGAGCCAGTTCACCATTATCATGAAAGTATGAAGCTTTGACTAAATTACCTTCTTTTTCAAACTGAGGTTTTATGCTTTCTTGTGCAGCCAAAGTCATTGTAAACATTAGAAATAAAATACATGCCTTTTTCATGATTGGTATCGTTTAATTTGACCACTAAGTTATGTAAATGTTCACTATAAATAAACATTAAATTAACATTAAATTTACAAATAAGTCATAAAGTGCTGAAAAACAGAATATTAATAAACAAAAAAAACGCTTATCTTCGAAGGATAAGCGCTTTTGAAGGGATGTTTTTTGATTATGATCCACACATCAGGCAGTCGTCATCATCACTTTTTTTGGATTGTTCCAGCATCTGTTTTAATTCTGCTGGGGTGAGTGGTTCAACGGCTGCTGCGGGGTTGGTTTGGGTTTCAGATCCACCAATCATTGCAGAGGATGAAGTGGCTATGGTTTCAGTGCTTACAGCTGTTTGAGCCGTTTGATCTGCTTTGGACTTCACGGCTTTTGCATTGTCTAATGTAAATTTGATAGCATCGACAGCAGATTTTGTTCTCAGATAATACATTCCAGTTTTGAGACCAGATTTCCAAGCATAGAAGTGCATGGAAGTAAGTTTCGCCATTGTTGCTCCTTCCATAAAGAGATTCAAAGACTGAGATTGGTCGATGAAATAACCTCTGTGGCGCGACATGTCAATGATGTCTTTCATACTCATCTCCCATACTGTTTTGTATAATTCCTTGATGTCATTGGGTATGCCTTCAATCTGTTGGATGGATCCATTGGCCTGCATCAATTCTTGTTTCATATCTTCATTCCATAGACCCAAGTCCACAAGGTCTTTTAAAAGATGTTTATTGACGACAATAAATTCACCAGAAAGTACCCTTCTGGTGTATATATTAGAGGTGTAGGGTTCAAAGCACTCGTTGTTGCCAAGTATTTGAGAGGTTGAGGCTGTCGGCATTGGTGCTACTAAAAGTGAGTTTCTCACACCGTGCTTTTTTACTTTTTTACGTAAATCTTTCCAATCCCAACGCCCACTGAGTTCTTCATCCTTTATTCCCCAGAGGTTGTGTTGGAATTCCCCTTTGGCAATGGGTGAGCCTTTGTAAGTCTTGTAAGGGCCAGCAGTTTCTGCTTCTTCTACCGAGGCGGTCACTGCAGCAAAGTATAAAGTTTCAAAAATTTCTTGATTGAGTGTTTTGGCTTCCTCACTGGTGAAAGGTAACCTCAATTTAATGAAGGTATCGGCCAGACCTTGAACTCCTAGTCCTATGGGTCGATGTCTCATATTGGAGTTTTCGGCTTCCTTGACGGGGTAGTAGTTTCGATCAATAACACGATTGAGGTTTTTGGTAACCCTTTTGGTGACGTTAAATAGTTCTTTGTGATTGAATTCGCCGTTTTCGACAAACATAGGAAGCGCAATAGAAGCCAAATTACAGACCGCAATTTCATCTTTTGAGGTGTATTCCAAAATTTCGGTGCATAAGTTTGAGGAACGAATGGTTCCCAAATTCTTCTGATTGGATTTCCTGTTGGCAGAATCTTTATAGAGCATGTAAGGCGTACCCGTCTCTATTTGAGATTCTAAGATTTTATCCCAAAGCTCTCTTGCTTGAATGGTTCTTCTCCCTTTCCCTTCTTTTTCGTATTGAATGTAGCGCTTTTCGAAATCTTCTCCGTGGCAGTCGTAAAGGCCAGGACATTCATTGGGACACATAAGTGTCCAAGTGGAATTTTCTTCTACACGCTTCATGAACAAATCAGAAATCCACATGGCATAAAATAAATCCCTGGCTCTCATCTCTTCCTTACCGTGATTTTTCTTCAATTCGAGAAAATCAAAAATATCGGCATGCCATGGTTCTACGTAAATGGCGAAAGATCCTTTTCTTTTTCCTCCCCCTTGATCTACATAGCGAGCTGTATCATTGAAAACCCTGAGCATTGGAACAATTCCATTAGAAGTTCCATTTGTCCCAGCAATGTAGGATCCTGTTGCTCTGATGTTGTGAATTGATAAGCCTATTCCTCCAGCGGACTGGGAGATTTTAGCGGTTTGTTTGAGGGTATCGTAAATACCGTCAATACTGTCATCTTTCATGGTTAAAAGAAAGCAAGAGGACATTTGGGGCTTGGGAGTACCGGAATTGAAAAGTGTTGGAGTTGCGTGAGTAAAGTATCGCTTGGACATCAACTCATATGTTTCAAAAGCTGCCTCCAAATCGTTGAGGTGAATACCTATTGACACACGCATCAACATATGCTGAGGTCGTTCGACGATTTTACCGTTGAGTTTTAGAAGGTAGGAGCGCTCTAAAGTTTTGAATCCAAAAAAGTCATAACCAAAATCCCGATTGTAGATGATGTTTGAATCAATTTTATCGGAGTTTTTTTCTATGATTTTGTAAACCTCATCAGAGAGTAGGGGAGCCTTTTTACCCGTTCTAGGATTGACATATTCGTACAGGTCCTTCATCGTAGCCGAGAAAGACTTTTTGGTATTCTTATGCAAGTTAGAAACAGAGATTCTGGCGGCAAGCTGTGCATAGTCGGGATGGGTAGTCGTCATGGTGGCTGCAATCTCAGCCGCAAGACTGTCCAACTCAGAGGTAGTTACCCCGTCGTACAAGCCTTCGATTACTCGCATGGCTACTCTTACAGGATCGACCAAAGGATTCAATCCATAATTGAGTTTTCTTACTCGAGCCGTAATCTTATCGAACATTATTGGCTCTTTACGCCCATCTCTTTTAACTACATACATAAATATTTATTTTAAACTTTGATTAAAATAACTTCCCAAAAAGGATCAGTCGATTAAGGTTATTGTTTTACTGGTGGGGCTAAGGATTACAGTTTAGAAATCTGCGTCAGTAGTAAACTGTGTTTCCTCTTTTTGGTTGTTGAGAACCCCAGCTTTTTGATATTCAGAGACACGTTTTTCAAAAAAGTTGGTTTTGCCTTGAAGCGAAATCATGTCCATAAAATCAAACGGGTTGGTGACGTTGTGTTTCTTTTCACACCCCAATTCAACCAACAAACGATCTGTAACAAATTCTAAATATTGTGTCATCAATTTAGCATTCATACCAATCAAGCTGACAGGTAATGATTCTGTGACGAACTCACGTTCTATTCTCAGTGCATCCATGATGATTTCTTCAATTCTTTCTTTGGGAACTTTGTTTACCAAGTGTTTGTTGTGAAGATGAACGGCAAAGTCGCAGTGTACACCTTCGTCCCTAGAAATCAGTTCATTTGAGAAAGTTAACCCTGGCATCAGCCCTCTTTTTTTGAGCCAAAAGATGGAGCAAAAAGCTCCGGAGAAAAAGATACCCTCAACGGCAGCAAAGGCGATAAGTCGTTCGGCGAAAGAGTCGGATTCGATCCAGCGCAAAGCCCAATCTGCTTTCTTTTTGATGGCAGGAAAAACCTCGATGGCCTTGAATAATTTGTTTTTTTCGGTCTCATCTTTCACATAAGTATCAATCAACAGAGAATAAGTTTCCGAATGAATATTTTCCATCATAATTTGGAAACCATAGAAAAATTTGGCCTCTGAGTATTGAACTTCATTCACAAAATTCTCAGCTAAGTTTTCGTTTACGATTCCATCGGAGGCAGCAAAAAATGCCAAAATGTGTTTGATGAAATATTTTTCATCATCAGTTAGTTTGGTATTCCAATCGTTCAAATCTTGGTGTAAATCTATTTCTTCAGCAGTCCAAAAACTAGCCTCCATCTTTTTGTACCATTCCCAAATATCGTGGTGTTGAATTGGGAAAATTACGAATCGGTTTTCGTTTTCTTGGAGGATTGGTTCTACAGCTGCCATCTTATGTATTATTTAATTGTGAATTTTGATTTAACAAAGATTCTAAAATGTTCTCAAAAATGAAAGACATACTTTTCCACAAACAGGTCGAGTTTTTAACAAATTTTATATTTCAGCTCTTAAAAGTCAGTCAATCCGACACCATATTAAAATACTGATAATCAACAATATAAAAATTTTAAAATTCTTTAACCCCTGTAAAGACTGAGCGTTAGCCATCGAGATTCTTTGCGGTCTGTTCCAATTCTGAATACCATTTTTTTCCAAACTTTCTCACCAGTGCATCTTTTACAAATTGGTAGATTGGTATTCTCAGACTCTCACCCAAAGTGCATGCAGTATCGCAAATATTCCATTGATGGTAATTCACTGCTTTGAATTCAGAATATTCTTTAACTCTAACGGGATACAGATGACAGGAAATAGGTTTTTTCCAGTCTATTTTTTTTGCTCGATGGGCATTTTCGATACCACACTGTGTGGTTCCATTGGGTCCAAAAACCACATACGCACATTCGCGATTATCTACCAATGGGGTTTCAAATTCGCCTTTTCCTACAGCAATAAATTTACCTTCTTTTTCAATGGCAGTTCTGCCTTTTTCATTCAGGAAAGGGGCTATGGATTCGTAGTTTTTTTGCAAATATTCTGTTTCCTGTTTCTCCAAAGGCGCACCCGCTTCTCCCTCCACACAGCAAGCCCCCTTGCATGCATTCAAGTTACAGACAAAACTTTTTGTAATGATCTCTTCAGATACTAGTGTGTTGTCAATCTGAAACATAAATCAAAGATACATAGTCGATGAATATTTTGCTAATTTAGTTTAATATCTAAAAAAACAGTTCAAAGAAAATCACTTTTAAAACAATGGTATTTTGAATTTCAAAGAAATTTTAACGGCGAGTATGGTGCTCTTTGCCGTTATTGACATAGTAGGGAGCATTCCGCTCGTGATCAGTTTAAGAGAAAAGGCAGGCCATATTCAATCGGAGAAAGCCTCTTTGGTGGCTGCATTTATCATGATCTCTTTTTTGTTTTTAGGAGAGCAGATTTTAAGTTTAATTGGGATTGATGTCAACTCTTTTGCTGTTGCAGGGTCCTTTGTTATTTTTTTTTTGGCTTTGGAAATGATTTTGGGAATCACCTTATTCAAGGAGGATGCCCCTGAGGTAGCTTCCATTGTTCCTCTCGCTTTTCCAGTCATTGCAGGGGCAGGAACCATGACATCACTTCTATCGCTTCGTGCAGAGTATGACCTGATCAATATTATTATCGCCATTGTTATTAACATACTCATTGTGTATGTTATCCTCAAGTCTTCTTCTAAACTCGAAAAAATTTTAGGTAAACAAGGCATCAATATTATTCGGAAAATTTTTGGAATTGTTTTGTTGGCCATAGCCGTAAAGCTCTTTGCAACCAATGTGGCAAAAATTGTCGGCTGAGTCCAACAATTTAATAGAGCAGTTTACTAATTTTGTGACATGAAGGTAATGATAAGAATTTTGATGGTATTGTCTGTAGGCATGATTGTTTTCAATATGACTCAAGTCAATAGGGAAGCCCCTCTAGAAGATGAAAGTAGTGTCGCAGTAATAGGAATCATGGCAGCGCTTTGTGCTTTTTTGCTCCTACTGCTTTTGATGATCTCAAAGAAAATTTCAAAAAAAATCAATCGTTAAATCGGTTGCTTAAGCTATCCAAAATCTCGATTGATTTCTCCAAAAAAATATCTTCTTGATTTTTGACTTGATTGAAAGTATTTTCACCAAACAATTGAAGCCCTAAATAGGCTTTCACCGCTTTAAGCATTTCTTGTTCTTCAATTGTAATTTCAATTTGCTCTTTGTTACAATATTTTTCGAATAGCTCATACCAAGGAAGCATTTCTTTGAATTTTTCACCCAATAAGACTTCCTTTTTTAAAAGAACAAATTCCTTTCTGTTTTTGTCTAATTCATCAAAAACAAAGTTATTCATCAAATTAGAATTCAATAGGAATGAGTTCCATTCCTGTTCTTCAGAATTATTGTTTGAGACAAAAAAATCGGGTATTATTCCGCCACCGCCATAAACGGTCCTCCCCTCTGGCGTTGTAAAAGCCAAGCTGTCTGCAATGGGAATTTTGTTTTCGTCCGACATTTCTCCACGGTGATACCTATAGTTCAAATCTTCATAGTAAGCCTCTCTGTTTCCATTGTATGGCTTCTGGATCGATCTTCCAGTAGGAGTGAAATATTTGGCAATGGTCAGGCGTACTGCATCCCCCTCTCCAAGGGGCATTTGCTGCTGAACCAATCCTTTGCCAAAAGTCCTTCTTCCCACAATCCAACCCCTGTCGTTGTCCTGGATTGCTCCCGCCACTATCTCACTGGCAGAAGCAGATTGCTCGTTGACCAATACGATCAAATTCCCTTTTTGAAAATTCCCTTTTCCATCCGAAATTGATTTTTCTTGATCTCCTAAATTACTTTGTGTAACCACAATAGTCCGACCTTTCTCTAAAAAGGCGTTAGAAATTTGTTTGGCGGGAAGTAAATAACCCCCTGGATTGTTTCTTAAATCTAAGATTAATTTTTCCATTCCCTTGGAAAGTAGATCATTCAAAGTCTGATCAAACTCTTCAAAAGTGGTTTGAGAAAAACGATTTATTTTCAGATATCCAGTGGTTTGGTCGATCATGTAATTTGATTCTACACTTGGCAAGGGAACCTTTCCTCTTTTCATTTTCAATTGAAAGACTTTATCCTCGGATTTCCGGTAGAGGGTTAGGTCAACAGGAGTTCCTGCCTTTCCTTTGAGGGTTTGAACGATTTTTTCACTCGAGAAGCCTTTTTGATATAATGTATCATCATTAGCGATCAAAATTCTATCTCCTGCCAATAGGCCTGCTGCTTGACTGGGGCCACCCTCCAATACCCTGATGATGGTGACACTGTCTCTGTACATAAAAAAACTAACCCCAATGCCGAAGAATTTGCCTTGCATGTTTTCAGCAATACCTTGTCTTTCTCGGGCTGGAATGTAAACGGAGTGAGGATCTAATCGGTTTACAATATTTTCGATAACCTCCCCTACCAAACTGTCTGTATTTATTTCCTCTACATAATCGGTTTCAATGTAGCTGAGTAATCGCTGTAGTCGATTAATACTCCCAGAGGAATTGGTTGCAGAAATCAAAATCTCCTTTTCGCTACCCAAAAGATAACCAATGCTAATCGAAAGGAATATGATGGCAAAAAGAACTAAATTTTTTTTCATTGTTACAACCAGTCTTTTTTGGTTCAGTATTACAGTTGCAGTTGAGTAATTGCTACTCCAGCTTTTTCCAAAAACTCCAACCCTGAACTGTCTTTGTAAGCTTTGGAAAAAACGACCCTTTTGATTCCAGCTTGGTGAATTAATTTACTGCATTCCCTGCAGGGGGATAAGGTGATGTACAAAGTCGCCCCTTCACAGGATTGGGTGGACGCAGCGACTTTCAAAATGGCATTGGCCTCAGCATGAAGCACGTACCATTTGGTGTAGTGTTCTTCGTCCTCACAAGCATTTTCAAAGCCAGAGGGTGTTCCGTTGTACCCATCTGAGATAATGGTTCTGCCTTTGACAATCAGCGCCCCTACTTTTTTTCGCTTGCAGTGGGAGAGCTCTCCCCAGGTCTGTGCCATTTTTAAATAGGCAAGATCATATCTTTTTTGTTTGTCTTTGGACATGGATGCTAAGATAAATTAAAATGGCCAGTTATTAGAGGCCATTGCTATCGCTTGAGAAAGAATCATGGCAGCAACGATCCATTGCCATTTTTGCTTTTGAATTTTCAATAACCCCAAGACCACCCAATTAGAAAATAGCACAAAGATTACAATCAAAACTTGAGCAAACTCAACTCCAATGGCGAACTCTAAAAGGGCCACGATTGCTTCTCCCTCTTCAGTGATCATTTTGAAGTAGCGCCCAAAACCAAACCCATGAATCAATCCAAAAAACAAAGTAATCAGGTTGATCCAGATTCCCTCGAGTTGCGCATGTTTTTTTTGAAACAACAGAGAAATACAAGTGATGCAAATAGTGACGGGGATCAAAAACTCTACCCAACTGGAGTCCAACTTGACCCATTCAAAATAGGTGATCAAAAGAGACAAAGAATGTCCAATTGTAAAAAGACTGACCCACCACAAGAGTTTGCGCCAATTTACAAAACCAAAGGGAATGGCAAGAGCCACCAAGAAGTAAAAATGATCTAAACCTCCCAGATCAAGAACGTGATCTAATCCCAAATTGAAATAAAACCAAAACGTTTCCATAAGTCAGCTTTAATTATTTTATTTGATTGGTAAGTGTTTCGTATGCCTTTTGAACTTCTCTGAACTTTTCCTCAGCGCCCTTTATCATGGCTGGATCTTGTCCACGGAGTTTGTCAGGGTGGTATTTTTTAACCATTTTTCGATAAGCACTTTTGATTTCTTCTTCGCTCGCGTCTGGAGCTACCTCTAAAATTTTATAAGCATTGTCAGTATTTTTGACGAACATGGCTTTGATGCTTTCAAAATCAGGCAAACGCAACCGCATTCCTGTTGCAACCTGAGAAAGTTTTTTTAACTCCACTCCAGAAATGTTACCATCGGCATTGGCGATGCCAAATAAAAAGTGAAGGATTTGCAATCGGGTTTCGTAGGGTGTTTGTTGAACAAAAACACGAGTAAGCTCATCGAGATGTTGGGTCTCTTTTTTGATTTGAGTATTGAAGGTTTTAAAAATAGAATCGGCGCGATCTTTACCGTATTGACCGATAAAAAAATTCCTAACGAACTCCAATTCTTTTTTTTGCACTACTCCGTCAGCTTTGATAATCAGTGCTGAGAGAGACAACAAATTTAACTGAAATGTCTCCGGTCTAATCGCATAAGAAGAGGTACGGATATGAACAGAGTTCTGAGTCATAAACTCAAAAAACCTTCCAATTACAAAACCTAAAATGGCACCAGGGAATCTTAAAAAAGAATAACCGATAATTGCAGCCACCCACTTGATCATAAGCTTACTTTATTGTTGCAGTAAAGATACAAATGTCAATAAAAGATTGATTACCCCTCCTGATTAAATAGGGAGTTTTTTATCTTTACAAAAAAATATTTATGTATCCAGCTGAAATAGTAAGACCCATGAAAGAGGAGCTGACAACCCTAGGTTTCCAAGAGTTGCTGTCTTCTGAAGCCGTAGAAACTGCCTTGTCTAAATCGGGAACTGCCCTCGTGGTGGTCAATTCCGTTTGTGGTTGTGCAGCGGCAAATGCTCGTCCCGCAGTTAGGATTTCTCTAAACAATGAAAGTACTCCAGATCAATTGTACACTGTTTTTGCAGGAGTTGATCGGGATGCTACCGATGCGGCAAGAGCTAAAATGATTCCCTTTCCCCCCTCTTCTCCAAGTTTGGCATTATTTAAAGACGGTGAATTGGTTCACATGATTGAAAGACATCACATAGAGGGTCGAACTGCAGAATTGATCGCCGAAAACTTAAAAGGGGCGTTCGATGAATTTTGTAGCTAGGCGATCATATTGATCTCAGTTTTGCAATGTTTGATGTTACTACCAGTTTCTTTTAGGATGTTTTTTTCAAAGTTAAAACTGAAGGTTTAATATTCGGGCTTTCTTTTTTCTTTAAAGGCAGCAATTCCCTCTTTGAAATCGAGAGTGCCAAAGCAATCTGAAAACAGCAAACCCTCCTCACTAAAACCCTTGGAATTCCTATCATTGGTGTTGACGGCCTTGATGGCATTTTTCAAGGAATTTGGTGCGTTTTTCATGAGTCTTTCCGCCATTATTACAGCTGCTTCTAGTAAACCATCTTGTGGGACTACTTGATTCACCAATCCCAATTGCAATGCTTTTTCAGCACCTATCATGTCTCCAGTTAAAATCATTTCCATAGCATTTCCCTTTCCGATCAAAGCCGGTAGTCGTTGTGTTCCTCCATAGCCTGGAATCACTCCAATGGATACTTCTGGAAGCCCCATTTTGGCATGTTGTACTGCAATTCTGAGATGGCAAGCCATGGCCAATTCTAATCCTCCTCCCAAAGCGTATCCATTGATCGCCGCGATAACAGGTTTTTCCATCTGGGGGATAAAATCAAATAAAACCCGATTTCCATGACGCACCAATGCTGAAGCCTCCTGAGGTTTGAAATCAGAAAATTCTCCAATGTCTGCTCCTGCAACAAAAGCCTTATTCCCACTACCTGTCAAAATCACTACTTTCACAGCACTATTTTGATTAAAATTATCCAACCTCAGGTGAAGCTCGTCAATCAATTCTCGATTCAAAGCGTTGAGCTTTTCCTCTCGATTGATTTTTATCCATCCTATTTGATCTTGAATTTCAGCCCATGTCAAATTTCCCTCCATAATCTAAATTTTTAAGGTAACGACAAAGGTGGTACCCTTTTCACCAGTGGTGTATTCTATTTTGCCATTGTGAGAGTCAATTATATTTTTTACAATTCCCAATCCCAATCCCATCCCTTTGGTCTTGGTGGTGAATTTGGGTTCAAATACTTTGGATTGGATGGATTTGGGAATGCCAATACCGTTATCAGCAAAATAGACTTTAACGCTATTCTCTTGTTTTTTAATAGTGACTTTTATTTTGGGTTTCTCACCCTGCTTCACAGCTTGTAATGCGTTTTGAACAATGTTGGTAGTCACCCTAATCCATTGAGTTCGATCCAGTCTCAATCTGATTTCTTCATCCGAAGTTTTAAATTTCACAGCATCTCCCTCGAAAATCTCCAATGATCTGCGTGTAATTTCTACCAAGTCTGACTTGACCAGTTTGGGTTTGGGTAAGGTAGCAAAATCAGAGAATGCATTGGCCACATCACTCATGGTGTCTATTTGTTCCAAAAGGATCTGAGAAAACTCATCGATCTTTTTGGCATTATTAGGATCATTGTCAGAAAATCTATTTTGAAAACTTTGGACAGTCAGCCGCATTGGAGTGAGTGGATTTTTTATCTCATGGGCAACTTGTTTGGCCATTTCTTGCCACGCTTGTTCTCTCTGAGTTCGTGCTAATAAAGTTGCACTTTTTTCCAGCTCGTCAATCATATTATTGTAGGAATTAACCAGACTGGCGATGTCACGAGGAGCATTGTTAAGTTGAATTTTTTCGTTTTGCTTCAGTAAGCCCGTTTGATCAATTTTTTGACGTATGGTTCCCAAAGAACGAGAGATGTATTTAGAAATAAAATAGGCCACTACAATAGCCACGACCAACATCAGCAAATAAATCTGATACAAACTCTGTAGAAAAGTATTCAGTTCGTTTTCCGAAAATGATACATCTTCAAAATAGGGGAAAAACAATACCCCGTAGGGATTCCCAAAACCATCTTTTAACAAACTGTAAGAGGATTGAAATTTTCCAATTTCATCATTGTTTTTCTCCAGTATTCGACTGTTTGATTTACCCAACAGAGCTTTGAGAAAATCCTCTTCCAAAGTGTAATTGTTAGCAATAATTTTTAATGGCAAAAAGGAGGTAAAAAGCGGTTTGCCCTCCAAACTGAAAACAGAATAATTGACATTGTGAATTTTGATGATCGCGCTGAACTCATCTTTATGTTTTAACCAGGTGCTGTCATTTTTGGCGAGTAACTCGTTTTTATCGACCAGATAATCAATTTGTTTTCTCAACTGATTCTCTTTTCTTTCCAACCTAAAAAGGTTGTAATCAATCGACTCGTTTTGATATTGAAAAAAGGTAGCCACCAATATCAAAAGACAAGCCAAAAAAACCAACAAAATCATTGAAATAAAGATTTGGGTTCGCAGTGAAATACGTCTTAACAAACTAATCATCATCTGTTGTAGATTTCTCTCTCAATCTTTGATATAGCTTTATGGCCAACATCAAAAACACAATCAGTCCCAATGTGCCGATCACCATAAAAATCCAATGAATGGCACTCTTAACGACAGCCAAGAAGACGATCGCAAAAAGTAAAAGTGTGGCGCCCTCATTCCAAATCCTCATGTAGTTAGAAGAATAATTAATTTCATCTCTTTGCAATTGCAAGAACATTTGATGGGTTTTCAGATGGTAGGCAAATAACAAAAGAATGAATCCTATTTTGATCAACATCCAAGATTCGTAGAGCCACTGTGGCATCAAAATCAACAACCAAATAGCAAAAATAGTAGCCAGAACAGCAGAAGGCCAAGTAATAATGTACCACAATCTTCGGGACATGATTTTGAGTTGTTTTTCTAAAATCCCCCTCGCTGGAGCACTTTTTTTTGAAGCCTCAATATGATAGATGAACAGTCGTGGTTCATAGAACAACCCAGCAAACCAAGTAATCACAAATATTAAGTGTAATGATTTGATGTAATTGTAATATTCCATTTTATGGGTCAATTTAAGTCAATGGTACTGCCACTAAAAATATAATTACAAAGTACGAAAACTAAAATAAATGCCAGACATAATTCTAGCATTACAAATCAGGAATTCAAGTATTTTTTGAGTTCATAAACCAGAAACCCTCCAGTCACCAAAGCAGCCAAAAATTCCGCAATCGGAAATGCCAACCAAACTCCGTCAATGCCCATAAACTTGGGGAAAATAAAAAGCAGTGGAATGAAGAAAAAGCCTTGACGAGTTAAGGTAAGCAGTAAGGCGGGTAACGCCTTGCCTATCGCTTGATAGTAAGCGGCACCGATGAGCTGAACCCCAACAATTGGTGTAGCTGCAAATACCCAACGAATGGCAGCAGGAGCCTTTTCCAATACTAGTGGATCATTGGTGAAAATACCTCCTATGGAACTACTATAAGTATAGATTAATAAAAAAATTAAACTGGCAAAACCTGTGGCATAGAGTAATGCCGCTTTGATGACCTCCTCAACTCTTTTTTTGTTTTTTGCTCCGAAATTGAATCCCGCAATGGGAATAAAACCTTGTGTAATTCCCAAAACTGGAAAAAGGGAAAACATCAATAATCTGCTGATGATGGCATAGACGGCTACTGCTGATTCGCCTCCCAAACCAAAAAGCAAGTTGTTCACCAATAGGACGGATAGACTGACCACTCCCTGTCGAGCCAGTGTTACCGATCCTAAAGCACCAATTTCTTTTGTGATTGCAAGGTCCATTTTTAAATCACTGATACTGAGACGTAACTCTGAACTTTTTGAATTGAAAAAGTAAATGATGTAAATGGCACATACACCGTAGGAAAGTGTAGTGGCCCAAGCCGCACCATGCATTCCAAAATCGAAAACATAAATAAAAAAATAATCTAAGGTCAGATTGGAAATCGAAGGCAGCATCATGGCATACATGGCATTCTTTGGTTTACCCACAGCTCGGATCACATTATTCCCCATCATACAGTATCCCAATACTGGGACGCCGTAGAGCACGATGGTGTAGTAAATTTTAGCAGGCTCAAAAAGAGCTCCTTTTCCTCCAAAAGCAGGGATGATGCTGTTGACAAAAATCAATCCAAAGAGGACAAAACTGATTGTGAGAAAAAGAGTTAAAACAATTTGATTGCCAAAAGTTTTGGTCGCTTTGTCAAGCTTGTCCTTGCCCAAGGATCTTGAAATGATGGAACTTCCTCCCAAACCAATGGCCATACCGAGTGCTGCAATAAAAAAAGAGACGGGTAAAACTACATTAATTGCTGCAATGGCATTGGCACCGATCCAATGACCGACAAAGATTGTATCGATCAAAACGTTCAAAGACATGACCAATATACCTATGGAAGCGGGTACAGCTTGTTTGATCAGTAGCTGGGGGATGGGTTGGGTACCAAAAGATGCCGATCCGCCTTTCATGCAGAAGTGACTCTTTTCGCTTTTGCCCATTGGTCAATCCAGCGACTCATCACATTAACCCAATCCACTCGAGTATTGATACAAGGTATTACATGAAACTCTTCTCCACCTTTTTCTTCAAAATCTTCTGCAGCTTCCATTCCTATTTCTTCTAAGGTTTCTAAACAATCGGACACAAAAGCAGGGGTGACGATGGCCATTTTTTTCACTCCTTTTTTGGCAAATCGGGCTACTGTTTGATCGGTGTATGGTTGCAACCACGGATCGACACCCAATCGAGATTGGAAACTGGTAGAATAGCGATCCTCTTTAAGTTCCAAATACTCAGCCACTTTTCGAGTCGTCTCATAACACTGATGTCTGTAGCAGTATTGGTGGGCTTCCGATGTTGTTTGACAGCAACTTTTATCGATCTTGCAATGGGATTTGGTAATGTCGGATTTACGAATGTGCCGTTCAGGAACTCCGTGATAAGAAAACAATAGATGTTCCCACTCTTTGTCTTTCAAATCCTCCTGAATGCTTTCTGAAAGTACCTTTACATAATCCGGATGATTGTAAAAAGGAGGTAAAACAGTAAACTCAACTTGTGGATATTTCGCGTTTCTGATCTCCTCGGCCAATACCAAAATTGTTTCTGTTGTGGCCATTGCAAATTGAGGATAGAGTGGGACCAAAAGAATCTCATTGACTCCCTGATCGACAAGTTCTTTGATTCCCTGTTCGATTGAAGGGGTTCCGTATCGCATGGCCAGTCCAATGGGTACAGAAACTTTTTTCTGAACCGCTTGCTGTAGCCTTTTGGATAAAACAATCAGAGGAGAGCCTTCTTTCCACCATATTTTTTTATAAGCTTTGGCCGATTTTTTTGGCCGGGTATTAAGGATAATCCCCTTGACCAAAAAAGTTCTCAGAGCTTTGGGAAGGTCGATTACTCGTTCATCCATCAAAAACTCGCCTAAATACTTTTTAACATCCTTGGGTTTAGGGCTGTCAGGAGAGCCCAAATTAATCAATAACGCACCTTTCATCTACATTTTTTTACGAAGATACTGACATTAAATATTTTTTTGGAGTCGTTCCAAACTTCTTTTTGAAAGCAGCAATAAAATGACTAGAAGTACTGTAACCCAATTTGAGACTGATCTCATTGATGTTGTATTGCTTAGAATTGAGCATACTTCGTGCCTCATTCATTTTGTGCTCTAGCAAATAACCATAAACCGTATCACCATAGATTTGCTTGAACCCCTCTTTGAGTTTCTTGATGTTAAGTCCAATTTCTGAAGAAAGTGATTGAAGGGTTGGTGGCTCTGCCATTCGACCCAAAATAATTTCTTTAGCTTTCCTGATTTTTCTCACATTTTCCTCATCGACCAAAAAGGGACATTGTTCCACATCGGCATCTTCACTCTTGTTAAAAAACAAACTCAATAACTCATAAACCTTGCCCTTGAAATAGAGTGATTGCATGCTTTCATGGACTTTATTCTCTATGATTTGACTCAGCACCACGCTCATTGAAGGACTGACGGCTTTGGTGTCGTAATACTTTTTGGTATTGTTGTCAGCACTCAGGAAATGAATGTGGTCTGCGTCTTCGGAGAATAAACTATGAAATTTTTTTATGGATATGACCAGACTGACTACTGCCGAGTTCGGATTTAATCTCAGATCGATCGGAAGGGCTTTTTGTGGATTGTACAACAAAATAACATTTTTGGACATCAAGGGCAACTGATAACTACCTCCGTTGAATACAAAAGAACCAGCTCCTTTTTGACAAAAATGAAATTGAATAAATTCTTGACCTACTGCTTCTTCATACTTCTCAATTCCCTCCCCTTCATTGGTGAATCTCAAAATGTAAAATCCACTTTCTATAGTTGTTTTTTTCATCTGAACCGCTATCGTTGTTTTTGCACTTACCCTTATTTAGAATCGTTCTAATTAATTTTTATGAATTCCTCTCAAAATTATTATATTTAAAGGTATTTCAAAAAAAATAAAAGCAAAAAACCTACTCTGTTATTAATAGTTCCTCTGGCGTTGTTTTTTAAAAGGCTCTCTTTTTAATTTTGGTATCGGAATTAGACAGGACTTTTGAGAAATACCAATAATTATTTTGTTGTAGGCTTGAGCTACAAGAATGCCGACCTCTCTACTCGAGGTGCCTTTAGCCTTAATAAAAAACAAATCAGTCAGATGTTGGCGCAAGCCAAGACGGATGGGATACAAGAGTTAATGGCGATCTCTACCTGTAACCGAACCGAGTTGATGGGGATCGTAGATGATCCTAAGATACTGGTTGATTATCTCTGCGCCTATACTGAAGGCGATGAAGCTCTATTTTTAGAAAATGGCTATGTGCTGAGTGATCGTAAAGCACTCCATCACGTTTTTCGTGTGGGTTGTGGATTGGAAAGTCAAATTGTTGGAGATTTCGAAATCATCGGCCAGTTAAAAAAGAGTTTCTTCCACTCCAAGGAGTATCAAATGGTCAATGGTTTTTCTGAACGCTTGCTCAATGCCGTGATTCAGTCCAGTAAACGTATCAAAACCGAGACCAAATTATCTTCGGGAGCTACCTCCGTATCTTTTGCTTCGGTTCACTACATCATGAAGCATGTAAAAGAAGTACCTCAAAAAAATATTCTACTTTTTGGAACTGGTAAAATTGGAAGAAATACCTGTGAAAACCTCATTAAGCATACCCAGAATGATCAGATTGTATTGGTCAATCGTTCCGAAGAAAGCGCCCAGCGAGTCGCAGGAAAGTTCAATCTGGTGGTAAAAAAAATCAATGAACTCAAAACTGAAATAGAAAAGTCTGACATCATGATTGTTGCGACTGGTGCCCATGATATTACCGTAAATGCTTCACTGGTTCCCAAAGACAAACCGCTATTGATTTTAGATTTGTCTGTTCCTTCCAATGTCGATCCAAAATTAAACGAATTGGAAAACATCACCTTAATCAATTTGGACGAGTTGTCTCAACTCACTAATGAAACCTTAAAAAAGAGAGAACAATTCATTCCTCAAGCCAAGGAAATTTTAACCCAAATCGAATCAGAATTTCTACAGTGGGTAGACCACAGAAAATTTGCTCCCACCCTCAAAGCCCTTAAGAAAAAACTACTCAATGGTCAAGAAAACGAACAGGGAGAGGTAGAAGAATTTTCTCAAATCGTATACCGTCTCACAGGAAAAGTAGCCAATTATTTAAAAGAAAATCCCTCCAAAGCTGATCAAACAATGACATTGTTACAAAATGTTTATCAGTTGGACTCAGAGTTAGATGTTTGAAAATACCCTTCGCATTGGGACTCGAGACAGTCCGTTGGCTTTGTGGCAGGCACAAAAGGTGGCTGATATGCTGGCATCTCATTCCCTCAAAACAGAATTGGTTTTAACCAAAAGTGCGGGAGACCTCAACCTTACCCAACCCATTTACTCCATGGGCATTCAAGGAGTTTTCACAAAAGCCTTGGATGTCGCCCTTTTGGAAAATCAAATTGATATAGCCGTTCATAGCCTCAAAGATGTTCCCACTCAATTGCCAGAGGGACTTATACTGGTCGCTGTATTGGAGCGTGGTAGTGCCAACGATGTTCTGATTCAAAGCAACAAAGTCGATTTTCAAAAGGTTTGTACCATCGCTACTGGAAGTCTGAGACGTAAAGCTCAATGGTTGCATCGCTACCCTGGACATCATGTGGTTAGCCTGAGGGGTAATGTTCAAACCCGAATGGATAAATTATTTGCCAGCCGCTGGGAGGGAGCCATTTTTGCCAAGGCGGGATTGGAACGCGCTGAACTTTTAGGGTCTCATTTTCAGGAACTAGATTGGATGATTCCCGCTCCTGCTCAAGGGGCTATCGGTGTTGTTTGTAGAAAAAATGATGCAGCGATCATAGAAAATTTGGAACAAATAAATCATACTACTACCCGATTGTGTGTTGACATTGAGAGAGATTTCCTTCACATTTTGGAAGGAGGCTGTTCTGCACCTATCGGTGCGCACGTTTCGGTAGATGGAAATGTAATTGAATTCAAAGCCGGTGTTTTTTCAATAGATGGAAAAACAGCAGCGATCATTCACAAGGAGTTGAAAATTACCCATGTGAAGGAAATGGCTCAAGAAGCTGCACAAGAAGTGTTGGCAAAAGGGGGGTATGAAATTATGAATACCATTAAAAATCGTTGAGTAGTGAGATTGCTATCCACCAAAATATTATCTCAAGAGTTCAGATCTCGATTGCTCATGCACCAATTCAGTTTGGTCGAAAAGTCTTTTATACAAATCATTCCACTAAAAAATCCTTTAATTGATTCTGGTGCAGAGGCATTGATATTTACCAGTCAAAATGCTGTCAATTTGGTTTTTTCTTCCCCAAAACTTACTGCTATGATTGAAGGAAAAACTGCATATTGCGTTGGAAAAAAGACGGCTGCTCTTTTGATTGAAAAAGGGCAAAAAGTCGCCAAAACAACTCAAAATTCAACAGAATTGGCTCATTTTTTAACAAAAAGTGGCATAAATAAGTCATTTTTTTATTTTTGCGGAAAATTGAGAACGCCCCATTTAGAAGAAGTTTTACCTGCCAAAGGCATCGCTATTCAACCCATTGAAGTTTATGAAACACACTTAATAGATTTTAACGTCAAAGGTCATTTTGATGGGATTCTTTTTTTTAGTCCTAGTGCGGTCAGAGCCTATGCTTTGAGTAACGGATTTGAAAACACCCACAGCTTTTGTTTGGGAACCTCTACCGCCCAAGAAGTTGCTTTACATACAGAACATTATACCGTCGCCAAGGAACCGAATGAGTCTCAACTTTTGTTATTACTAAAAAATCACATTACCCTCCATGAAGAATGAATTGTTACTGAAAGCCCTCAGGGGAGAAACCTTAGAGCGACCTCCGGTATGGATGATGCGCCAAGCTGGTCGTTATCTTCCAGATTTTATGAAATTGAAAGAAAAATACGATTTCTTTACCCGTTGTCAGACACCTGAGTTGGCCACAGAAATTACCATGATGCCCATTGATCAAATGGGAGTAGATGCAGCCATCATTTTTAGCGATATTCTGGTCGTATTACAAGCAATGAATATTGAAGTGGAAATGCGAGATG
The DNA here is from genome assembly GCA_038107695.1 of Flavobacteriaceae bacterium. Taxonomy (GTDB): domain Bacteria; phylum Bacteroidota; class Bacteroidia; order Flavobacteriales; family Flavobacteriaceae; genus UBA8316. The sequence continues at coordinate 37,867 of JAYNHF010000010.1, read as the reverse complement.
GCATCGGTCCTTTTTTACCCAATCCCATTACCGATCGTAATGCTTTGGATCGGGTCATACTTCCTGATGTAGAAGAGCATTTGGGTTATGTTTTTGAAGCCGTTCGTATGACCAAAAAAGAATTGAACGCTCGTGTACCTTTGATAGGTTTTGCTGGCGCTCCATGGACTTTACTTTGTTATGCCGTGCAAGGACAAGGTTCCAAAAACTTTGATCGAGCCAAGGCTTTTTGTTTTCAAGAACCCGACATGGCCAAAGAACTTTTACAAAGAATCACAACCACCACAATAGCATATTTGAGAGAAAAAGTTAAAGCTGGAGCGGATGTAATTCAATTATTCGATTCGTGGGGAGGATTGCTTTCCCCATCAGATTATCAGGAGTACTCTTGGCCTTACATTCAACAGATAATTGATGCATTGAGTGGAACTGTTCCTGTCATTGTTTTTGGCAAAGGGTGTTGGTTTGCTTTACAAGAAATGGGGAAGTCTGGAGCCGCTGCCTTAGGAATTGACTGGACCTGTTCTGCCCGCAATGCTCGTTATCTCTCTGGTGGTCAAATTACTTTGCAAGGGAATTTTGACCCTTCTAGGTTACTTTCTCCCATACCAGAAATCAAAACACAGGTCAAACAAATGATCAATGCCTTTGGTAAGGATCGTTATATCGTCAACCTAGGCCATGGTATTTTACCCAATATTCCTGTGGATCATGCCAAAGCTTTTGTTGATGCAGTCAAAGAATATCAGCCCTAACCCCAAGTAATAATTATTCCAATGAGAACAAAGTTTAACCATTATGTCGAGAACCTACAAGACAGGATCACACGAAAGTTGGCTGAAGTGGACGGTAAAGCCCGTTTTAAGGAAGATCTTTGGGAACGTTCGGGCGGAGGTGGTGGCCGATCTCGAGTGATTGAAAACGGTGCAGTTTTTGAAAAAGGAGGCGTTAATGTCTCTGCCGTTCACGGTGAATTGCCCGAAAGTATGAAAAACTATTTTAAGGTTAAAGCAGGCGATTTTTTCGCCTGTGGCCTGAGTTTGGTCATGCATCCCAAAAACCCTTTTGTACCCACCGTTCATGCCAATTGGAGGTATTTTGAGCTTTACAATGAAAAAGGTCATATACAAGATCAATGGTTTGGTGGAGGACAAGATCTAACGCCCTACTATCTATTTGAGGAGGATGCTCGTCATTTCCATCAGGTATGTAAAAATGCGTGTGATGCGCATGACAAGAATTTTTATTCACAATACAAGGAACGTTGTGATGCCTATTTTTGGAATGCCCATCGCAGCGAGGCTCGAGGATTGGGTGGACTGTTTTTCGATTATTTAAGACCCAGCGACAATCATTCCGTGCGTGACTGGTTTAATTTTGTCACTGAGGTGGGTGACAGTTTTTTGGAGTCTTATGTGCCTATTGTCGAAAAAAGAAAAAAAATGGACTACACACATGCGGAGCGCCAATGGCAGGAAATCCGAAGAGGACGGTACGTAGAATTTAACTTGCTTCACGATAAAGGAACCCTTTTTGGATTGAAAACCAATGGCAGAATTGAAAGTATTTTAATGAGTCTTCCTCCACACGTTCAATGGCAATACAACCATAAACCCGAGCCCAACAGTAGGGAGGAAGAACTGGTCAATGTACTTCAAAATCCAAGAGCATGGCTGTAAGCCACTTAGAACTACTATCTTTATACTATGTATCCGAACCAAAGAAATAGAAGACTCAGACAAAACCCCGCCATACGCCAACTGGTCAGTGAGAATCAAATTGGCGTCAACGACTTGATGTTACCCATATTTGTGACCGATGGAACTCAAATAAAAGATCCTATTCAGGCCATGCCAGGCTGCTATCGTTTGAGTTTGGATTTACTTGAGGAAGAGTTAAAAACGATTTCAAACCTAGGAATCCAATCTGTACTGCTATTTGTAAAGGTTGAAGAGGAACTAAAAGACAATAAAGGAACTGAAGCGATCAACCCTGAGGGGTTGATGCAAAGAGCCATAAGGGTCGTCAAAGCCACAACCCCTGACATGGTAGTCATGACCGATGTGGCACTGGATCCATATTCTTCCTTTGGACATGATGGTATTGTAGAAAAGGGAGTCATACTGAATGATCCCACGATAGAAGTTTTGTCGGAAATGGCATTGAGTCACGCCCAAGCTGGTGCCGATTTTGTAGCTCCTAGTGATATGATGGATGGACGTATCGGTAAAATAAGAACTTCATTGGAGGCAGCAGGCTTCGTTCATACGGGTATCATGAGTTATAGCGCCAAATATGCTTCAGGATTTTATGGTCCTTTTCGGGAGGCTTTGGATTCGGCTCCTGGATTTGGTGATAAACAAACCTATCAGATGGATCCCGCCAATCGATTAGAAGCCATTAACGAGACCCTTAGAGACGTAGAAGAAGGTGCTGATATAGTTATGGTCAAACCCGGTTTGCCCTATCTTGACATTATCAGAGACATTCGTGAAAGTTTGGAAATACCCATTGCCGCCTATCAGGTAAGTGGTGAATATGCCATGCTCAAAGCTGCTGCAGAAAAAGGCTGGTTGGAACACGATGTTGTAATGATGGAACAATTGCTGGCATTTAAAAGGGCTGGTGCTACTATTATTGCTACTTATCACGCCAAGGAAGCAGCCCAGCTTATTGCTCAATAAATTTATTCATTCAACAAAAAGATAAAACTCCCTCTTTTTGTTTAACTTTTATTATCTTTTAAAACTTTAATATTAAAGGTAAATGGAAGTAGGCTATTTTACAAATGAAAAAATAAATTTATTTATAACCATTGAAAATCAAGAAGTTACATCAATTTCTTTTGTAGATAAAATTGAAGAAAATTCCCCTTCTTTTTCGCCACTGATGAATACTATACTTCAACAGATTGACGAATATTTCAAAGGAAAGCGTCGTGAATTTACTTTCCCTATACGACCAAAAGGAACAGACTTTCAAGTTAAGATATGGAAATTGGTATCTCGTATTCCCTATGGTACATCTTTGGCTTACGTTAAGGTGGCTCAGGCCTATGGTGATGTCAAAATGGTAAGAGCAGTTGCAGCTGCTATTGCAAAAAACCCATTGTTGATTGTTGTTCCTTGCCACCGTGTAATTGGAAGTGATGGATCGATGGTGGGCTATTCTGGAGGCATCTCTAATAAACGCCAGCTTCTGGAGTTGGAGGGTTTCCCAAAACAATTTAATTTGTTGTAATTTTAAAAAAATGAAACGATTTCTGTTCTCCCTATGTTTGACCTTGATCCTATTGTTTTCAATGCTTTATGTGTCCCAATACAATTACCTTCTCAAGGGAATTAACACGATTTATCTTTCTGGACATACTACTGCTTATCTGACTGATTATCTAAAATTTCACAACGATACAGTCTATTCTTCCGATCAACCCCAAGTTTGGCCATTACACCAAAATTACAACCAGTATTCCCTCGATCCAGATTTAGAGGCATATCATAAAGACAGAAAATCTGTTGCTTATCTTATCATCAAAAACGACAGTATTCTTTATGAAAAATATTATGACGGTTTTGGCCCAGATTCCAAAAGTAATTCATTTTCGATGGTCAAGAGTATTGTTTCGGCACTTATGGGTATTGCCATTCAGGAGGGATTTATCAAAAGTTTGGATCAAAAAGTAACCGATTTCATTCCTGATCTCAAAGGTCGTTTCGCCAAAGAGGTTACTGTGGGAGACCTCTCCAGTATGGCCTCGGGTCAGCTGTGGAGTGAAGAATACTACAATCCTTTTTCGGTGACATCAGCTTCTTATTTCGTCGATGATTTGGACGCGTTGCTGATAGATCAACCCATACATGAAGCGCCAGGCAAGTCTTTTCATTACCAAAGTGGAACCACTCAATTGTTGGGAATGGTCATTAAAAGAGCCACGGGCAAAACCCTCAGTGCCTATCTAACCCAAAAATTATGGCAACCCATAGGAGCAACACATGATGCCCTATGGCAGTTAGACAGTCGCAAAGAGGCAATGGAAAAAGCTTTTTGTTGTTTGGCAACCAATGCACGAGATTTTGCACGAATGGGAAAACTCTACAAAGATCATGGTCGCTGGAATGGCAATCAATTACTGGATTCTGTTTTCGTTGCTCGGTCTATTAAACCCAGATTTGAAGAAAGCCCCGAATACGGTTACGGCTGGTGGTTGGATGTTTTTCAAGACAAAAAGTTATTTATGATGCGGGGACATTTAGGACAATACGTTTTGGTAATACCCGAAGAAGAATTGATAGTAGTGCGTTTAGGTCACCTCAAAGACAAACCTGTCCAGACCAAAAGTTTGGGAGGGGAGGCTTTTACTAAAGACATTTATGTTTACCTTGAGGGTGGATTGGAAATGATTAAAAATGTTTCAAAAAATTGACCTCAATAAACTTTTGTTTTTAGACATAGAAACTGTTCCAGAAAAAATTTCATTTGATCATTTAACCGAAATTGAAAAAGAACTTTTTGATGCCAAAACACAATATCAACGTTCCAAAGACCAAAGTCCAGCATCTTTTTACGAAAGGGCAGGTATCTGGGCCGAATTTGGTAAAATTATTTGTATATCTGTAGGTTTTTTTAACCAAAATAATACCCGCCGTGAGTTCAGGATCAAGAGTTTTTTTGGTAACGAAAAAGATTTATTAATTGAATTTAAAACATTAGTAGAGCAACATTTCAGCCAACCGGCTCACCTACTTTGTGCCCATAATGGAAAAGAATTTGACTTCCCTTACATCGCTCGACGTATGATCATTCATAGAGTTGACTTACCTGCTAAGCTCAGTCTATTCAATAAAAAACCATGGGAAGTGCCCCATCTGGATACCATGCATCTGTGGCGATTTGGCGACTATAAACATTATACTTCCCTGTCTTTGATGGCTCATGTTTTGGGTATTCCGACTCCCAAGGACGATATTGATGGTAGTCAGGTGGCACAGGTCTATTACCAAGAAAAAAATATCAATCGTATTGTTAACTATTGTGAAAAAGACGTTATTACCATCGCCCAAGTGGTTTTGCGATTGCGAAATGAAGCTCTTATAGAAGAAGATGAAATCATCCACTCATGAAAGAAAAAAAATACTTACTGGAGGTAAAAAATCTTTCGATTTCATCCAAAGAGCAATTACTTCTGAATGGACTTACTTTTGGTATCAAAACCAATGAGATCGTGGCCATTGTCGGAGAGTCGGGTAGTGGAAAATCGTTGACCGCACTCTCAATTGCGGGTCTTTTGTTTCAAACTCCCTTGTCTATCAGTTGCCAGAAGATGCAATTGGAATCCCACGATCTCTCCCAATTGTCCAAAAAGGATTGGCAATCTGTAAGGGGACAGGACTTGGGAATGATATTTCAAGAACCACAATCCAGTCTGAATCCCAGTATGCGCTGTGGTGCCCAAGTTTTGGAACGTTTGAAAAAAAACAAGATTGCACTACCAAAGGAACACCGAAATAAGGTGTTAGAAGCTTTTGAGCAAGTCCAATTGCCCCAGCCAGAGAGGATATTTAAAGCCTATCCGCACGAATTGAGTGGAGGTCAAAAACAGAGGGTGATGATCGCTATGGCACTGATCGGAAGCCCACGACTCTTAATCGCTGATGAGCCTACCACTGCATTAGATGTGACGGTGCAAAAAGAAATTTTGACATTGATCAAAGACCGGCAAAAGGCAGATAAAATGAGTGTTTTGTTCATTTCTCACGACTTGAGTGTAGTGGCTCAGTTTGCGGATAGAGTGATGGTAATGCACAATGGAAAACTGGTGGAAAGTGGAACAACCGAAGAGATTTTTAAAAACCCCAAAGCCCCCTACACCCAAGGATTATTGCATGCTCGACCCCAACCTAATAAACGACTCAAAAGATTGCCTACCGTAGCTGATTTTTATCAAAAAGGGATAAAATTCAATGCAATTACCCAAGCCAAACGAATCCAAAGACATCAGGAGCTCTATGCTCAAAAACCTTTATTAGAGGTCAAAGGATTGGTAAAGGAATATCCTTTAAGCCGCAATTGGTTTAAAGAAAATCAATGTGTCAAAGCGGTAAAGCATGTAAGTTTCAATCTCTTTCCCGGAGAGACCCTAGGTTTGGTAGGGGAGTCAGGTTGTGGAAAATCAACCATCAGTCGGGCAATGGTATTCCTAGATCCTCTTACAGCGGGGGAAATTTATTACAAAGGGCAATCTGTCGTGGGGCTAAATGCCAGCGCATTGCGGGAATTACGAAAAGAAATCCAGTTGGTTTTTCAAGACCCTTATGCAGCATTACACCCGCTGAAATCCATAGGTGATGCCATTGCCGAACCCCTCTATGTTCACCAATTGGTCAATGGAAAAGAGGCGATAAAGGCAAGAGTATTCCAGTTATTGGAACAAGTAGGTATGGGAGTTGAATATTACGGACGCTACCCACACCAATTATCAGGGGGACAACGTCAAAGAGCAGTTATCGCACGAGCACTTGCTACCGAACCCAAAATATTACTGTTAGACGAATCCGTCGCTGCCTTGGACATCTCCGTTCAAGCACAAGTACTTAACTTGCTCAACGATCTTAAAAAAGAATTGAAATTGTCTTATCTCTTTATTTCCCACGATCTAAATGTAGTGAAGTACATGGCTGACCGGATTTTGGTAATGCAAAATGGAATTTTGGTTGAAGAGGGAGAAGCCGATGATTTGTATTTTAATCCCAAAGAACCATACACTCAAAAGTTGATCGCAGCATTACCCAAGATCTGATAAAGAGGCTCCTTAAACGAATTAGCAAAAGGCTTGTAGGGTGTTTTCTTGATAAATTTTAAATAATTAATATAGTAAATAATATTTATAAATTACTGTAATACAGACATCTAGAAGTATTAATAAGCAGTATTTTTACTCAAAATATGCATATATTTGATATTACCATTCCTACTACTTCCATCAACTAATATTTTTTTCAGTTGTTTTTTGGGAGACTGAGGACTTCAACAACCAAGATATGAATTGATGAAAAGGAATCATTTATCATTTGATTTGGCCATTCAATAGTATTAACCAACAAATATTAAAATTTGATAAAGATTAATACTTAAATAGCCTATTGATAACATTCTAAAAATAAAAACACATGAAATTTCTCAATCTTCCCATCTTAATCACACTAATATTATTTTCTTGCTCAAAAGATAAAGAGGATACATCTCCAGCCTTAAAAGGGGGAACAGAGTATACGGTAACTTTTAAAATTAATTGGAATTCAAAAGATTTTCCAAAGGACTACCCATCAAATGCTCATTTTTCAAAACTCATTGGATGGAGTCACAATCCCGATCAAACTTTTTTTAAAACTGGAACTAAAGCCTCGTCTGGAATTAAAAATATGGCTGAAACTGGAGGAACCTCACCCCTTTATAACGAACTTTCAGAGTTAATTGATAAGGGAGAGGGTTTCAACTATTTTATTGGTAGTGGATTGAGTGCAGGAACCGGAGAAATTGCAATTAAATTGGAGGTGACAGAGAAATTTCCCTCGGTGACACTCGCAACAATGGTTGCACCAAGTCCAGATTGGTACACTGCTGTTGTAAATATTAACTTGCTTGAAAACAATTTATTTGTTAGTGAAAAAATAGTGGAGGCAAAAGTTTATGACGCAGGAACTGATAGTGGTGTAACTTTTACGTCTCCAAATGAGATTACCGATCCTCAAGAGACGATAAGTTTATTTGTTGATCCTCCGCTAGGCGATGGTGAATCATTAAATGCACCATTTGCAACAGTCACCTTTAAAAAACAGTAAAACTCAATGGCAGTAGAAATGAAAAAGAGTTTGTTTTTTTAACAAAGTCAATATTCATTGATTTAATTACTATCAGGGTGCCGGATTGGGGAGGTCCTCATGGATTTCGTCAATGGCTTTAAGGATTTCTCTAGAGAGTTTGATCTTGTGAGTTGCGATATTTTCTTTAAGTTGTTCAAGGGTAGTGGCTCCAATAATGTTGGAGGTAACAAAACTGCGGTCATTGACAAATGCGAGAGATAGATCGGTTAGGGACAGTCCATGATCTTTGGCCAGTTCGTAATATCGATCGGTTGCCTTAAAGGAATTTTCTCCGCTGTACCTTGCTAATCTCTCGAAAAGAGCCAATCGACTATTGGGGGGTTTTTGTCCATTGCGATACTTTCCCGAAAGCACTCCAAAGGCCAATGGGGAGTAAGCCAAAAGTCCTATATTTTCCCTATGACAAACTTCTGAGCTTCCTATTTCAAAAAGTCGATTGAGTAAGGAATAGGGATTTTGAACGGTAATCATTTTGGTGGCAGGAGATTCAGAAGCCTGTAAAAAACGCATGATGCCCCAAGGGTTTTCATTAGATAGCCCAATGTGTCGAATTTTACCTGCTTTGATATTGTCGTGAAGGGCATCGATAACCGATTCAAAATTTTCTTTCCAAGGATCGTTGGAGTCATAATGAAAGTTTCTCATCCCAAAAGTATTGGTTTTTCTTTCAGGCCAGTGTAGCTGATACAGGTCAATGTAATCGGTTTGCAGTCTTTGGAGACTTTTGTCAATGGCCTCATCAATATGAGCTTTTTTGAAGCTGAGATTTTTGCGAATGTGTTTGGTATAGTCCCCTGGTCCAGCGACTTTGGTTGCCAGAATGACTTTGTCTCTATTGGAGGTTTTCCTGAACCATGTTCCAATAATGCGTTCGGTTTCCCCTTGGGTTTCAGCGTCAGCTGGTACGGGATAGAGTTCGGCAACGTCAAAAAAATTGACCCCTTGATCCAAGGCGTAATCCATTTGTTCATGCCCTTCAGCTTCAGTATTTTGCCTACCCCAGGTCATGGTGCCCAAGCATATTTTACTGACTTTTACATCGGTATTTGGCAACAGATTATAATCCATACTTTATTCTATCGTGTTGATGATTTGAGTTATTTCGTCTAGTTGAGGACTGAGTACCACTTCGATTCTGCGATTGGCGGCACGACCTTCTCTGGTTGAATTTGGTGCAATGGGGAGGTATTCGCCTCTTCCTGCAGCGGTAAGGTTTTGGGGAAGGATGTATGAGTTTTCAAGTAAAAGATTGACAATGGATGTGGCGCGTTTGGTGGACAGATCCCAGTTGCCTTTAAGTTGCCCTTTTCCACTGTAGGGAATATTGTCGGTATGCCCTTCGATGAGAACGGCAATATCGGGATTGTCTGCCAGAACACTCCCCAAACTTTCGATGGCTTTTTTTCCTTCACTTTCGACCTTCCAACTGCCCGAACGGAACAAAAGCTTGTTCTCCATAGAAACATATACTTTTCCATCACGAGCTTCCACGGTCAGTCCTTTATCTTCAAAATTGAGTAGGGCATCTGACAATTTTTCTTTAAGATTTCGCATGGCCTGTTGTTGGCGAGCGATCAACCCTTCCAACTCTTCCACTCGGGCCATACGATCGGCCAATTCGTTCTTTTTTTCGGCAATTTTTTCCAACAGAACCTCGTTTTCAGCTATCCTTTCTTTTAGGGCTGTTTCGCTATTTTGTTTTAGCAGATCGAGCGAAGATTCAAGCTTTTCTAAATTTTGCTGTTTTTCGTTGAGACTGTCTTCAGTTTCCTCAAGAGTGGCTTCCAGTGTGACAAATTTTTCTGTCAAATCTTTGATCTCGGCGTTGAGAGATTCAATATTTTTGGTTTGTCGATTGTAGTTGTCTTTGAGTTGTGCGTAGCGAGATTCCAAGTCATTGAATACACGATTGGAAACACAAGAAATAACAGAGAAGGCGATCAGGAGAATTGAGATACTTTTTTTCATGATGATTGATTAAAATTTGAGTTCTAAACCCACAGGGCAGTGGTCTGAGTGTTTGGCATCGGGAAGCAGAAAAGCACGCTGGATGTTTTCTTTAAGATTTTCGCTGACCAGATTGTAATCAATACGCCACCCCTTATTATTATTTCTGGCATTGGCACGATAGCTCCACCAGCTGTATTGATGGGGTTCTGGATTGAGATGGCGGAAGGAATCTACAAATCCACTTTTGATAAAGCCGTCGATCCATTCACGTTCCTCGGGAAGAAAACCAGAAACATTTTTGTTTCGAACAGGATCGTGAATATCGATGGCACGGTGGCAGATATTGTAATCACCACAGATGACCAAACGGGGGTATTCTTTTCTAAGATTGTCAATGTAATTTTGAAAATCATCCATGAATTTGAACTTGTAGTCCAGTCGGTCGAGGTTGGTTCCCGAGGGTAAGTAAAGGCTAATGACCGATACATTTTCGAAATCAGCACGAATGACTCTGCCTTCGAAATCCATGTGTTCGATACCAGTTCCTGCTTCGACATTTAGGGGTTTGGTCTTGGTCAGAATGGCAACACCACTGTATCCTTTCTTTTGAGCTGAGTGCCAATGGTGATGATAACCTAACTCTTCAAATACAGCTGTATTTACCTGCTCCTCCATGGCCTTGGTTTCCTGAAGACAAACAACATCTGGAGCAGCAGCATATAGCCAGTCGGCAAAACCTTTGTTCAGGGCTGCACGGATACCGTTTACGTTGTAAGAAAGAATTTTCAAGCCTCGTTTTTTACAAAAATAAAAAAACCACTGGGGTAAGAAAACTCAAAACCGTATTGAAAGCTGGAAGATTTTAAAGCTTTTTCAACAATTTACTAATAGAGAGTTTTTCTTTGAGGAGATTGCTCAATGCATCTATGGCGATACGTTCTTGATTCATACTGTCTCGGTCTCTTATGGTAACCGTTTGGTCATCAATGGTTTGATGATCTATTGTGATACAAAAGGGAGTCCCCAATGCATCTTGTCTGCGGTATCGACGGCCCACAGCATCTTTCTCGTCATAGGCAACAGAAAAATCCCATTTGAGGTCTTCTACTATTTTGCGTGCAATTTCGGGAAGGCCGTCTTTTTTGACCAAGGGAAAAACTGCCAGTTGGGTAGGAGCCAAAACAGGGGGGAGTTTGAGGACTGTTCGAGTGGAGCCATCCTCTAAATGCTCTTCTTGCAGGGATTTGGAAAATACAGCCAAAAACATCCGATCCAAACCGATCGAGGTCTCAACCACATAAGGGACGTAGTTTTCATTCCTCTCGGGGTCGAAATACTGTAATTTTTTTCCAGCAAATTTTTCATGATTTCCCAAATCAAAATCCGTTCGGGAATGAATGCCTTCGAGTTCTTTGAAACCAAAAGGAAAGTTGAATTCTATGTCCGTAGCGGCGTCCGCATAATGGGCTAATTTGTCATGGTCATGAAAGCGATAATTGTCATTGCCCAGTCCAAGAGACTGATGCCATTTCAATCTTTTTTCTTTCCAGTGCTCGTACCATTCTTTCTGGGTTCCAGGAGGAATAAAGAATTGCATTTCCATTTGTTCAAATTCACGCATACGAAAAATGAATTGTCGGGCGACGATTTCATTTCTAAAAGCTTTTCCGGTTTGCGCGATTCCAAAGGGGAGTTTCATTCGTCCTGATTTTTGAACGTTCAGGAAATTAACAAAAATACCTTGGGCAGTCTCGGGTCGCAGGTAAAGATCCATGGCAGTATCAGCAGAGGCTCCCAGTTTTGTTCCAAACATCAGATTGAATTGCTTGACATCGGTCCAATTGCGAGAACCACACTCAGGACAAGCGATTTCTAGTTCTTCGATTAGGGCTTTAACATCGGCCAAGTCCTCCTTTTCAAGCGATTGCCCCATGCGTTTTAGGATGGTGTCGGCTTTGGCTTGATAGTTCAATACACGTGGGTTGGTGGAGAGGAACTGTTCTTTGTCAAAAGCATCTCCAAAACGTTTGGCAGCTTTGGTAACTTCTTTATTGATTTTGTTTTCGATCTTGGCGACATGATCTTCGATCAGAACATCGGCACGGTATCTTTTTTTGGAATCTTTGTTATCAATCAGTGGATCGTTGAAGGCATCGACGTGACCAGAAGCTTTCCAAGTAGTAGGATGCATAAAAATGGCAGCATCAATTCCCACTATATTTTCATTGAGTTGTACCATAGCCTTCCACCAGTAATCACGAATATTTTTTTTGAGGGCGGCCCCATTTTGACCATAGTCATACACGGCGCTTAAGCCATCGTAAATCTCACTGGATTGGAAAATAAATCCATACTCTTTGGCATGGGATATCACTTTTTTAAAGATCTCGGTTTGTTGCATAGTGTGGCAAAAATAACTCTTTTTCGTATTTTAGAGTGATTTTCCCCATTTCGATGAAAAATTTAGTTTTACCCAGTTTAGGTGCTTTTGTTTCCCTTTTTTTCCCCAGGCTTTGTCCCGCTTGTATGAATCCACTTTTGGGAAAAGAAAAAGTAATCTGTTTTAATTGTCAAATGTCCCTTCCTCAAACAGATCATCCTTGGGATTTTGAAAACATATTGTGGAAAAAAATGAATCAACTGACCCGTGTAGAACGAGCAGTGGCCTTATTTGAGTTTCAAAAAAACAGTAAGGTTGAATCCATGTTATATCAGCTCAAGTACAATGAACAAGTAGAAATTGGTTCTTTTTTGGGGAACTGGTTGGCTCCTCAACTAAAGAAATCAAAAGTTTTTGCAGGGGTAGATGCTGTTTTACCTGTTCCGCTGCACCCCGTGCGAGAACGACAAAGGGGGTACAATCAAATTCAATTATTCTCTGAATGTTTGGCTCATAATTTAGGTCTTCCGTTGGTTGCAGATTTTGTGTATCGAAAAAAACAAACCCAGCAGTTGGCCAAATTGCAAAAATCAGACCGTTGGCAAGAAATAGTAAATGCTTTTGCCCTAAACAAAAATCAACATTATCCTGCTCAACATTGGTTGTTGGTAGACGATGTGATCACAACTGGTGCGACGATTTTGAGCTGTGGAAATACCATTTTGGAGGCTTGTGGAGGTCGGATTAGTATTGTCTCGCTTGCCAGTAGGTTGTCTTGAGAATATTGCGTTATTTTGTGTGCACAAAGATGGATATGTACAAAATTGGAAGGTACTTTTTAGTTTTAATTATCGTGGTTTCCATCACACAATGCGCCAGGAGATCTTCTCCTACCGGAGGCCTTAAAGACAGTTTGCCACCGGTTATGCTAAACGCTTCTCCTAAAATGAATACCGTATTTTTTGATAAAGAAAAAATCACCATCACTTTCGATGAATTCATAAAGCTAAATGACCTGACCAAACAGTTGATCATATCCCCTCCTTTAGAACCCGATCAGTACAAGATTAAACCCCAAGGAACAGTTTCAAAAAAAATCCAAATTGAATTATTGGATTCCCTTCAAGACGAAACGACCTATACCTTCAATTTTGGAGAAAGCATAATCGACAACAACGAAGGCAATGAATTGCCTTTTTTTCAATACACTTTATCCACAGGTCCAATCATTGATTCATTAGAAATCAAAGGAACCATCACCGATGCTTTTGACCGCATCACTGAGCCCTACACTTCTATTCATCTGTATCCAGTAGACAGTACTTTCAGCGATTCAACCATCTTTCTAAAAAAGCCTTTTTATGCTACGAACACCCTAGATTCTGTGGCATATCATTTCAAAAATCTCCGTCCCGACACCTATGAAATCATTGCGATCAAAGATGTGGGAGGGAATTATTTATTCGATCAAAATGTGGATAAGATTGGTTTTTTGGAAAAACCAATAACATTACCAGGAGACAGTATTGTTGACTTTAGAATTTTTAATGAGGAACCCAACTTGTTTTGGTCAAGACCTTTTTTTATCAACACCAACCAAATTGGTTTTGGTTATTTTGGAACACCAGATGCAGGGGCCATCGAGGTAAAAAGCAAGGTTCCCTCCAATTTCAGATATCTGATCAATCGCAATCGCGAAACGGACACCTTAAACTTTTGGTTCAGGGGGCCAAAGTTGGACTCCCTCAAGTTTGGAATTAAATACAAAGATACGACCAACTTGTACACCATTAAGTTTAAAAAAGAATTGAGAGACTCTCTACAGCTCAAACTTTTAAAAGGTAACAATATCGGTTTGTTGGACAGTTTTAAAATCGAATCCAATTTACCTTTGGTTAAAGTTAATTTGGATCTCATTCAAATCAAGGGCTTAGATTCTTTGCCCGTTTCTTACAAAGCTTCTCTGGATAAAAACTATGATAGACTTTCGCTTTCTTATGAGTGGTTGCCCAATGATGATTACAAAGTACAGTTTTTGCCCAACGCTTTGATCGATTTCTGGGGCAATACCCACGATACGCTGAGGTTCAGATTCAAGACCAAGCCTATTGCCGACTTCGGGAATATTTTTCTTCAAATTGTCAGAGATGATAAAGATCCTTTTATTTTGGAATTGGTAAATCTAAAGGGTAAAGCCCTCAGAAGATTTGATGTCTCTAATGATCTTGATAGTTATGAATTCAAGTTTCTTCCTCCAGGAGATTATATGTTTAGATTCATCAAAGACAAAAACGGTAACAAAAAATGGGATACGGGAAATTACCTTAATAAAATACAACCAGAGTGGGTTTATTACTCTCCAGATACCATTGAGCTTAGGGCAAACTGGGATGTCAATCAGCAGTTGAAAATACCAAGCGATGTTAATGCTTTTTCTTTGCTTGATTCTTTAAACACTTCAAATTAATATTAACTTTAAAACAAAAACAATGGGCGTAGGAAATATTGTATTGGCTTCCCTTGTGGTTTGTGTTGTTCTCGGTGTTGTAGCCGTGATCCAATCCAGACTCTAGAAGTATTATATCACCTTTTCAAAACCTTGTACTCCCTGTACAGTGGTGTATTTCATTGTAAACTTTTTGTTGGGATTGATGATTTTGTAACAGGATTGAACGGCAAGGGTGGCTTCGTGAAAACCACAGAGAATCAATTTCAGTTTACCTGGGTAAGTGTTAACGTCTCCCACCGCAAAAACACCAGGGGTGTTGGTTTGGTAGTCCAAAGTATGATCTACCTTAATGGCATTTTTATCGATTTCCAACCCCCAGTTTCCAATCGGTCCCAGTTTGGGTGATAATCCAAATAAAGGGAGCCAATAATTTACATCAATAGATTTGGGTTCTCGTTCTTTCTGATGCAACTCAATGGATTCCAATTTAGAATCTCCACTTACTTTTTTAATCTCGGCATGGGTGTAAAGTTCTATTTTCCCTTTGTCTTGTAGTTGATAAACTCTATCTAAAGAGTCTT
The DNA here is from genome assembly GCA_038107695.1 of Flavobacteriaceae bacterium. Taxonomy (GTDB): domain Bacteria; phylum Bacteroidota; class Bacteroidia; order Flavobacteriales; family Flavobacteriaceae; genus UBA8316. The sequence continues at coordinate 22,627 of JAYNHF010000010.1, read as the reverse complement.
TGTGTGCTCGAAACATGTCAGACCGATGGACTAGCCCCACAGGTAAATCGCTATTTTCTGCAAAGTAAATGGCCCAGTCAAGAGCTGAGTCTCCTCCTCCAGAAATGAAAACACGCTTGTTCAAAAACAGCTCAGGCTCTTTGACCATGTATTCAATCCCCTTTTTCTCAAACTCAGAAAGATTTTCAACCAAAGGTTTTCGGGGTTCGAAACTACCCAGACCACCAGCAATGATAACAGCTGGTGCATGATGACGGGTACCTTCGCTGGTAGTGACAATGAAACTACCGTCTTCTTGTTTTTCAATATTTTCGGCCCTTTCACCTAAAGTAAATCCGGGCTGGAAGGGTTCAGCTTGTTTTTCTAAATTATCGATCAGATCCCCCGCTAATACACTTGGAAAACCCGGAATGTCATAAATGGGTTTTTTGGGATAAATTTCTTTGAGTTGGCCTCCGATTTGAGGAATTGCATCGATCACATGACAATGAAGTTTCATCAGTCCTGCTTCAAAAATTGTAAATAGCCCCACCGGCCCTGCTCCAATAATGATGATGTCTGTTTTGATCATTTTCTATTTGATTAGTGATTCTGTTACTTTATTCATTTCCTTGACCTTGAATTCAAAGTCGTTTTTTAATGTTTTTCTGTATTTTCTTAATGTTTCCAATAAGAGATCAATTTCGTCAGGAAGAATGGCTTCCAGCCATTGCCTCAATCTTTTGGCCAGGGTGGGGGACTTTCCGTTGGTGGAAATGCCTATTTTCAGGTTTCCTTTGGTAACAATTCCTCCCATGTAAAAATCACATTGATCGGGGGTATCGGCTACATTAACCAAAATATGCTGCTTTTTACAATCTCTGTTGACTTGTAGATTGACCTCAGGGCTATCGGTAGTGGCGATGACGATATTTTTATTTTTAAGGTATCGCTTGCGGTATTTTTTTGGAATATAATCTATGGGTTTGTCTTGGATGAATTTTTTGGTTTCTGCTCTCAGGAATGGTGCGACTATAGTGACTTTGGCCTCAGGGCTGGATTTGTATAAAAACTCCAATTTTTCGAGTGCTACATATCCTCCTCCTACGATGAGAAATTGCAATTGATGTGCTTTGATAAAAATGGGATAGAGAGTGTTCATAGGACAATGGTTTCTTCATGAATCCAATTTTTGTAATGTGTTACGGGATCGCTAGCAGCGAGTCCAAAAATCAGTACAGCAGGATTGTCAATTTTGTATTTTTTGACCTGATAAACAATGGTGTCTAGGTCAGCGACCAGAGATTTTTCTGCAGGAGTGGTTCCGTTTTGGATTACTGCTACAGGGTGATCTCCCCTTTGGTGTTTTTTGAAAGTGGCGACAATTTCTGGAAGAAAACGCATGCCCATCAGAACGACAACGGTAGCAGTGGATTGGGCAGCCAATGCAATGTCTGAAGAAAGTTTTCCAGATCTTGTATGTCCAGTCACCACCCAAAAACTTTCGTGTTCAGCTCTCTTGGTTAAGGGAATTTGGTGTTGTGCTGCAATGCCAGCGTAGGAGGCAATTCCTGGTACTACATTGGTTGGGATTTGAGCCTCACGAGCGGTATTGAGTTCTTCACAAGCCCTCCCAAAAACCATTGGATCTCCTCCCTTCAATCGAACAACATCCAAGCCCTCTATTGCATATTTCAGGATCAGTTCGTTGATTTCTTTTTGAGTTTTTTTTATAAAATCCCTTCTTTTACCCACAAAGATTTTTTCGGCAGTAGGATTGTGCTCTAAAAGTAAAGGATTGATCAAAGCATCATAGAGTATTACATGAGCTTTTTGGATGGCCTTTAGTCCTTTAAAGGTCAATAAATCAGGATCTCCAGGACCCGCACCTACCAATGTCAGTGATCCTTTACTTAAGCTTGACATGACAATGATTTTCTATCCAAAATAAAGAGGAATGTGTTTGTTCTACATATGTTTCGGCAAAAGAGCTGCTAGGTTTTTCCGTTTTGATTTTTAAAATATCTTCACCAAAACTTCTGCCCATTTCCTGAGCGTATTGAGGAAAGGTTGTGTCAAAGGCCTCGATTATCGAAGCATGGCTATTAATCTTGGCATTCCCTTGGGTTAAAATTGCCTTAGCTCCACGTACCCTCGCATTGTAAGCATGGTAAATCGCATCGGAAAGTCTATTTTCCTTTAGAGCCTCCAGCGCCCATTTGAGCGACTCTTGGGCATCAAACAACAGGGTTTGAACTAAGTCTATGGTAACTCCAGCGCACTCTCCAATACCAATTGCTTTTTCATATTTTTCTTTGACCCCCCAATCGATAAAATCATCTGGTTTTAGGTTTTCTACATCACTGTAATGTTTTAGATTTTGGTAATAGTAATCTTTGGTTTTACGATCGTAGTAGGCAAAGAAATTTTCATTGCTTTGGTGATTGGTTTCAAAATCATCCAAAATCCAACGCAAAACTGCGGGGGTTCTTTTGGAGGGTACTTTTAGAACTTTATCAGCAAACCTACCGGTTCCGTCACCCAAGACACCCCCTCCAAGTAAAATTTGGGTGGCAGGGGCAATTTTACCATCAGATTTTACGGTCATCCCTTGAAAACCAATATGAGCCAAAGTATGTTGTCCACAAGCATTCATACAGCCACTGATTTTGATATCGATATGATGTTTTTGGATCAAACCTGGGTACTCTTGTTCAATGACTTCCTGAAGAACTTTGGCCAATCCCATGCTACTGGCAATGCCGAGATTACAAGTATCCGTCCCAGGGCAGGCAACGATATCGTTGATGCGTTGGTAACCTATCCTATCTAACTGGATTGATTTGAGTGCTAAATAAAGGGCGGGAATGTGTTCTTCTTTTACGTCTCTTAAAAGTACACTTTGTCCATATGAAAATCGATTGTCGTCTTTTGTGAATTGAAGAATCACTTTTGCGAGTTGACGCGCTTTTTTTGAATCTATATCTCCAACAGTTATGGGAATTCCAACAGCGTAATATCCCTTTTGTTTTTGTGCGTAAAGGTTGGTTTTTTTCCAATCTGTAAAACCAGGCTCATCGACAGTTAACGATTTCTCATCTTTGTAAAGGGGTTCCTTGAGTTTTCTTTGGATAGCATCGATGGGAAATGTTTTGTAGATCAACGCTTTTTCCTCTTTTTGAACTAAGTCCAGGAAAGCGTTCAAACCAATATCTTTGATCAAGAATTTAAGTCGAGCTTTATTGCGTCGGTTGCGTTCTCCGTATCGATCAAAAACTCTTATTACGGCTTCGCTGAATGGAATGATGCGATCTTCTTCTAAAAAGTCAAAAACTTCGTTGGCACCCATAGGTTGAGAGCCAATTCCTCCCCCCAAAAGAACTCTAAACCCTCTTTTACCGTCAATCAATCTTGGGATAAATCCCAAATCATGGATAAAAGTGAGGGCTTGATCATCAGAGGAACTGGAAAAAGCAACTTTAAATTTTCTACCCATTTCTTGACATACAGGATTTCGGAGAAAGTATTCAAAAAAGGCTTGGGCGTAAGGAGTGGTATCGAAAGCTTCATTGGGGTCTATTCCAGCATATACCGACGCTGTGACATTTCTTACCGTATTGCCACAGGCTTCCCTGAGTGTAATTTGATCTTTTTCTAGCGTGGCCCAAAGTTCGGGGGTGCGATCTAACGGCACATAGTGCAACTGAATATCTTGGCGAGTAGTGATGTGCAGATTTCCAGAGGCAAATTCATCTGAAACCTCGGCCATACGCAGTAGTTGTTGAGCGGTAAATTTACCCAAAGGTAGTTTGATGCGAATCATTTGGACTCCCTGTTGTCGCTGCCCGTAAACTCCTCTGGCCAAACGTAAACTTCTGAATTTTTCCTCGTCTATTTTTTGATTGTTGAAAGCGTGAATTTTTTGTTCTAATTCCAATATGTCTTTTTCTACAATCGGGTTTTCTATTTCGGTTCTGAAACTTTGCATTTTTTTAAATTATGAAGCCTACACCGGCGGTGTTATTGGTTTGTGTATCGATTAAAATAAATGCACCCAAGCTTTTATTAGTGCTGTAAGGAGCATAGATTAGGGGTTGTGCCAACTGAAGATTTACAGATCCGATATCGTTCATACTCAAATGATCAGTAGGTACAGATTTCCAAGCCTCCCAATCCATCTTAGATTTTATCTCGTTGACCTTCACAAGACTTTTGTGAATCCCTTGTTGCAACCAGTATTTACTGTTGGGATTGAGATCGGTGGATTGCATCCAACAGACTTTTGCTTGTATTTTTTTATCGGTTTTTAAATTGTGTTTGGCCTTGATGATTGCATTACCTCGGGAAGCATCAATTTCGTCATCGAGAAGCAGTGTAGCATTTTCCCCCCTCTTCACGTTATCTCTTTTTTCACCATATTTCTCAATGGATTTGACAGTGGTTTTCTGGCCTGAAGGAAAAATTTCGATTTCGTCTCCTTCCTTGAATATGCCGCTTTTGACTTTCCCAGCAAAACCCCTGTAATCGTGAAATGCCTCTGTTTTGGGACGAATGACATGCTGTACCTGTAAGCATCCATCCAAGCCATAGTCTTCCTCAACGGTTAAGGATTCTATGGAGGTCAAAAGGTCTGATCCCTGGTACCAAGGCATGTGTTCACTTTTATTAATTACGTTGTCACCTTTAAGTGCCGAAACAGGAATGAAGTTCAATTTTGGATTCCAATCGTATTGTGTTACCAATTCTTTTATTTCCTCGACGATAATGTTGAATTGATCATGGTTGTACTGAATTAAATCCATTTTATTGACAGTAAATATCAGGTGTTTGATTCCAAGCAATTGGGTGATGAAAAGATGTCTTTTAGTTTGTTCCATGACCCCTTTTCGGGCATCCAACAGTATGATGGCGACATTGACATTTGAGGCTCCTGTAACCATGTTTCGAGTATATTCAACATGACCAGGAGCGTCGGCAATGATAAACCTTCTTTTGGGAGTACTAAAATAGAGGTGAGACACATCTATGGTAATTCCCTGTTCGCGTTCCGTCAATAATCCATCTGTGGCCAAAGAAAAATCGATGTAATCGTATCCTAACGATTTACTTTTTGCTTCGATGGTCTCTATTTGATCTATTTTTAGAGATTGAGTTTCGTAGAGTAATCTTCCGATGAGGGTACTTTTCCCGTCATCCACACTTCCTGCGGTGGTTATTCTTAAAATTTCCATTGGATAAATATTTTTTAGAAGTAGCCTACTTTTTTTCTCTCTTCCATGGCGGCTTCGGATCTTTTATCGTCCATTCTGGCTCCTCGTTCAGAAATGGATGAGCCTCTGATTTCATCGATCACAGTATCAAGATCAATGGCTTTGGAGAGAACAGCGGCAGTACAACTCATGTCACCAACGGTTCTAAAACGAACAGTTTCTTCAAAAACTCCTTCAGGCTTGTGAGCAATAAAATCTGAGTAGGGCATCAATTGACCGTCTCTATTAAAAACTTCTCGCCGGTGGGCATAGTAGATCGATGGAATCTCTAGTTTTTCTTGACGAATGTATTCCCACACGTCAAGCTCTGTCCAATTGCTTATTGGAAAGACCCTAACGTTTTCTCCAGAATGAATTTGCCCATTGAGTATGTCGAATAATTCAGGACGTTGTAATTTTTCATTCCATTGACCAAAATCGTCTCTAACGGAAAAGATACGCTCTTTGGCTCTCGCTTTTTCCTCATCTCTTCTGGCTCCCCCCATACAGGCATCAAATTTTAAATTTTCAATGGTTTCCAACAGGGTAGTGGTTTGTAAGCTGTTTCGACTTGCATATTTACCTTTTTCTTCAACTACTTTTCCTTGGTCAATACTTTCTTGAACACTACCGACATGTAATTGAACTTGGTAGTTTTTGACCAACTCGTCTCTGAGTGCAATGGTCTCGGGAAAGTTGTGACCGGTATCAATGTGTAGCAGAGGAAAGGGGATTTTTGCCGGCAAGAATGCTTTTTTGCAGAGATGTAGTAAGACGATAGAGTCTTTGCCCCCCGAAAAGAGCAATACCGGTTTGTTGAATTGTCCGACCACCTCCCTAATTATGTAGATGGCTTCTTCCTCTAAATAGGATAAAGTATTCATTGGTCTATGGATTTTGGGTTGAGATGTAGTCCACATTCTTTTTTACTTTCTTCCCACCACCATCGGCCCGAACGGATGTCGTCTCCTTCTTTAATGGGCCGGGTACAGGGGGCGCAGCCAATACTCACAAAACCTTTTTGGTGCAGACCATTTTGTGGGACGTTGTTCTTGTCCAAATATTTTTCTACGGCCGACAAATCCCAATGGGCCAAAGGATTGAATTTGGGCAGACCAAAAGCATTATCATATCCAAATATTTTGATTTCGTTACGAGCACTACTCTGTGAAGCCCTCAACCCTGTAATCCAAATATCAACTCCTTTGAGTGCTTTTTGTAGTGGGTTGACCTTTCGTATTCCACAGCATTCTTTTCGATTCTCTACACTGTCATAAAAACTGTAAGGCCCCTTTTCGGTAAGGAGTTGCTCAACAGCTGAGCTATCGGGAAAGTAGGTGACGATTTTTTTATTATACTTTCTGTAAGTGTCTTCAAAGACCTTGTGGGTTTCCTCGAAAAGTCTACCGGTATCCAAAGTAAAGACCTCAATAGGGTAATTATTTTTAAAGATTATATCTGATATGACCTGATCTTCTTGTCCGAATGAGGTAGAAAAAGCCATATTTTTGAAACCCAACTGCACAAGGTGTTCGAAAGATTCTTCCAAAGAGAAGTCTTTAAAAATATTATTGAGTTTTTCGATACGATGATTTTCCATTTTGATTTATTTTTTACCCCACTGAAGTTTATTCCAAAGGCGTTCGTGAATGAAATAAAGGACAATTTTAGTTCCCCATTCAATAAAACCAATTGATAGGGCTTGTGAAATAGTACCAGTAATAAAATATGCGATAAGAATGGTATCCAATGTTCCAACCAGCCTCCAACTGATTGCTTTAAGGGCACTCCTAGATATGGATTCTTTAGGGACAGTATTTTTTTTGTCTCCGCTCTTTCGGTTTAAATGAAGATCTAAGAACATAATTTTTTACTTTATGGGAGCAAATTTATCAACTTAATCTCTATAAAACAAATAATTCCTATAAAGTTTATAGGAATTAAGTGCTTTTCACTTTTATTTCTTATCTTACTAAAGATTTTTATGATTTCAAAAAAATGTAAATATGCCATAAAGGCATTGCTTTATCTAGCGGATCATCAGTCCGAGGGGAAGTCTATTTTTTCATCTGAGATTGCCGAAAAGGAAAAGATTCCAAAGAAATTTTTGGAGACTATTTTGAGAGAACTTCGTAACTTCAAGCTACTTCAAAGTCAGAGGGGAAAGACTGGAGGTTACCGACTTCTAAAAGATCCAAAAGATATTTATTTGGCTGAATTAATCCGTCAAGTAGATGGCCCTATAGCAATGCTGCCCTGTGTATCACTAAATTATTACGCCTCATGCGAGGAGTGTGATGAAGAAAATTGTCAAATCAAAAATGTGTTTGAGGAGGTCAGGGATAAAACACTGAAAATACTAACCACCACTTCTATCAATTCGATGCGTAAAAAACTTTAAAGGCGATTGATGAAACTTCCCAGTGAGTCTTTGAATTGGATTCCTTCAAAAGTTCTGAGCTTATTCAGTTTTTGTTGCGCTTCTAATCCCCAAAGTAAAAACTCTACCACAAAATAATAATCTTCTTGTTTCAGTTCTGCTTGGAATTTTTTCATGATTTTCTTCAATGGAGGGATACTGTCTAGTGATTTTTGATGATTTTTCTCATCACCTTCGTCCTCTATAAACAATTCATTTTCTTTAAAAAACCAAGCTAAAAGCTCATCATAGGGTCCCTTTTCATCTGCTTTTTCCAGTTTTTCGATTTTGGGAAAATACAGAGGGAAAAGACTTTTGATGGCATCAGTAATTAAATGCAAAGCTACCTCCGAGGCTCCTTCTTGCTCTCCTTCATAAACCAACTCAATCTTTCCATTTATAGCGGTAACGATTGCCAAAAAATCACTCATTCGTATGGTGGTTTTGGAGTCTTGGGTCATCAATAATCTTCTTTCAGCAGCACTTATGAGATTTTCAAAAGCGGTAATGCTCATTCGTGCACTCACTCCGCTCTTGGCATCAACATATTCGCTTTTTCGAGCCTCAAATCCAATTTGCTCCAAAAGATCTTTGGCCAATTCGGGAATGTGGATTCGAGTTTGGTTTTCATTGCTTAATAAGGCCTCTTGTTGGGTAATTTTTTTAGCAATTTCTATGTTGTGAGGATAGTGGGTCAAAATCTGAGATCCGATTCTGTCTTTGAGTGGTGTTACGATGCTTCCTCTGTTGGTGTAATCTTCGGGGTTAGCCGTAAAGACAAATTGAATTTCGAGGGGAAGTCTCAACTTGAATCCCCTGATCTGAATTTCTTTTTCCTGAAGTATTGAGAACAGGGCTACTTGTATTCTGGCCTGTAAATCCGGGAGTTCGTTTAATACAAATATGCATCGATGAGCCCTGGGGATCATTCCATAGTGGATTACTTTTTCATCAGCATAGCTCAGTTTGAGAGTAGCGGCTTTGATGGGGTCAATATCTCCGATCAAATCGGCTACAGTGACATCAGGAGTTGCCAATTTTTCAAAAAAACGTTCGTTGCGATGCATCCATTCAATGGGAGTATTGTCTCCTTTTTCTTTGATGAAATCTTTGGCCCATCGAGAAATAGGTTTAAGCGGGTCGTCGTTGATTTCGGATCCAGAAACAATTGGAATCCATTCGTCAAGAAGTTGCGTCATTTGTCGCGCTAATCTTGTCTTGGCCTGACCTCTTAGTCCCAAAAGATTGATATTGTGTCCAGAAAGGATTGCTCGTTCCACATCAGGAATCACGGTATTTTCGTATCCGATAAGTCCCTCAAAAGAGGGTTCTCCTTTTTTGATTTTTTCTTTGAGATTTTTGGCGAGCTCTGATTGAATGCTTGAGGGTTTGTAAGTTGTTTTTTTGAGCTCCCTGAGTGTCGTTATTTTCGGTTTTTCCATGCGTTATCCAAAGCGTTTTTTTCTGTTTTTTTCATAATCTTCAAAAATCATCTCTCCAAGGTTATTGAGTCCAGTATAAAATGCTTTTCCATTATTGAACTTGGTGAATTCTTGAACAAATTGTTGGAGGTAGGGATCGGAGGCGATCATAAATGTTGTGATGGGGATTTTAATTTTTTTGGCTTGTCGAGCCATCAAATAGCATTTTTCCACAATTGATCTGTCGAGCCCCGCACTGTTTTTGTAGTAGCTTCCGTCTGGCATTTTAAGACAACTGGGCTTTCCATCGGTGATCATGAAAATTTGTTTATTCGTATTTCTTTTTCTTCTTAACATGTCCATGGCCAATTCCAATCCAGCAACCGTATTGGTATGATATGGACCTACTTGAAGGTAGGGGAGTTCTTTGACGGAAATGGGACGGGCATCATTTCCAAAAACCAATACATCAAGAGTGTCTTTGGGGTAGCGTGTGGTGATGAATTCTGCCAGCGCCATAGCCACTTTTTTGGCAGGAGTAATTCGATCTTCACCATAAAGTATCATGGAGTGGCTGATGTCAATCATCAAAACGGTACTCATTTGAGATTTGTGAAGGTTTTTTTCCACAACAAGATCATCCTGTGTGATTTGAAAGTCGTCAATACCAGAGTGAATTTGAGCATTTTTGATGCTTTCGGTCAGAACAATATTTTCTAAAGGGTCTCCAAACTGAAAATTACTGAGTTCACCAGAAATCTCGTTTCCCACTCCTTGATGCTGTGTATTGTGATTGCCTCTTCCAGACTTTCTTAATTTTCCAAAGATTTGCTTGAGGGCATATTCTCGAAGTAGTTTTTCGGTTTTGGCGGTAATGCCCATTGATCTTTCGCTACCATCGGGTTTGATTTCCGCTTTTACAAATCCTTTTTTTAAAAGATCATCAATAAAGTCGTCAATGGTGTAATCTTCATCTGTGAGTTGATATTCAGCATCCAATTCTCTGAGCCATTCGATGGCCTCATCAAAATCCCCGGAAGTATGAGTGATCAGTTCCTTGAAAATTTCAAAGAGTTTTTCGAAAGGAGATTGTTTGACCGATTTTGCCTTTTGAAATAATATTCCGGTTCTGATATTGGAAAAATTCATTCACATTGCTGTTTAAAGCATAACATTTCAAATATAATTTAAATTAAACCAAAGTATCATTAATGAATACTGAAATTGAACAGCATTATCAAATTGTTAGATCATTTGAGGAACACTAAAGAATAATTAAGCTATTGTATTTAAAATTGTTATATTTGCATCGCATTATGAAAATTCAATCAGAGGCGACCATTGAGTCCCTCTTTTTTTTGAAATGAATTTTAATCAAAAAGTCGAAGAGTTACTTTCCTTAGCTTTGGAGCAGCATCCAAACATTTTTTTGGTTGAGCTTAAAATTTCTGCTGACAAATCCATTAAAGTTACTTTGGATGGAGATGAGGAGGTAAATGTTAAAGATTGTATTGAAATTAGTAGAGCTATCGAAGGAGCTCTTGATAGAGATGAGGAGGATTTCAGTCTCGAAGTAGCTTCTGCAGGTGTGGGAAGTCCTTTGAAATTTCCCAGACAATACCGAAAAAATTTGGGTAGAAAATTAGAAGTTGTTTCAAAAGAAGGTTTAAAATTCGAAGGAGAGTTGGTAAAAGTGGAGGAGAACAACATCGAATTGCAGTGGAAGCAGCGAGAGCCAAAGCCCGTAGGAAAAGGAAAAGTAACAGTAACAAAAAATAAAACTATTTTATTTGACGAAATCAGTCAAACTAAGGTGATGATCAAATTTTAAATATTCAATAATGGAAAATCTAGCTTTAATAGAATCTTTTTCAGAGTTTAAGGATGAAAAATTAATTGACCGAGTCACTCTAATGGTAATATTGGAGGAGGTTTTTAGAAATACCCTCAAAAGAAAATTTGGTTCGGATGAAAATTTTGACATCATCATCAATCCAGATAAAGGGGATTTGGAAATATGGAGAAACAGAATTGTAGTAAAAGACGGTGAGGTTGAAGACTCTAATCAAGAGATAGAATTGACAGAAGCACAAAAGATTGAACCTGATTTCGAGGTCGGTGAAGACGTTTCTGAAGAAGTAAAACTGGTTGACTTGGGTAGGAGATCCATCCAAACCCTTAGACAAAACCTTATCTCTAAAATATTTGAACACGATAGTACAAATACTTTCAATCAATTTAAAGATCGTACAGGAGAGCTTTTTACAGCTGAGGTACACCACATTAGAAACCGGGAGGTGATTTTATTGGATGATGATGGAAACGAAATTATCCTGCCTAAAGACCGTCAAATCCCCAATGATTTTTTCCGAAAAGGAGACAATGTTAGGGGAGTCATCGATGTGGTTGAATTGAGAGGAAATAAACCAAGGATCATTCTTTCACGGACTTCCCCTGTATTCTTGGAGAAGTTGTTTGAGCAAGAAATACCCGAAGTTTTTGACGGATTAATAACCATCAAAAAAGCGGTTAGAATTCCTGGTGAAAAAGCCAAAGTGGCAGTAGATTCTTACGACGATCGAATTGATCCTGTGGGTGCTTGTGTTGGAATGAAAGGATCACGAATTCATGGAATAGTAAGAGAGTTGGGCAATGAAAACATTGATGTCATCAACTATACCAACAACCTACAGTTATTCATTACTCGGGCACTTAGTCCTGCCAAAATAAATTCCCTTAAGATTGATGAAGAAAATAAAAGGGTTCAGGTTTTCCTCAACCCAGAGGAGGTTTCTAAAGCCATTGGAAGAGGAGGACACAACATTCGTCTGGCTGGAAAGTTGACGGGTTATGAAATCGATGTCTACCGAGAAGGAGTTGAAGAAGATGTTGAATTGGCAGAATTTACTGATGAAATTGATGCATGGGTAATCGATGAATTTAAAAAAGTGGGACTCGATACCGCCAAAAGTATTTTGGAACTCGACACCGCAGATTTGATCAAGCGAACCGATCTCGAAGAAGAGACTGTTGCAGAGGTCATCAGAATTTTAAAAGCAGAATTTGAGGAATAAACGTAGGGATTTTTCCTATTTTTGATAAGGATATAGATTTATGGCAGACACTTCGACCATTAGATTAAACGTTGCGCTCAGAGAATTGAACATTTCTCTGGATCGCGCTGTAGAGTTTTTGGCGCAACAAAATATTGAAATTGAAGGCCGTCCTACTTCCAAAATTTCTAAGGATGTTTATCAAATTCTTCTGGATGAATTTGAAACAGATAAATCTAAAAAAGATGCTTCCCACGAGATTAGTGAGGAGAAAAGGAAAGAAAAGGAAACTTTAAGAATACTTCAGGAAAAGAAAGAACAAGAGCGAATCGAGCAACAGCAGAAGCGTCAAGAAGTCATCAAAGCAAAGGCATCCATTAACAAGCCTGTAACTTTAGGTAAAATTGATCTTGAAGCCCAAAAGACCAAACCTGCTCCTGCAAAACCTGAGGAAAAGTCCAAGGTTCAAGAAACTTTACCCAAAGAGAATACTTCCGAAAAAGAAACTGAGGCCATAAAAGATACAGCGGATCTACCTTCAACCGAAGACAAGTCTGAAGCACAAAAGAAAGAAACTGCTTCAACTCCAGTGGCACCAGTGGCTGAGGATTCCAACGCCATTAAAACAAAATACAAAACTTTAACTGGCCCTAAGAAAACGGGTCAAACCATAGATTTAGAGGAATTTAAGAAGAAAGAAAAAGGGGTTGAAGAAGCGCGTAAGCGTAAGAGAAAGAGGATCAGTAAAGAGCCTTCTCCAAAACTCGCTTCAAAAAACAATAATCAGAACAGACAAGGGTCGAACAGAGGTCGTACTAACCAACAGCCCGTTAAGGCAGAGCCCACGGATGAAGAAGTGCAAAAACAAATTCGTGAGACCTTAGAAAAACTTCAGGGAAAATCAAATAAATCCAAAGGTGCAAAGTACAGGAGGGATAAAAGAGATCAGCACCGACAAAAAACAGAAGATGAACAGGCGGAACAAGAAGCGAGTAGCAAGGTTCTCAAGGTAACAGAATTTATTACTGTCGGAGAAATCGCTACTTTAATGGAGGTCAGTTCTACAGAAATCATTTCGGCTTGTATGACTTTGGGAATTATGGTAACCATGAATCAAAGATTGGACGCCGAAACCTTAAGTATTGTTGCTGACGAATTTGGTTACCAGGTAGAGTTTGTCAAAACCGAACTAGAGGAGAGTATTGACGAAACGGAAGATCAAGAGCAAGACCTTGAGTCACGTGCACCCATTGTTACAGTTATGGGTCATGTTGATCATGGTAAAACCTCCTTATTGGATTACATCAGAGAGGAAAACGTCATTGCGGGGGAATCAGGTGGAATTACACAACACATTGGTGCATATTCTGTTACCCTAAAAAGTAGTCAAAAAATAACATTTCTAGATACTCCAGGACACGAGGCCTTCACGGCCATGCGTGCCAGAGGGGCTCAGGTTACAGACATAGCAATCATTGTTATTGCAGCAGATGATGACATCATGCCTCAAACCAAAGAAGCCATTAGTCATGCCCAAGCAGCAGGAGTTCCTTTGATATTTGCGATCAATAAAATAGACAAGCCTAATGCCAATCCCGACAAGATTAAAGAAGCTTTGGCAGGGATGAATCTCATGGTGGAAGAATGGGGAGGAAAAATACAATCTCAAGACATTTCGGCTCTCAAAGGTACAGGAGTTGATGAGTTGCTTGAGAAAGTTTTGTTAGAAGCAGAATTATTGGAGCTAAAGGCGAATCCTAATCGTAAGTCCAAAGGTACGGTAGTTGAGGCATTTTTGGACAAAGGTCGTGGTTATGTTTCTACCATATTGGTGCAAACTGGAACTTTAGAAATAGGAGATTACATACTGGCTGGAAAACACAGTGGAAAGATCAAAGCCATGTTCGATGAAAGAGGAAATCCATTGACTTCAGTTCCTCCGTCAACCCCAGTTTCCATACTGGGTCTGGACGGTGCTCCTCAAGCAGGCGATAATTTCCACGTTTTGGAGGACGAAAAAGAAGCCAAACAAATTGCCGCCAAAAGAACTCAGTTGCTCAGAGAGCAAAATGTAAGGACACAAAGACACATTACCTTAGACGAAATAGGAAGAAGGATCGCTTTGGGAGAATTTAAAGAACTGAATATGATCCTCAAAGGGGATGTTGATGGCTCTGTTGAAGCCTTGACAGATTCCTTGCAAAAACTTTCTACTGACGAAATTCAAGTTAATATAATTCACAAAGGAGTAGGAGCGATAACAGAATCTGATGTGTTGCTTGCCTCTGCCTCCGATGCCATTGTTATTGGTTTTAATGTCAGACCAATGGGCAATGCAAGAAGTATTGCGGACAAGGAAGAAATTGACATTCGATCTTACTCTATTATCTACGACGCCATCAACGATGTTAAAGATGCGATGGAGGGCATGTTGTCTCCTGAGATGAAAGAGGAGATTACAGGAACCGCTGAGATCCGAGAGACCTACAAAATTTCTAAAGTCGGAACCATTGCTGGATGTATGGTTACCAGTGGTAAAATTTACCGTAATTCAGGGATTCGTTTGATCCGAGAAGGAGTAGTGGTTTTTTCAGGGAACTTAGCTTCTCTCAAACGATTCAAAGATGATGTTAAAGAAGTAGCCAAAGGATACGATTGTGGTATTCAAATTAAAAATTACAATGACATTAAAGAAATGGATGTACTAGAATGCTTCCAGGAGGTTGCGGTAAAAAAGAAACTCTAATTTTTAAGCTCGAGTAAAAAAGCCGCAGGATATTCCTTTTTAATTTCTTTTAACTTATTTAATCCCAGGTAGTAGTTTTTGAATCTCCCTACCTGCACCTTGTAGTTGGGTGTTTCAAAACTCAGGTCTGCATACCATTCTGGAAATATTTTTTTGAAGTTTTGAAATAGCTCCTCTGCTTTTTTGTTGTCACCGTAGAACAATTGGATGGTGTAAAATTTAGAGGTGTAATCCTCAGTATCTATCTGTATTTTAGTTTTCATCAATTGAGTGATGGTAGAATCTTGTTCAATCTTCACATAAGCCTCTTGAGCTTCCAGTGTATTAGTAGTTACTAGAATGAAAACAATTGTAAATACAATGGTATTGAGGGATTTATTCATATCACAAAAGAACAAAAAAAATAAAAAAAAGTATTAATAATTATTCATTAAATTAAACAACTATTTAGAATCGATATAAATTATAAAATTGTTAAATGGCAGGTTTTAAGTTAACAAGTCAATGACTTAAATTTGTGACGGATTTTAGAAAAAATATTTAGTTGGACCTACCACATAGTTTGAACGAAAATTCTTTGAAACGGCTTACCATTTCAAGGATTAACACGTGCCTAGTTTTATTACTCACATTTTTTGGATCCCTTTCTGGTTTTGCTCAAGAAGCAGATGTCCAGGCGGGTAAAAAGCTTTTCAATGCCAACTGTGCGTCTTGTCATAAGTTGAACAAAAAAGCTGTCGGTCCAGCTCTCAAAGGAGTTTCAGCTAAGTACGATCGCGAATGGTTGTACAGTTGGATTAATAATAGTTCGGCCATGATCAAATCTGGGGATGCTCAAGCCGTAGCCATTTGGGAGGAATACAACAAAGTGGCCATGAACGCATTTCCCATGTTGTCTACCACAGATATTGACAACATTTTGGCATACACTGACTACACTCCCCCAGCACCCGTTGCTACTGCTGCCACCCAAGCTGTTGCTGGAGTACCCGAGTCCAGCTCCAACAATGATCTTATACTGGCCGCCCTGATTTTGGTGTTTTTGCTGTTGGTGGTCATGTTACTGTTGGTTTTAAAAACCCTCAAAAGAATAGCTGTTGCCAGTGGTGTTGACATCACTCCAACCGTTAAAGAAAAACGACCCCCAATTTGGCAAGTAGTAGCCAAGAATCATTTTCTAATTTTCCTAATGGTTGTTGGATTCCTATTGAGTAGTGCCTATTTCGTTTACGGATATCTCATGCAAGTTGGAATTGACCAAGGCTACATGCCGGTTCAACCCATCCATTATTCACACAAAATACATGCAGGTGCCAATCAGATTGAGTGTAAATATTGTCATTCTTCTGCAAGAGTTTCTAAACACTCTGGCATCCCCTCACTAAACGTTTGTATGAATTGTCATAAAAACATTGCAGACTATAACGGAGAAGAGGATTTAGAGAATGGCTACACCAAAGAGTTTTACACCAAAGAAATAAAAAAACTTTACGATGCTGTGGGATGGGATGAAGAAAACCAAGCTTACACCGGTAAAACAAAACCGGTTAAGTGGGTTAGGATTCACAATCTACCAGACTTTGTTTACTTCAACCACGCCCAGCATGTTCAGGTTGGTGGGATAGAATGCCAGACCTGTCATGGTCCTGTAGAGGAGATGGAGGTCATGTATCAACATTCTTCCTTGACAATGGGATGGTGTATCAATTGTCATAGAGAAACCAATGTAAAGTTGAAAGACAATGAATACTATGCTAAAATTCACGATGAGCTATCCAAGAAATATGGAGTTGAAAAGCTCACGGTCGCCCAAATGGGTGGTTTGGAGTGTGGTAAGTGTCATTATTAAATACGTTTAAATAACATTATGTCATCAAATAAGGTTTATTGGAAGAGCGTTACGCAACTCGACAAAGACAATGAGTTGGTTCAGAAGCTAGAGCAAAATGAATTTGTTGATCAAATTCCAGTAGACGAATTTTTGGGAGATGAACAAACGATGAGTGAATCCAATACCAACCGTCGTGATTTTCTCAAATATGTTGGATTTAGTACTGCTGCTGCGAGCTTAGCGGCATGCGAGGGACCTGTTATCAAATCTGTTCCTTATGTAGTACAACCCGAGCAAATTATTCCAGGAATAGCAAATTATTATGCCACAGCAATTGCTGATGGCTATGACTTTAGGAGTGTCATTATTAAAACCCGTGAGGGTCGACCCATTAAGGTCGAAAACAACAAGGAGGCCCCTGCTTTAGGAGGTGGGAATGCCCGTGTTCATGCATCGGTTTTATCCATGTATGATATACACAGGTTGCAAGGCCCCAAAGCCCAAGGACAGGACATCAGTTGGAATGATTTTTACAATCAGGTAGGATCAAAGCTCAAAGCGTTAGCGGTTTCTAATAAGCCAGTTGTTTTGCTTACCCAAACCTTTGCAAGTCCTACTACACAAAGTATTATCGAAAACTTTATCGCCCAGTTCCCGAACGTTTCTCATGTAATTTATGATACACTTTCGGCTAGCCATGCGTTGGATGCTTTTGAAAATATTTACGGAGTAAGGGCCTTGGCTGATTACGATTTTTCTCAGGCTCAAACGATTGTTTCCGTGGGAGCCGATATTTTGGGAGATTGGCAAGGTGGTGGATATGATGAGGGATATTCTCAGAGTAGGATTCCTAAGAAACATAATGGTAAATCCGAAATGTCCTATCACATTCAGTTTGAGTCAAATATGTCACTTTCTGGAGCCAATGCAGATCACAGAATTCCTGTTGATCCCGCCAGTCAGAAAAAAATCATTGCGCAGATTTATGCCCAACTTACTGGTACATCACTTGCCAATGACTTGAGCCCTCAGCTCAAAAAGGTAGTCAATAAAGTAGTTACACGATTGAAAAAATCGGGTTCGAAAGCGGTTGTGGTTTCTGGGGTTGAAGATGTTGCGGTTCAAGAAGTAGTTTTGGCCATCAATGATTACTTAGACTCAAAGGTGATCGATACGACCCAACCTAAATTCATCCGTCAAGGGAATAACAAATCTGTTGAACAGTTGATCGCCGACATCGAAAAAGGAAATGTTAGCGGATTGCTTGTGGCTGGTGTGAATCCAAGTTTTACACTTCCCAATGCTGAATCTTTCACCTCAGCACTTTCCAAATTAGAATTATCAGTGGCCTTCGCTCTCAAAGAGGATGAAACCGCAGCGGCATCACAATTCGTTGCTGCTATTCCACATTACCTAGAATCTTGGGGAGACTATGAATTCAAAAAAGGACATTATGCGTTGGCACAGCCTACCATTCGCCCTCTTTTTGATACCCAGCAATTTCAAGACATTCTTTTAAAGCTTTCTGGGAGTAAGAGCACTTACTATCAAAAAATAAAAGCCAATTGGTCTGAAAACATTCTTAACGGCAGTTCTTGGAATCAAGCCCTTCACGACGGTTTTATTTCCAATAATAAAGTCCAAGAATATGACTCCACTTCCTTCGACGTTGGTCGTCAAATCAAAGCATTGTCTCAAACTCCCTCTACTGCCTTATCATTAATTTTGTATGCTAAGACTGGGATGGGAGATGGGCAACAGGCAAACAACCCTTGGTTGCAAGAGTTTCCCGATCCTATTTCAAGGGTTTCTTGGGATAACTATCTGACCATTTCTGCCAGTGATGCTAAAAATATTGGTCTCAAAAATGTAAATGTATCTGATGGTGCTCTCAATGGTAGTTATGCCCAAATAACTGTGGGCAAAAAAAACTTAGTAGCTCCGGTATTGATCCAACCGGGTCAAGCTAAAGGTACAGTCGGATTGGCTTTCGGATACGGTGAGAGAAGAGGTTTACAAGACGAAATGCAAGTCGGGGTAAATGCTTATCCCTTGTACAATGATTTTGATTCCGTTCAGGAAGTCAGTATATCTCCCGCCGAAGGTTATCACGAATTTGCTTGTGTACAACTCCATAACACCTTAATGGGTAGAGGTGACATCATTAAAGAAACTACTTTGGAGGTTTTTAATACCAAGGATAAGGATTATTGGAATCCCGTACCGAAAGTATCCAAAAACCATATTGAGTACGAAGTTACTTCCCCCGAGGTAGATATGTGGCAAGCTTTCGATCGCTCAATTGGACATCATTTTAATATGTCCATCGATCTCAACGCCTGTACAGGTTGTGGAGCTTGTGTGATTGCTTGTCATTCTGAAAACAACGTACCAGTTGTCGGTAAAAAAGAAATCAGGAAGTCAAGAGATATGCACTGGTTAAGAATAGATCGATATTATTCTTCAGCAGATACTTTTGAGCAAGACGATCAGACCAAGGAAGACATTTCTGGACTGGGGGATTCGTTGACTACTTTTGGAGAGATGGAAGACGCTTCAGAAAATCCACAAGTAGCTTTCCAACCTGTAATGTGTCAACACTGTAATCATGCTCCATGTGAGACGGTTTGTCCTGTAGCGGCTTCTTCTCATGGTCGCCAAGGGCAGAATCATATGGCTTACAACCGCTGTGTTGGAACACGCTATTGTGCCAATAACTGTCCTTATAAAGTGAGAAGGTTCAATTGGTTCCTTTACAATAAAAACGATGAGTTCGATTATCACATGAACAATGATTTGGGCCGTATGGTTCTTAATCCCGATGTGGTTGTTCGTTCTAGAGGGGTGATGGAAAAATGTTCCATGTGTATTCAGATGACCCAAAAAACAATTTTGGATGCTAAATTAGACGGAAGAACCATCGAGGATGGAGAATTCCAGACAGCTTGCTCCAATGCTTGTAGTAACGGCGCTATTGTTTTTGGAGACATCAATGATAAAAACAGTCAAGTAGCAAGTTTGAAAGAAGAAGATAGAATGTATCACCTATTGGAAAGCGTTGGAACTAAACCCAATGTCATGTACCAAACCATGGTGAGAAACACAGACAAATCTTAGAAATAGAAAAAACCAATCGTATGGCATCTCATTACGAAGCACCCATAAGAAAACCCTTAGTTACCGGAGATAAGACATATCACGATGTGACGGTAGATGTTGCTGCTCCTGTTGAGGGCAAAGCCAATCGTCAATGGTGGATCGTTTTTGGCATAGCACTTACTGCCTTTCTTTGGGGATTGGGTTGTATCGCCTATACCATAGGAACGGGGATAGGTACTTGGGGTTTGAATAAAACAGTAGGTTGGGCATGGGACATTACCAACTTTGTATGGTGGGTAGGTATTGGTCACGCTGGTACTTTGATCTCAGCGGTACTACTATTATTTCGACAAAAATGGCGTATGGCCATCAACCGCTCCGCAGAGGCAATGACAATTTTTTCTGTGATCCAAGCCGGATTATTTCCCATTATTCACATGGGAAGGCCATGGTTGGCTTATTGGGTGCTACCCATTCCTAACACTTTTGGATCGCTTTGGGTTAATTTTAATTCTCCTCTTTTGTGGGACGTATTTGCAATTTCAACATATCTATCGGTTTCACTCGTCTTTTGGTGGACAGGATTATTACCAGACTTTGCAATGATTCGTGATCGTGCCATCAAACCTTTCCAGAAGAAAATATACAGCCTTTTGAGTTTCGGGTGGTCGGGGAGAGCCAAAGATTGGCAAAGATTTGAAGAGGTCTCTCTGGTACTGGCAGGATTGGCAACTCCATTGGTACTATCCGTTCACACCATTGTCTCTTTTGACTTTGCTACCTCGGTTATACCCGGTTGGCATACCACAATATTCCCTCCCTACTTTGTGGCGGGAGCGATTTTTTCTGGTTTTGCTATGGTACAAACTTTATTGATCATCATGCGTAAAGTTTCTAACTTGGAAGATTACATTACGGTTCAACATATTGAATTGATGAATATCGTAATAATGATTACTGGATCCATTGTTGGAGTCGCCTACATTACAGAATTGTTCATTGCTTGGTACTCAGGAGTGGAATACGAACAATACGCCTTTCTCAATAGAGCTACTGGACCCTACTGGTGGGCTTATTGGTCGATGATGACTTGTAATGTATTTTCGCCACAATTCATGTGGTTTAAGAAGCTCAGAACAAGTATTGTTTTTTCTTTCATCATCTCAATTGTTGTAAACATTGGAATGTGGTTTGAGCGATTTGTAATCATTGTAACTTCATTGCACAGGGATTACTTACCCTCCTCTTGGACTATGTTTTCACCCACTTTTGTAGATATTGGAATATTTATAGGTACCATTGGATTTTTCTTTGTATTGTTTTTACTCTACTCTAGAACCTTCCCTGTGATCGCTCAGGCAGAGGTAAAAACCATATTGAAATCCTCTGGAGAGAAATATAAAAAATTAAGAGACGGAGAATGAGCAGTAATCAAGTAATACACGCTTTATACGACGACGACGATATCTTGTTGTCTGCGGTGAAATCGATCCGTGAAAAAAAGCATCACATCGAAGAGGTTTACACTCCTTTTCCTGTCCATGGACTAGACAAAGCCATGGGATTGGCCGAAACTCGGATTTCGATCATGGCTTTTATCTACGGATGTATCGGTTTTTCGGTAGCCGTGATGATGATGAATTTTATTATGATTGAAGACTGGCCACAAAATATTGGTGGTAAACCCAGCTTTTCTTATTTAGAAAATATGCCTGCTTTCGTTCCGATCATGTTTGAAATGACTGTATTTTTTGCTGCTCACTTGATGGTTATTACTTTCTATTTAAGAAGCAAGCTTTGGCCTTTTAAAGAAGCCGAAAACCCAAACCCTTTGACCACCGACGACAAATTTTTGATTGAAATTGAGTTGCATGATAATGAAAAGGATCTCAAAGCACTGTTAAAAGAAACAGGAGCTATTGATATCACAACTACTGAAAAAAAGGGAAATGATGAATAGAACAACTTCTTTTGGGATACTTACGGTATTGGTGTTGAGCTTACAGTCTTGTTACAACCCTTCCAAACCCAACTATCAATATTTTCCCAATATGTATGAACCCGTAGGTTACGAGACCTATGCTGATTCAGATGCTTTTGCCAATGGTATCGAAGCTCAACTTCCCGTCGAGGGTTCGATTAACAGAGGTTGGATTCCTTATGATTACCCCGATAGTAACGAAGGATATGAGGCAGCCAAAATAGATCTTTTATCTCCCATCAAAAAATCTGATGAAAACCTCAAACAGGGAAAAGAATTGTACGGAATCTATTGTGCCGTTTGTCATGGAAACAAAGGAGATGGACAAGGCATATTGATGACTCGAGAAAAATACTTAGGAGTCCCCAACTATGCAGACCGCGATATTACTCCAGGAAGTATCTACCATGTATTGATGTATGGTAGAAACGCAATGGGCTCCCATGCAGGACAAGTCAATGCCAAAGAAAGATGGCAAATTGCCCAGCATGTTATGGAGTTGAGAAAGAACCTAATTAAATAATTTATTGGAAAACGGTATGTACACTTTTACAAATAAATTAAGAAACTTCTCCGTCATTTTGATGGTTGTTGGATTTTTGGGTTTGACCTATGGATTTTTAACTTCACCTGATACCGTTGAAGAAGTAACGGCTATGGTGGCTGATGCCCATCATGGTGATGCACACGGTGATGGTCATGCTGAAACTGATTTCTCTCACGAGAACCAACACGAAACCGCTTCTGCTCATGGAGATGAACACGGAGAAAATCACCATGGTGAACACCTTCTTCACCAACTACAAAATAAGCCTTGGGCTGCCCTCTATGTAGCGGCATTCTTCTTTA
>JAYNHF010000009.1:33377-65633 GCA_038107695.1 Flavobacteriaceae bacterium | reverse complement strand
CGAGAAAGGGGAGTTGTCCGTTGAAGATTTGTACACAATAGGGCTGAATCAAGGAGATATTGCTCATACCAGCGGCAAGCAAGAGCTTTACGAAAGCATCTTGGCCAATAGTTTTTAGACTCGATTTAAAGAATATTTATAAATTGTAAGAGAAATGATAAACCAAAAATTATGAATAACGACAAAAGACTTTTTTATGGCAGTTGTTTTGCTTTGATAACAACTGCATTTTCTTTCAGTATTAGAGCAGGGATTTTACCTCAATTGGGAGAGGCGTTTCAGCTTTCTGGACAGCAACTGGGATTTATTAATTCCATGTGGTTTTTGGGTTTCCCTATCTCTATGGTTTTGGGAGGTCTTTTTTATCACCAATTGGGGCCTAAAAGAATTATGCAATTTGCTTTTTTGACCCATACACTCGGGATTATTTTAACCATTTACTCTGGGGGTTATACTGGATTGTTAATCTCTACCCTTTTAATAGGAATTGGTAATGGGTGTACCGAGGCTGCATGTAATCCCATGATTGCCGATGCTTATGAGGGGAAAACAATGAACACTCTACTAAATCGATTTCACATGTGGTTCCCAGGCGGTATTGTAGTGGGAAGCTTGGTTTCGAAATTCATGACAGACCTCAATTTGGGTTGGCAAGCTCAAATATGGATCATCATGATTCCAACATTGATTTACTTTTATCTTTTTTATGGACAAAAATTTCCTAAACCCAAATTGGAAGCCACCAGCTCCATAGGCGAGAATCTTAAGGCCATGGCCTCACCATTGTATATTTTTATGTTGGTCTGTATGGCTTTTACAGCGATTTCTGAGTTTGGCCCCCAACAGTGGACGACACTAATCCTAAGTAGCAGTGGAGCTCAGCCCATGGTGATTTTAGCATTAATAACTGGATTGATGGCCATAGGTAGATACTTTGGCGGTGATATGGTACACAAATACGATCAAACGGGAGTGCTTCTAGGTTCTGCAGTATTAACTGCCATAGGAATATTTTTATTCAGCACCCAGACAGGTTCAATGACTTATGTTGCCGCAGTATTTTTTGCATTGGGTGTTTGCTATTTCTGGCCCAATATGATCGGATTTATTGCAGAAAAAATTCCATTAAGTGGTGCTTTGGGAATGTCCATTGTTGGAGCAATGGGAATGTTTTCTACCTCTATTTTCCAACCCATTATTGGTGGATGGATTGATTCCTCTACTGCTGAAATGGAAGCTGAGGGACTTACTGGTACAGCTCTCGAATTGGCTTCTGGTCAAGCAACCCTAACCACGATGATTAGTTTTCCCGCCATTTTGATCGTTTTATTCACAATACTTTTATTTTGGCAAAAAAAGACCAAAACTGCTTAATTATTTAATATAAATGAATGGGAAGACCCTTGGTTTTCCCATTTTTTGTTTAAAAAAATCAATGGACGATGAGATACCTATTTTTAGTACTCCTAGCCGCCCCCTTGTGGGCCCAGGAAAAAATGAAACCCGAAATGACAGAGCTTTGGGAACCCGAGCCAAAGAGTGTAACTCCCGGTAAATTATCCGCACCACCCAGTGATGCTATTGTTCTTTTTGATGGAAGTGATCTTTCTCAGTGGACCAATGCTGCCAATGGTGGGCCGGCCCATTGGATCATCAATTCCGATGGCTCTATGACCGTTAAAAAAAAGGGAGGAATTGAGACCAAAGAAGAATTTGGATCGGTTCAGCTTCATATCGAATGGAGAACCCCCAATGAAGTTAAAGGAACAGGACAAGGAAGAGGTAACAGTGGTGTCTTTTTTCAAAAGGTTTATGAAGTCCAAGTTTTGGACAGTTACAACAATCGTACCTATTCCAACGGTCAAGCTGCATCGATTTACAAACAATCCATCCCATTGGTCAATGCCTCTAGGCCCCCAGGAGTATGGCAAAGTTACGACATCATATTCAACGAGCCCGTGTACGATCAGCAAGGCAAACGACTCAAAAAAGGATCACTTACGGTTTTTCACAATGGAGTATTGGTACAAAACAATGTTGAGATTCAAGGGACCACCCAGTACATCGGCCCTCCTCAACTGAGGGACATCAATACCTCCAAAAAAATCTATTTACAAGATCACGGAAATCCCGTATCCTACCGTAATATTTGGTTGAGAAAACTCTAGCATAGGGGCATATCATGAGGCTTAATTCGTCTAGGTTACAGAACAGTATTGCCTTATTTCTCCTTACGGTTAGCTGTTTGTTCGCTCAAGAAACTACAAACGGTAACAAAGAGCATAAAGGCCTGTCGGAAGAAAACGTGGAAAAACAAAATTCCTATTTTGAAGCCTTAAGACTCAGAACAGATTTGAGATTCGAGACTCAAAAAAGAATTTTGTACACTACCATAACTGACATAGAGGCCTTTACAGAAAAGTTTAAAGGGACCGATATGACATTGGATTATGTGATAAGAGATCGATTGCATACTGCTATTTTCCTCGGTCAAAAAAAGAACTATTTAGAATCAATGGACGGTTCATTATTTGACTTATCCCAAAACCTTTCCTCGAAAGAGCTAACGGATGAGGTTATTGCAGTTGTAGGGAATATGTTCTACGGATCTAGTGAAGTAGAAAAACTCGAATCAATCAAGACAAAATAGTACTCAATACATATTTCATCTCAGTAGCAATCTGAATTGATCTTTGGTCATACATTTTAGCTTCATCAGGGGAGTCATCAAATACTTTTGGATCTTCATAGGGGAGAGATATTCTAGTCTCTGCACCGGGAATAAAAGGGCAGTTTTCATCGGCATGGGCACATGTCATTACTGCAGCAAAATTATGTTTGGGATTAGGATCATCACTGTAAATTTTAGAAAATAAGATAGCAGGAGGTCTGCTTTCATGATATTTCACTTCATAGCGAGGATTCATTCCTCCTGGATTGATAATGCTGAGTCCCATACGTTTAAAAGAGGATATGGTTCGTTCATTACATGCGGTAACCTCAATTCCCCCTGAGAAAGTATTTATATTCAGCCCATAGAAATCTGATATAACCTTTGCCCAAAGTTGTGAGAGTTGACTTCTACGGGAATTGTGAGTGCAGATAAAATTTAGATTGATCTCGGCTTTTTGTTTTATTTTCTGGGACAAATAATCCAGTAAGGGTTTTAGCAAACCTTTGCGATGATTACTAACCCTTGAGGTGTCTAATTCGTCGATCAATTGAATAACTGGATTTTCCATAAAGCATTTCAAAGTATTAACTAATGTCAAATTGTTTTTGGAGGTTATTGCTAAATTTTGTCAAAACTTAAAACCTTTTAATCTAAAATAAATATAGGATAATTAATGTCCATATTATTGGTAATAAATGAATCATAAATGACATTAATTTTTCTGAAATTGAAATAAAATATTTTAATCCCATCTTAAAAGTATATTTCCATCTGTTAAAAAAACTTAATTTGCGCAAAAGAAATTCTTAATATTAACAAAAATTAATTAAAACAAACCAAACATGAAAAATTTGAAAGTCAAACTTTTCCTATTCACCATATCAATAATGTGTACGGTCACATTATTTGCTCAGACGAGTGTCTCAGGAACAGTTTTAGATGCAAACGGTCAGCCGATTCCTGGTGCAACCGTTTTAGAAAGCAATAACCAATCCAATGGAACGGTTACAGATTTTGATGGGAACTTTTTAATAAGTGTGCCTTCTGATGGAGAACTAAACGTAAGTTTTATTGGTTTTCAATCTCAAACCGTTGAGGTCTCAGGGCAAACCAATTTGACAATTTCCCTTGAAGAATCTGTATCCGCATTAGATGAGGTAGTTATTACTGGTTACGGTTCACAAGTCAAAAAGAGTGACCTGACCGGTTCCATTGCCTCCATAGGTTCTGAGGACTTTGAAAGTCAACCTCTCATTAGGGTTGACCAAGCCCTTCAAGCCAGAGCGGCTGGAGTTGCGGTAACACAAACCAGTGGTGCTCCTGGGGCGGGATACAAAATCAGAATTCGTGGTGCAAATTCCATTACTGGAAACAACAATCCATTATATGTTGTGGACGGCCTTGTAGTTGGAAATATCAATAACATTAACGCCAGCGACATCAGCTCCATGGAAGTCTTAAAAGATGCTTCGGCAACCGCTATCTACGGAAACAGGGGAGCTAACGGTGTTGTGCTTATTACCACCAAATCTGGTAGTAAAGGAAAAGCCAAAATTCAGGTAGACTCGTTTTTTGGAACTTCTCAGGTTGTGCAGAATATTCCTGTCATGACTCCTGCGGAGTTTGCTGAAGGAGTAAACTTAAGAGATGCCACGCCAGGAAAACCTCCTACTATTGATGCAGCCAGAATCGCTGAATTGAGAGCTGGAGCAGGAGTAAATTGGCAAGACTATTTCTTCAGAACTGCACCTTTCTCTAATATTGTTGTTTCTGCTAGTGGAGGATCGGAGGATATAGATTATTATATTTCTGCAAATACATACAAAGCAAAAGCTACAGTTATTAACCAGGATTTTAACCGATTGAATTTAAGAGCCAATATCAATGCCCAATTAAACGACAACCTCAAAGTGGGTATAAATAACTTTGTAAGTCGTTCTGAGAATACTGGAGCGAGAGTTAATTTAGCCAACGGAATTGCTTGGGACATGAATACTCCTCCTCGAGATGAAAATGGTGAATACAATTCTATTCCATTAGTTTCAGGTGTAGGTAATGGTTCAAATATGCCCCTTTTAGTTCCTGAAAATAATTCAGTAGAAAATATTTCAGACCAATTGATTACAAGTATTTATGCCAATTACAATATCACTGATAATATTACATTGAACATTTCTGCTGGTATAGAAAAAATTGATTTCACTAACAGTAATTATCAACATGGTATAACTGGTCCGAACAAAGCAGTAGTGAGAGACCAACAAGCGCTTCGCTTGCAGAATACCAATAGACTAACTTATAAGAATGACAATCCAGATCACGCCTTCCAGGCTGACTTAGTTCATGAGCAGCAGTCTTTTGAAATGAGCTTTAGAGAAGCAACAGCAAGTAATTTCTTCTCTAACTCTACCAACTTTAAAGAGTTATCGTTGGCAGGAATTCAAAATACGGACAGTGGAATTTCCAACGAAAAGTTGGAGTCTTTCCTAGCGAGGATTAATTATTCTCTATACGATAAATACTTATTTACGGCCTCTGTAAGAGCTGATGGATCTAGTAAATTTAATAAGGACAACCAATGGGGAACTTTCCCATCGGGTTCTATTGCATGGAGAATTTCTCAGGAAGATTTTCTTAAAGACCACCCTTCTATTAATTCATTAAAAGCTCGAGCGAGTTTTGGGGTTACAGGTAGCCAGGCGGTAAGTCCATTTTCTACCATCTCAATTCCTGGAATTTCTGCCGCTAATAATTATCCTTTTACAGCGGGTGTGCCATCTATTGGAGTGGCGCCTTCCACCAGGATGGCCAACCCAGACCTTACATGGGAAACTACTACTCAATTCAATATCGGATTTGATATTGGTCTTTGGAGTTCTAAAGTGCTACTCTCTGTTGATTATTACTCGAAAAAAACAGAAGATATTCTTTTGAACAGAGTTTTACCTGAGTTTGTTGGTCCTACTTCCATTACACAAAATGCTGGAGAGGTAGAAAACAAAGGATTTGATATTTCACTAAGCACCGTTCTTTATGAAAAAGACGATTTTTCAGTAAACTCCAATTTCAACCTTTCTGCCAACAAAAACAAAGTAGTTAAATTGGTGGATGGAGTTGATAGTATGGTTTTGGGGAATGTTTATTATAATTCAACATTTCCTGTAAATCCAACAAGAGTTGAAGTGGGCCAGCCGATCAGTACTTTTAGGGGGTATCATTTCGAGGGCGTTTATCAAACTGGAGCTACAGATGGTACTCCTGGTCATGCAAAATACCGTGACCTTAACGGCGATAATCAAATCACTTCTGAGGACATAGGTAATATTGGAGATGGTAATCCTGACTTTACTTGGGGCTGGAATTTAAATTTCGATTACAAAGATTTGAACCTAAACATGGTTTTTGAGGGAGCACAAGGAAACGAAATCTATAATTTCCAAAGAATGAAAATGATGGGACTTGGATCCGCTCAATTTCATGCTGTTCATGCAGATTTCCTTGACAGCTGGACCCCTGACAACCCCAGCAACACGATTCATGCCGGTACACAGGCTGCACGAGATGCCAACCAATGGTTGTCCTCTCAGTTCCTAGAGGATGGGTCTTATACCTCGCTTAGAAGTGCTTCTTTGACCTACGACCTAAAGGATGTACTCAACGATTTTGGAATCGAACAGTTAAAGGTTTTTGTCAATGCTGAAAACTTATTTATCATCACAGATTACTCTGGCTTTGACCCAGTATCTACGGCTTCTGGAAATTCTGATGTTGACCTTGGAATCGATTTTAATGCTTTCCCGATTTCAAGATCATTTTCAGTTGGATTTAATCTTACATTTTAAAAATATTTAGACATGAAAAACACATATAAAATATTTACACTTATCGCTTCGGTCTTATTGGTTTTCTCTTGTAGTGACCTAGAGGAAGATAGAAGTGGAATTTTATCCTTGGATAACCTTCAATCAGATGGGGATCTCGTAGCTGCACTAACACCAGTTTACAAACAACTTCAAGTAACTTACCAAGGTTTTCGAATCAGAACCAACACTTTTGGATCTGATGATCTTACCACATGGTGGGGAGGAAATAAAGCACCTTTAAGGGTTTTTGACGGATTCAATTATGGTAACGGAGAAAATGCTGACATCAATTGGTTAGATTACGATTGGAAAGGGTTTTGGAAACTTATTTATCACGCTAATTCCTTAGTAGAAGGTCTTAAGACCTCTACTGCGCCAGACGCTTCAAAAGCAGTCATAGAGGGAGAGGCAAGGTGCTTAAGAGCAATTGCCTACCTCAGTTTAGTCAAGGTTTATGGAAATTTGCCTGTTATTTTGGATGGCATGACTCCTACAGGAGATGAGGAGCGCGCTACAGTGCTGGAAAACTACCAGCATATTGAAGCAGATTTATTATTTGCCGAGGCCAACTTACCTGCTCCTGGTGCAACCGCGAATGTTGGTAGAGTATCTTCTTCTGTTGCAAAAACTGCTCTTGCAGACCTATATCTAACTTGGGCTGGATGGCCTGTGAAGGATACTTCTAAAAATGCTTTGGCAGCAACTAAGGCCAAAGAAGTTATAGATATGGGCTATCACTCCTTGTTACCCATTGATCAACTATGGTTGATGGAAAATGCCAATAGTAAAGAAAGCATTTTATCTGCTCAATACTCCAAAGACGAAGGTAATACTGGTAACCAAATGCCTGCAGCCACAAGTTTTCACATGGCAAGAGGATGGTCAGATATGTATCCCGAATTACAATTCTTTAAGGATTTTCCTGAAGGGGCAAGAAAAGATGCCTCATTTGTAACTGATATTCCCAATCGCGGTTTTTCTGGTGGTAAAATCATCACCAAAACTCCTGCAACGATTCCATGGGCAGAGTCTCAAAGGTTCCACCCTATGTATGCGAAGTGGACTACATCGGAAGACATAACAGTCGGACCGCGAACAATAGGATTCAGGCCTATAGAGGTTTATCGCTATTCTGAAGTTTTACTCATTTATGCCGAGGCAAAAGCAGCTTCAGGATCCATGGATGCCTCTGCTTTGGAAGCATTAAACCAAGTAAAAAGAAGAGCAGCAGGTCTTGATCCCAATACTCCTGATCCTTCGGTTGATGTTACCACTGCTACGGTCAACGACATTGTAACAGAAAAAGGATGGGAATTGGCCGGAGAGAATAAAAGATGGTTTGACTTGATCAGAACCGAAACGCTTGAGGATGCTATTTCGAGAAGAGATCCTAACGAGCAGGTTCCTTTGGTTAGACAACCTACCAAAGATCAATACATTACACCACTTCCTGCTGAGGCGATCAACACCAGTAAATTGGTACAAAACCCTCAAGGATTTAAAGTTCAATAGATCAATTCAAAATTGATCCAAAAAAAGGGAGTGAATTTTCACTCCCTTTTTTTTTGTTTTTCCTTTAACCTTTTCTGCCAACGATCGGTGTGCATCAATCCCAAGAAAACGGGATCAATCAATTGGGCATCCCAATTTTGACGAAGAGAATCTAATCTTTTGACTTCCTCTGGAAACTCAATTGCTAAATCTTTTTCTTCGCTCAGATCCTCACTGAGGTTGTACAATTCTTTGACGGTATTCTTTTTCTTGGTGACCAGTTTCATGTCTCCATCTCTTACAGAATAAAGGTCATCATCAAATTTTCTCACATAAAGGGTTTGGTGGGGTCTTCCTTGTATTTCACCTTTCAAATAAGGGATAATGTTCACCCCATCTAGAGGTTTTTCCTTTGAAGTGGGAGTATTTGTCCATTCGGCAATGGTTGGCAAAATATCCAAACTACTGACGGGATATTCAAATACCATAGGTTCGATCTCTGCAGTCCACTGCATGGCAAAAGGAACACGATTTCCACCCTCGTAGATCGAAGATTTTCCCTCTCTGAGCGGGCCGTTATTCGATCCGTTATTCGGTTCTGGTCCTCCGTTGTCAGAAAAGAAGAAAATCATGGTATTGTCCAATATGCCTGTCGATTCCAATTGATCCAAAAGGCGTCCAACTCCATCATCCACTGCACTCACCATGGCGGCATAGGTTTTTCTTTTTTTGTTTTCAATATGATCAAAACGATCTAAGTATTTAGGTGTAGCCTGCAATGGCCCATGAGGTGCATTGTAAGCCAAATACAAAAAGAAAGGTCCTTTTTGATTCTTTTCCACAAACCGAACAGCCTCATTTGAAAACTCATCCGTTAAATACTCATCGGTTTTTTCTGGTTCGTGATTTCTCATGATCCAAGTTCTGTAACTCATGGGTTCGTCACTGAAAGAGTAACTGTCTTTGATGGTCAATTCTTCATGAAAATAACGATGTCCTCCGCCCAGGTGTCCATAAAAAAAATCGAATCCACGGTTCAGGGGATGATTAGAGATATGTGCCCCCAAGTGCCACTTTCCGATGATTCCGGAGGTGTATCCTGACTGTCCTATTACTTCGGGAATGGTTTTTTCCGTTTGAGGCAGTCCCATATTGGGGTCATTGGGACGGTACTGTGCATTTCTTTCATATCCAAAGCGTTGTTGGTAGCGCCCAGTGATAAACCCTGCCCTACTGGGGCTGCAAACAGCATAAGGAGTGTACCCATTGGTGAATTTAACTCCATTCTGAGCAATGCGGTCAATATTAGGAGTTGGAATGTCTTTACAGCCATTAAACCCTACATCTAAATATCCCAAATCATCCGTCATGATAACAATCACATTGGGGTGATTTGTTTTTGAAACTTTCTTTTGTTCTGCTCCGCAACCCATTACGACAAAAATTATTAGGGTAAAAAGAGATAAAATTTTCGAATTATTTTTTTTCATGTTTGGATAAAATATTTATTTAAAAATAGTTATTAATCACTAATTTGTAGCTTAAACGAAATATATTAAACCATTATGTTTTTAAGACACAAATTGACCTCATTAATTCTTTTTTTATCCTTAGGCTTTTTCGCCTGTAACAAAAAAGAAGCCACAACAAAACCCAATATCATCATTGTTTATTTGGATGATTTGGGATATGGAGATGTGAGCTACAATGGAGCTAAAAAATTACAAACGCCCAATATGGATGCAATGGCCATGGCAGGGATGCGATTCAACAATGGCTATGCAACCTCGGCTACCTGTACACCCAGCAGATATGCCTTGTTGACAGGCGTTTACCCTTGGCGCGAGAAAAGAGCAAAAATTCTTGCAGGAACAGCACCTTTGATCATCGGAACTGAACAAATGACCCTCCCTAGAATGTTAAAACAACAGGGTTACCAAACTGCCATCATCGGGAAGTGGCATTTGGGCTTAGGGAATGGAAACGTCAATTGGAATGAATTGGTAAGCCCAGGCCCAAATCAATTAGGATTTGATTATTCCTACATCTTAGCGGCGACTCAGGACAGGGTTCCCACCGTTTACATTGAAGATGGAAATGTTGTTGGGCTAGATCCCAACGATCCCATTGAAGTGAGTTATAAAAAGAATTTTGAGGGCGAACCCACAGGTTTGGACAATCCCGAATTATTGACCATGAAGTGGCACCACGGACACAACAGCAGTATTGTCAATGGCATCCCTAGGATTGGATTTATGAAGGGTGGAGATGCTGCCAAATGGAGCGATATCGATATGGCTGATCATTTTCTTGGAGGGATCCAAAAGTACATCAAAGAACATAAGGATCAACCTTTCTTTTTGTACTATCCCATGCAACAGCCACATGTTCCAAGAACACCACATCCAAGGTTTGAAGGACTCTCTGAGTTGGGTCCAAGGGGAGATGCTATTGTAGAGGCCGATTGGTGTTTGGGAGAATTGAAGAAAACATTGGAAGCAGAGGGAATTTTGGAAAATACCCTTATTATTTTTTCCAGCGATAATGGCCCTGTTTTAAATGACGGTTATTACGATGATTCAGATGTCAAAAATGGTGATCATACCCCTTGGGGACCTTTCCGTGGAGGAAAATATAGCCTATTTGAAGCGGGTACACACGTGCCTTTTTTCACCTATTGGAAAGGCAAAATTCAACCTGGTGTTTCCGACGCGATGGTCAGTCAATTGGATCTATTGTCCTCTTTAGCTGAATTGGTAGGAAGCGATGTCAGAACCGATGACAGTCTTCCCTTGATGGATCTGTTGATGGGTAAATCTGATCAAGGTAGAGATGAATTGGTCATTGAGGCCACCTCAAGAACTGCTTTCAAAAAAGGAGATTGGGTGATGATCCCGCCCTACAAAGGCCCCGCGAGAAACGATAGGGTAAAAATTGAGTTGGGAAATGATTCCAACTTTCAATTGTACAACCTCGCTCAGGACATTGGCCAACAAAATAACCTCGCCGACAGCCAACCCGAAAAACTTCAGGAGATGTTGACTGCTTTTGAAACCATAAGAGGGCAAGGATATGGCAAAACCGAAAAATTAGAACTTAAATAAATCAGAAAATCAGCTCCCATTTTCCAGATGGGAGCTGATAATTAGACTTTTGCTCTTCCTCGAGTAATATTTTTTTACCGTTGATCTTGATCGAATTCTTAACAGCATCGCCGAAACTATTGAGATCCAGTTTGATTGCCATGCCCACGGGAACTTTGAGTTGGAGCATTTTTCCTTGCCTCTGAGTGCGATTCCATTTCACCTCCAGAAGCCCTAAAGGAGAGGGAATAACTGAGGCTATTTTTTTGATTTTCGTTTGGGGCAGTTCAATGGTCACTTCTTTCATTCCCGGCATTGAAGGTTTTACCCCCAAAAGAAATTCTGCAAACAGCGCAGGCATAAAAGCACTTTCTGTTTGTGCATCTGAACGAGTGGTTCGGTTGTCCAATTTTCCACTTCTTCCAGTTCCGTCTAACCACCATTCCTCCCATAATGTACCGTTGTGCTCAGGAGCCAACATATGATCGAACCGATCACGAAGCAAATCAAATGAACGATCTACATGACCGTATTGGGCAATACCTTTATGCAGGAAATAAGATAGGGCAGGGGTGACTATGGTCATTCCGTTGGATCGTTTGATGAACCGATTGGGATCGTCAGCCAATAGTTTTTGAACTACTAATTTTCCCTGCTCTTCATCGGCAATTTTAAGGGCCAATGCCATTCCATTAGTATGTTCACTATATTTATTAGATTTTTTTTCATTCAATAAAGCATCGACAAAAAGCCCTTTTTCTTCATCCCAAAAACGTGTTCTTAGCGAAGATTTTAAAAGTTGAGCTCTTTCAGTAAAAGTTGTAACCTCTTTTTGATCCAACCAATGGAGTAATTGAGCAAAATCCTCTAGAGCTCCCAAATAGTGCGCATTTAATGTAAAATTCGCTCCAGCACGATCCAAGTCAGAATGATCCAACCAATAGGGATAGGGAGGGTTGTTGATCAATCCCAAGTCATCGGTAAAACTGTGGATTAATTGCAATAACTTGTGTGCACTACCTAACAAATTTTCGGTGGTTGTTCGATCGCCAGAGAAGAGGTAATATTGATAAAGGCTCCTGACCCATAGTAAGTTAGAATCGAGAATGATCATGTAATCATCGCTTTTTAGTGGAGCATAGGCCGGCATGATGCCATTGGCTTCTTGTTCTTCTGCGGTTTGAATTAGATAACGACGTTGTAATGCGGTATCTCCAAAAATCCAATGATTGCCCATGGCACCATAATAACCAGTTTGGGCATATTGCCTTCGCTCGCGGTAGTTGTCGGTGTAGGCATCGGAGGTACAGGCTTTAATGGTGTTGTCTGTAGCATTAAAATATCGTTGTATCCAGGGTGTACCATCAGCTAGGATATTCCCTTTGCGTTCAAAGGGATATTCTAATTTGTGATTGCCTACTTGAACTACTTTGACTGGGTTTTGGGAATGAATGACCAGGGCCAGATAGCGGGAAGGTTTGAAATAGGTGGACTCCCATTGATCCAACCCTCCAGATAAAATGATTTGATCTCTGAAGTTGGAGTGTACTACTGTGTGTTTAAAAAAGCCGTTGATTTGGTATGGAGCTGTGAGGACATCGACTTTTGTTCCTCTTTCTCCCTCAATGGATAAGCGTGGGTTTCCGATGATGATTTTTCCAAAGTCATAGAGCAACAACCAAGATTTTCCCTTTTTCGGGCTTTTTAAAATAAAAGGAAGACTAGGGTCAATATTAAGTTCTTTATCGGGCTGAATCGAAATGGGTGGCATTTTATCAATATTCGGACTTTCGATTTGCTCTGCTTTGATCAGGTTGGTAGTGATATAATCGGTTTCAATCAGATAAGGAATGTCTCTGGGAATTAGGTTGATCCAAGGGAGGGTCATGGCTCCTGCCAAGTTATTTTTTTGATGGGCAGGCCAGCCGACGTTCCTGAAGACGAGCGTGGCCGATGGCCATTTTGTATCGTCAAAAGTGGGGTTGTACCATCCTTCTATTTTTTTTCTAAAATCAACTTTGTCATTGACCAAATCTTGGAAACGGTTGATTGGGGGAGCATTATTATCCCATGTAGGGTCGGCTTTTACTTTCCAACTTTTATCGGTGGACAGGGACATTTCCTCAGCTCCAAAAGACAGATTGAGTTGGGCCAATAATCCTGGTCTTGATTGGAAGTGATAGGATTGTTGTCCGTCTTGGTAGTGAACTTTTACGGCGATGGTATTGATTCCTTTTTCGAGTAAGGGAGTGATTTCCAATTCATCAAAAGATTGGTGATGTGGAGCACTTCTGGCCGGTCCTTGAAGCAGGTATTGTCCATTGATGAAGAGTTTGTATTGAGAAGTTGCGGTTATTTTTAAGACGGCTTTTTGGGGGAGTTCGTCCATTAAGAAGCTTTTGCGGCTGAGCATCATTTGACCTTGCTCTTCTTTGCTCAACCAAATCCATTGGGCTTGCCAGTCCCTCGAGGGCTTGACCTCTTCTGCCGAAACCCAGATTCCTTCTACGCCTATGTTTTTCGAAAGGTTTTGACCAATAAGTGATTGAGTTAGGATACAAGCTGAAAGAAAAACAAAAATATTGCGCATATTTTCTATTTTTTGGAGGTTAAAAATCTAATGATATTGAAAAGCATTTTGTCTGCAACAGGGTCTTTTCCCAAATTCTCTAGGAGTTGAAACTGTGACAGAAGATATTTTCCTTTTTTTAGTGGTACTAGGGTCATGTCTGCCCCCCACCACGAGGGTCCGGGACCTTGATATCCCATTTTATGTCCCCTGGAAAACCAGTCAAAAGCGATGGAGGCGACGATGGGTTTTTCAGTGACCTTTTGGCCGTTTACTTTGAGATTTCTCAGACTTCTTTGAGGCCAAATATTTTCGTAGGTATTTCTGAGAAAACCATTGCGTTGGAGTCCCTGAAAAACGGGATGATCCGCAGTGATGTGAGGAATGCAAGTCCACAAACCTTTTGAAGGATGTACTCTTGCAGTAAAGGGAGTAACGGTACTTTCGACCTTGATGCTGTCCTTGAGACGATCCAGGTAAACGGCGGTACCCCCCGCCTTAACAAACTCGAACAGACGATCAAAACTTTTCAGTTCCTTTTTATTTTCCACTTTGTGTGTACTGACCAATACGGGGACATTTTTGGGGGTATTGGAGCCAAAATCCACTGTTTTGATCTTATGCCGCTGGAGAAAATTCTTGAGGTCTCCTTTGAAATCTAATACGGCTACTTTTCCTTGGGGCGCTTTGAGGTCTTGAGGATTGAAAACTTCAAAGTCTGTGAAATTTTCTGTCAGTAATTGGTTGTTCTTGTCTTTGACCTTCACCTTAACGGTGTAATGACCACTCCATTGATCGGTATTGATTTTTTGGTTTAGCAAGGAGCTGATCCCAGACTCCCAATCATTTTTAAAATTTTTTTCAAAGACGACATCTCCTGTTTGAGATTGGATGACAACTTCGAAGTAGGCCTCTAATGTTTCTAGATCGTTGATTCCCGAAACTTTCAGCTTTGTTCCTTTTTGGGCATATGCATTTCTTGGTAGGGTTCTGATGGAGACAATTCGGTCTTGATTGGCAGCTTTGGTTGCTTCATAGGCATAGGATTTTGGATTTCTCCAAAGGTCCAATAGTCCTGCTCCTAAAATCCAATCACCTCCAGTAAGTGCATGAACGCAGTAGCCATCCATATGAGGATTGGAACGAATGGCTTCGATCATTCTTTTGTTGGCCGTGCCGTGAACGTGTTGTTGTTCCAAATAAAACTCTTTCATGTCGGGGTAAAGATGTTTGAGCCCTGTTTGTTCTAGCATCTGTTGTTGTTCTATGTGCAATCGCTTATGGTAGCGATAGGCCGGGGTCAAGGGGTTGCCCTCAGCTTCAAACTTTTTGTTGACTGAAACCAATTCTGCCAAACTTCCATAGCCCAATTCCGACAAAAAGGACATCATGCCCGGTACTACCTTAGATTTGCCTTCCATCTTAAATTTTCCCAAGCCATTGGCCTTTTTTTCCTCTTCGGTCATGGCCATGGATACATAACTGTTGTAGATTTTTTCATTGATGTAGGCTCCGGCGTAATTGTGAATGTCGTTGAACTTGGTCGGTTCTTTCTCGTTGGGTAAATACATATTGGCGCCAAAGGCCCAACCTCCAGATTCATCGAGTATCAAACGTGTGGGGTCAAGTTCTCTTGTTAACATTGCCATCGGACGCATCAATTGATTTAATACTGGGCGGTGTAATTCGTTGAAAAGCTCCCACTGAACAATACAGGTGCGATTGCGGTCTTTGAGAATGGTTTGTTCTACTTCTCGTCTTACTCTCGAAGGAAGATAGGGGGAGGAGAGGGGAAGTCTCATACATTCTAAAGCAGGACTGCCCACGACCATGACACCCATTTCATCGGCCAAATCCAACCACATGGGTGTGGTGGGATGACGCCAAGGACGGATCATGTTAAACCCAGCTTCTTTGGCCAGTCTAATTTCTTTACGTGCCATTTCTTCTGAGTCTGGATAGGCAATGCCATTGGGATAGAGTCCTTCAAAAAATGTGGCTTTGATGTAAATTCGTTTTCCATTGAGGTAAAAATCCTGGTCTTTGATCGTCAGTTCTCTCAAGCCAAAACGATGGTACCAATCATCCGAAATTCTTTGTTGATTTTTCAGGCTTACATTGGCTTTGTAGAGAAAAGGATTCTTGGGTGACCAATACTGAGCATCGGTTATTTTCAGTACTACCTTGTGACGATTGATGCCGGGTTGGAGTAGCAGCAGCTCACGGTGAGAAGCCACTTTGT
This sequence comes from Flavobacteriaceae bacterium, assembly GCA_038107695.1. Taxonomy (GTDB): domain Bacteria; phylum Bacteroidota; class Bacteroidia; order Flavobacteriales; family Flavobacteriaceae; genus UBA8316. The sequence continues at coordinate 49,711 of JAYNHF010000009.1, read as the reverse complement.
TTTTTTGTTTGAAAGCTTCTACAAGTTGGATTTCTATTTGTGTAGATTCACTTTTGATCCCAGTGTGATCGAGTGTAAAATGAAAAGTAGCAGTGTTTTCGTTGATATTGGGTTCCACAAATACATTCTTGATGTAAGAGACTCCGGAGGCAACCAATCTTACATTTTGCCATATTCCTCCCGAGAGGCCACCGCGCCATTGGGGCGTTTCCAGCGCCTTTACTCCATCGATATTTTTATCTGATAAAATGATGGGACCCACTACTCTGAGGATCAGAACATTTTCTTGTCCTGCTTTGATCATTTTATCTACTCTGAATTCAAAGGGAGTAAACCCCCCTTCGTGGTAACCTACAACTTCATCGTTTAACCAGATTTCAGAAAGGTAGTTGACCGCATCGAATTGTAAGCGGATCACCTTCCCATCCCAATTTTCGGGGACATCAAAAGAGTGGCGATAAAAAGCGACACCCTCGTAATCTTTTTCAATCAATTCCCAGCTACTCGGTACTTTTATTTTTCTTTTATCAGCTAATTTTTCGAATACCTCATTTTTATGCCACTTGGACTTAGCTCCTAAGTTGTTGTGGTCAAAAACAATCTCCCACTCTGCGTTTAATGAAATTTCTTCTTGAGAAAACCCATCATGACCATAAAAAAAGATCAGACCGATTAAAAAGACTTTGATTTTTATCATTGTAGTTTTTTATTTTTTAATCCATTCAATTGAATGGGATTGAGCATTTGAATCATTTTTTGACGAAGGGATACCAATAGCGATTCATTTTCTTTATCTGAAACTACAAGATTATCCCATTCGTTTGGATCTATTTGATGATCGTACAACTCCTCTTTACCATTGTTGTATAGGATGTATCGGTATCGATCCGTTTTGATGGCATAGTGTTGCATATGCGGCTTTCCCTTATATTTTCCACCAGCATAGACTGCTGTCAAGGCAGGGCGTTCACCTTTCCAGTTTTTAGCGGTTGGGTTTTCCAATAACTCCTTCATACTGTATCCGTCTAGGGCATGTCCTGTTTCGTTTTTTTGAGTTTCGAAAGACAAACCACACAAGTCCATTAGTGTGGGGTAAACATCGATCAGCGATACGGCCTTGCCCACAGTCGTGTTGGCTTTTGTCACACCAGGAACCCTGATGATCAAAGGGACACGAGTGCTTTTTTCCCACAAAGAGTTTTTGTACAAATAGTCTTTTTCTCCCATGTGAAAACCGTGATCGGAGGCCAAAACTACAATGGTATTGTCTTTGAGAACAGTTTGATTAAGCGCATTTAAGACCTGACCTACATTTTCGTCTACAGCGGCTACACATGCCAAATAAGCTTGAGTCCAGCGCTTTAGTCCAGCTTCTTCGCTGCCGTAGGAGGCTGTAATTTGGTCGAACATTTTGATTCCCATTCCTAGGGTAAAAACCTGATCTTTCTGATAGGAAATTTCCAAAAAGGTATCTTCCCGATCTTTTTCTTTTTTTAGCGTGACTTCAATTTTCTCAAGGGGGAAACGATCAAAATATTTTTGAGGGGCGATCAATGGAGTGTGGGGTCGGAGGAAACCAACGGCCAAGAAGAAAGGTTTTTCCAGTTTTTGAACGGCAAGAGATTTTATTTTTTGAGCAGTCCATGTGGCATTCATTTCATCGGGAGTGGGGTCGCGATCCTCATCGTTGAAGTATCGCATGGGGATTACTCCTTGTTTCCGATAACCATAAATCCATTGCAAGGGTTGACCCTTTTCATTCGTTTTTCCTTGAAGATCGATTAAAGGCCCTAAGGACCCATCCACAGATCCAATGTCATAAAAGGGTCTGGGAACATCGGGATGGGCCAAGCGATTATTGCCATCCCAAACCATCGGGCCATAATCGGGGGGATTTTCGTAATGATCCCAATTTTCTTTTTTTAGGTGGTGCAACACTTTACCCGTTCCAATGGTTTGGTAGCCTGCTTGTCGAAATTGCTCTGATAGTGAACGTGTATTTTTTAGGACTGGGTTTTTAAACCAAGGAGCTTGAAAAAAATTCAGAGAGTGGTGGGGATAAACTCCCATCATCATACTGGATCGAGAAGGGCCACACATAGGAGCATTGGTGTGCGCATTGAGAAAAGACACCCCAGATCGGGCGAGTTTATTCATATTTGGAGTCAATGACTGTGGATGTCCCTTGAGGGTTTCAATACAGTCATTGAGATCATCAATCATGATGAGTAATACGTTTGGTTTTTCTTTTTCAGGCTTTTCACATGAAATTGTGAAAAGCAAAGCCATCAACAAAAGAATTTTCAATAAACAGAAACCAGAAAGGGGAGTCGATTCGCACTTCATCCGATTTCAATTTTTGATTGCGTTATTCAAGGCTCGGGCAATTGTGGTAATACCGTCAAAATCCTTTTTGGCGATTAATTCCTGGTTTACGAGTGTACTTCCTACCCCTAAGCATACGGCACCACTGGCGATCCACTGAGCAGCATTTTCTACAGTAACCCCTCCTGTGGGCATGATGGGTAGGTGGGGCATGGGGGCTTTAACGGCTTTAAAATAGGACAAACCAAAGTTGGCGGCTGGGAAAAGCTTGATCACATCGGCACCCCACTCATAGGCCTGTAATATTTCCGATGGCGTCATGGCTCCTGAAAGAATAGGTTTGTCGTATCGATGCGTCATCTGAATGACCTCGGGCTTGCTGACAGGAGTAACGACGAATTGCGCTCCTGCCTCTAGGGCAGATTGGGCAGTTTTGGCATCGATTACAGATCCAACACCGGGAATCACCCCCTCTATTTGTGACATTTTTTTGATTTCGTTAAGCGCATCTGGCGTGCCCATGGTTATTTCTATGGCGCTGATCCCGCCACGATAAAGAGCCTTTGCCAGTTCTTGAATGGGTTCGGAAGAAGACAAACGAATGATGGCTATGATTTTGGTGGACAACAATTGTTCCAATAGGTCGTCTTTGGTCATTTTTTATCTTTTTACATGGCCCTTGAGGTTGCCATTACTTACGGATCGTATTTCTTTTTCACTCAAGTAGTTGATGTCTCCTTTAAGGGTTTGGGTCAGTGCAAATGCTGCAGTAGCAAAATTAACGGTCTCTTGCGCCTTCCAATTGGAAATCAAACCGTGAAGAACTCCAGCAGTAAAAGCATCTCCTCCTCCCAAACGGTCTTTTATTTGAACAGGTATGGAGGGGCTCGAACAAAGGTGATTCCCATGCTGGATCATTCCTCCTAGCACATTTTGAGAGGCATTCATTTGTTGTCTGATGGTCATTGCGATGGTTTGAAAATTTCCCAATCGGGAGGCAAAATCAATGGCCTTTTTGGTATTTTCTTCTAGGGCTTCAAAACTATTTTCATTTTGAATATCGGCATTGAAAACGTCATTCAAAGAGCCGATGTTTCCAACAAGAACATCAACGAAGGACAGTATCTCTGAAAAAGAAAGCAAAGCAGATTCAGCCGACCAAAGGCTGCGCCGAAAATTGAGGTCAAAGACTACCCTACAATTGGCTCTTTTGGCAATTTCAAGCCCCGTCAAAAGAGATTTTCGACAGTTTTCTGACAAGGCTGGGGAAACTCCAGTAACAACAAAATAAGAGCTGTTTTTCAAATTGTGTTCCCAATCTTTTTCACTGAGCATCCACTGAGCAAAAGAGGAATCTTTTCTATCATAGGTAACTTGGGTTCCCCTAATGGAGGTTCCGTGTTCGATGTAATAGCTTCCCATCCGCCCTTGATTCAATACAGTATTTTTGGTATTAATTCCTTGTTGTTTGAGAAACATAAACGCTTTATCCCCCAATGGGTTTTTCGGTAAAGCAGAGATCAATTGAGTGGTATGACCCCAATGGGAAAGGTCGGCCAAAATATTGACTTCGGCACCTGCAAAACTCATTTCTAAAGTATCGGATTGAATAAGGAGATCCTCATGTCCTTTTGGACTGAGTCTTAAAAGTAGTTCCCCGAACCCGGAAATGATCTTATTCATATTATGTGAGGGTATTGGAATAACCTAATAATCCGCTGGCCAAAATGATAATGGCCAGACCAATTAACATAAGTTGAAAAGGTTTTTTTGCATTTTTCCATTCTCCAGATCGAACCGCCCAAATATTACTGATGATAAGTGACAATCCCAGAAGCATCGGCCATCCTATGATAGGGCCCATGGTACCCATTAAGGCCGATCCCTGGCCATAGATGCCTAGAGCTGCAAACCAAAACAGTCCTGCCAATATTGCCCATTTGTAGGCATTGCCCGATGCGGGAGCTTTGAAAGAGCTCCAGCTATTGTTTTTCAAAAGTAAAACGACTGCATAGCCCAAGTTCATCACAAAGGCACCCAGAAGAACGACAACCCAAGCAGCCAAGCTACTGTTGCGAGTGATGGCTCCCATTTTTTCTGCTTCGAGGGCTACCGGGGTGGCGTTGGCAAAGCCAACATTGAGTAATGCTGATAGGACTCCGCAGCTAACAGCAATCATGATTCCTTTGGTCATATTGGAGGCATCGTTAGTATCGCCTGTGAGTTTGTCCCTTTCGATTCCAGCTTTAGCGGTTAAGGCGACCCCTATCAGCATGATGACAACTGCGATGATGACATAAGTGGTTGCGGGATTGGAAAGAGCATCTTCGACTTGCAATAATGGTATGATGGAACCCACCGAAGCTGCCAACCCCATCACAATTCCATAGGTTAATGACAAACCAATGTAGGGAACACTCTTTCCAAAAAGTATTCCACCCACGCCCCACAAAAATCCAAAAAGCATGCCCAAATAGATCGCTTCTCCAGGAGCATTTTTAATGACTTGAAAAAGGTCAGGAACTACAGCAATGGCCCAAATAATGGGAAAAATAATCATGGCTATGGTAACGTGAACGATCCACCAAGCTTCCCATTTTAGGGGTTCCATGTATTTCATGCCCAATCCGAAGCTTCCCTGAAAAAAGCTTGCGATGATGACCAGTAAGAACGGTAAAAATATTTCCATAATTGTTTTGGTTTATAGGGTTTTAGTAACTCTTTTTTTGATGAGGTAATCGTCCAATGCCAGGGTCGAGCAGTCATGACCAATACCACTGTTTTTGATTCCTCCGTGAGGGAGGTAGATGGCATATTTGACGCCATTGATTTGAACTTCACCAAATTGAAGCTCATTGGCAAAACGGGCTTGACGTTCCAAATCATTGGTAAACAGGTAGGAGGCCAATCCATATTCAGTATCATTGGCCATGGCCAGAACCTCGTCTTCTGTTTTGAATTTAAAGATCGGAGCAATGGGTCCAAAAGTTTCTTCCCGATAGACCCGCATTTCTGTGGTAACATTGCTGAGCACGGTAGGTTCAAACCAGTATCCTTTGTCAAAACCTTCAGGGATTTTCCCTCCAGCTTCAATTTTGGCTCCTTTAGCGGTAGCGTCAGAAACAATATCTATCATTCGTTGCTGTGCTTGAAGGCTTACCAATGGCCCCATGTCACTGGTGCTGTCCTTCCCAAAGCCCAACTGAAGTTTTTCAACCCTATTTAGGTAGGCTTGAAGAAATTCATCGTAGATTTTTTCATGGATGAAAAAACGGTTAGCAGCAACACATATTTGACCGCAGTTGCCAAATTTAATTCCTATGGCTAAATCGAGTGCTGCCTCCTTGTCGGCGTCGTCAAAAACAATAAAGGGTGCATTCCCTCCCAATTCCATACTGAGTTTTTTTATGGTACTGCTGCTGTCAGCAATGACTTGTTTTCCAGTTCGGGTCGAGCCAATCATGGTAATCACACTGGGAATATTACTTTTGGTCATGGTCGTAGCAACTTTTTCAGGGGGGCCACATAGAATATTAACGACTCCTGCAGGGAAGTTGATTTCGTGTAATATTTCGCCGAGTAAATAGGACGATACTGGTGATAATTCCGAGGGCTTAATGATCAGGCTGCAGCCAGAAGCCAAAGCCGGTCCTATTTTGAATCCGACATTGAGAAGAGGAAAGTTCCACGCTAAATAGGCCACTGCAACCCCTGCCGCTTGATGAACCATAAAGTGATTGTGTGTATTTTCCTGATCGGGAATTTCTTCATCTTTGACAGCGGCCATGGCTTTGGGATAAAATTCTAGTGCGTTGGTTATGGCTTCAATATCCTCGTAGGCACCGGAATAGGTTTTTCCCATTTCGTGGATGATGGCTTGCCTCAACAGCATTTCTTTTTCAAGTATTGCAGTGCGTAATTTTGACATCCATTGAGTTCTTTCTGACAAACTGAGGGCAGACCAATATTTAAAACCAGTTTGTGCAGCATCAAGAGCTTTGAGGGCATCGGTTTCATCGGCCCAAGCCACCTCCGCAATTGGTTCTTCAGTAGCAGGACATAAAATGGTTTGCTTTTTGCCTTGGTTGGCCGCTACCAATGCCCCTCCGATGTACATTTTTAATGATCCAAAATTCATCCTAAGTCGTTTTGATCGATACAGTTATTTTGTTGAAAATTCTTTTAAGGCAGCTTCATCTACATCAATTCCCAAACCTGGAGTTTGAGGAATGTCAATGTACCCTTGATCCATTTTTACAAAAGGATAAGTAAGACGATCCCTGATCGCGTTCTCTGTTCGGTCGTATTCAATAAAAACTTCTGGAGGGAAGAGTCTTCCTGGAAGAGGTTCTAAATTGGCAATAAAATGCAAGGCTGCATGAAAACCAATTCCTGTTCCCCATACATGTGGGATCACTTCCACGCCAAAAGCACTGGCCAAACTTGCAATGCGTTTAGCTTCGGTCAAACCTCCAGAGGAACACAACTCGATTTGAGCAATATCAACGGATTTGTTTTGTAGGAGCTGTAAAAAACCAAAACGTAAATATTCACATTCTCCGCCTGCAATTGGGATTGAGGTTTTTTCTCGAAGTTGCGCATATTGATCATAAAACTCAGGCGAGACGGGTTCTTCAAACCATGTGATGTCATAGGGTTCAATCTTTCTGGCCAGTTCAAGAGCCTCTCTCAGAGAATAAGCATGATTGGAGTCAACCATGAGTTGAATGTCGGGCCCAATGGCCGCCCTAACATTTTTTACATGCTGTACGTCTTCATTTATGGATAAACCCACTTTCATCTTTAGGGCTTTGAAACCCTGTTTGACATAGCTTTGTGCTTCTTCTACTAGATCATCTTCCAATGTTTTTTTCTTTGAAAAATAAAGACCTGTGGCATAAGGCACAACCTTTTTTCTGTGTTGTCCTCCCAACAAAACACTTATCGGAAGATTTAAAGCTTTTCCTTTAATGTCCCAAAGGGCAATGTCTAAGGCACTGATCGCAGCAGAAAGAACGCTTCTTCTGGCAAAATCGAGGGTTTTTCGATACATCTCAAACCACAGGGATTCGTTTTCCATTGGATTACTGCCGATCAAGATTGGTCGGAGCAATTCAATCCCACTCTGGATGACATCGGCCGGGCCATAACCCTCTCCCCAACCATAAATACCCTCGTCCGTTACGATTTTCACAACACAAATTCTCCTTTCGTCATAAGCCCATTGCGAAAAGAAGAAACTCTGTTCTAGTTTATTAGAAAGAACGTGGGTTTCAATTTTGGTAATTTTCACTTTATTCGTTTGTATTAAATTATTATATTCAATTTAAAGAAATTATTCAAATTCATTAGATAGCTAAATGCGTTTTAAAAGTATCAGTCTCAAGTCCATGAGCGCTCTTCCCTTTTTCTTAATTGCTTTCAGCTTTAATGTTCCTTTTCCTTTTTTGAGTTTTAGTATTCCAATATTGAGGGGTTTAAAATCTTTAACATAGGATTCTCTTCTGATTACCCGATCCTCTGAGGCACCGTAAACAGCTGGATTATGAGCTTCTTTAATTTCCGCTTGAAGACTTGCATCTTCAAGGCTCACTTCAAAAATGGAGCCAATGGCATCTTCTTCACAGCTGTAGTAAACGATTATTTCAAAATTTCCGTCTTGAGCTACCTCTACTTCCCAACTGATGAGGTCTTCTGTATTGATCCAGTTGGTAAAATAGGTGCAATTTGGATACCGATTCGAGCGTTTGATGTCTCCACTTGGAGTACCGTCTCTAGCTGGTATTTGAGTGGTTGACATGCTGGGGTGACCGATGGTGAAGGGACGTTTGTCCTCAGGGGGGAGTTGTGTTAGTACTTCCGATTTCCATTGTCTTTTGGTCTCGATCATCGCTGCCAAAATTTTAGGGTTTTCTTTGCCGATATCTCGGGTTTGGTTGGGATCAATGCGCATATCGAAAAGTTGGTCATCATTGTCCAATCGATAGTTCTGATTCCTTACACTCATTTTCCCTCGCCAGTAGTTAAAAATAGGACGGTCTTTCCAAACGGAATTATTTTGCAACAAAAGGGGTTGAAGGCTGACGCCGTCTAAAGGATTTTTGGGCGGTGACATTATCCCGGTCAAATCTTTTAATGTGGGCAGGATGTCAATACCACTGGCAATTTCCTCGATGACCATGCCAGGAGCAATTTTATTGGGCCAATTCACGATCATTGGAGAACGAACTCCTCCTTCGTCAGTACTCCCTTTCCGGCCTTTCATTCCACCGTTCCATCGATTTCCATTTGGGCCGTTGTCGGAGAGATAGATCACAATTGTATTTTCAGACAAATTACTTTTGTTGAGCTGATCCAAAATTCTACCGACATTCCAATCAATATTTTCACACATGGCCAGTGCTGCTCTAGCATGATCCATCTGTTCTTGTGTTTTGAAAGGACCACTACTTCCCAATTGACTCAATTCTTTTCCTTTGAAATTTTCCCAAAACCGATCGGGTACTTGCATTGGGCTGTGAGGGGTATTGTAAGGTAGATAAAGGAAGAAGGGACGCTTCTCATTTTTTTTGATAAAATCGATACCGTGTTGGGTTAAATCATCGATAATGAATCCGTCACCTTTAACCAGATTCCCGTTGTGCTCCAAAAGAGGATTGTAATAGTTCCCCCAGTGGCCAGAGCAAAACCCATAAAAGTCATCAAAACCCCGACTGTTAGGATGAAAAGGCGCTTGCATACCGTTGTGCCACTTGCCGTAGGCAGCAGTCTGGTAGCCTGCAGACTGAAAAACTTCTGCTAGTGTTTGTTCCTCAATGTCTAACCTTTCACCTCCTGCGCTTGTACTGTAAACCCCACCGCGAACATGATATCTCCCCGTCAATATTTCTGCTCGTGTAGGAGAACAAACTGGACTGACAAAAAATCGATCGAATTGAGCACCTGTTCTGCCCAATTGATCAATGTTAGGGGTACTTATGTCAAGATTACCATTCAAGCTCAAGTCACCCCAACCTTGGTCATCGGTAAGAATGAGAATTACATTGGGAGGATTGTTTTTTTGAAATTGGCAACTCCAAAATAAAACCAACACCGCTGTTGAGAATAAAATGTGAATAATTTTGTTCATTAATCCAAATTTATTCTTTTACTGTCAGTTTGAGTAACCAACAATTATCTTAAATCACTACACCTCTTAACATTATTTACTAAATGTCGATGGTTAGGCCGAGTCCAAACAATTCTCTAATCTGTAGGCGTTTGATCAGGTCGTCATCGTATTGCAAATGCACAATAAGATTGCTGGAGATTTTGTCATTTACTTTAAGCCTTATGTTGGCATTCCATTCAAAATCAATATTTTGAATTTTGTTGAGATAGTTGAGATAGGCGTTGAATCTATTGTCCACAGTGATGTTTTCCATCAAATGAGATTTAATAAAACCTGAAAAGGAAGCTCCTACAGAAATAATACTTGTGGCATTCCTTTCCACTCCAAAATATTTTTTTCCAGGAGATAGGTTTTGGGTGTAGTCTTTACTGACAAAAATTCCTCTGGCGGCTAAGGGGGCGATGTTAAACCACGCCATTTTTCCCTCCTTGTAATACCAACCCAAACCCATTTGGATGATGGCAGGGGAAAGAATTCTCGAAATTTTTTCTTTTTGATCTGCTCCATCTTCTTTAAAGTATCGATAGCCCGCCAATAACTGGGTTTTAAAATTGAAATATGCAGAGTAGTTCCAATAGGTATTTACTTTTTTACTAAGAACAGAGTTGATTTCAATTCGATCATCGGCTTTTTTAAAAAAGGAATTTCCCGAAAGATAAGTCGTGCCAATAGATAACGAAATATTATTGTCCCACACCCAATCTTTTGGGCCCAAATAATTGATGTTGTAGTCAATGCTAAGAAGTCCCGTCAAGGAATTTTCACCCCCAGAAACCCAGTTTTCGAAGTAAGCTTGATTGAAAGTGAATCGGGTCACACCAAAGAATTTGTAATAGCTTTGTTTTTTATCAACTGTCTTTAAAGTATCGACTTGCTGACTGTTCGAGGGTCCTTGGGCTGCCAAACTTCCTACAAAAACCATAACCATTAGAAAAAACATAAAACCCTTCATGAGCTGGAGTGAATTTAATTTATTACTAATTTAATGTTAACTAATTTTAAATTACTCGAGGGACATCAAAATTTTTTACAATAAATTAGGGCTTGAATCCGTGGTTTTTTTTCTAATTTTATATTGAATAAAATGAAGATGATCTATGTTGGCACTAAACGATATTCAATATCTGTACGAATTTCTTTTTTGGCTCGTTACTTTTTTGATTCTAAAAAAAGTATGGCACAAACCTGAAGTGAGACTTATTTACGGTTATAGTGTGGCTGTTTTTAATTTATTGGCAGTTTTTTTCTTTTCTCTTTCTTCAATAAAAGGAGACTTGAATAGTCTTGATGCTTTTGCCTTTGGTTTTTTGCATGCCATGGTGGGTGTTGTGATGATTACTCTGGTTCACATGAGCAAAAAATTGGAGAAGTAGTCCTTATTAATCAATAAATCTCATAAAATGAAAAGTGTAGCATGTTGTTTGTTTTTGATGGTTTCAGCAACGATTCATTCCCAAGAATGGATCATAATCGATGTTTTGGAGCAATCCAAAAAAGAACTAATTTATAAAATAGACGATGGGGAAGCGGTAAAGCGAAAAACCGTTAAAAACCCCTCTATCGTCAGACTGATAAATGAGTATCAGTCCGAGGGTTATGTTCTTAAAGCCGTTACCCAAGGGGTTGAATTGGAATTGAGCGGAAATTTACCCATGATCAATAATCGCAATAATAATTTTGGGGTTACCAACCTGAATCTATTTAATAACAATCGTGTTATGCTCTGGTTTGAGCGAAGGGAAAAACAATAGAATCCAGTTTTTCTGGAGGAGTTGTTATCGCAAGAAGAAAGTTTATTTATGCTCAGGCTGAATAGAGAGCGAATTTTACATTTAATAATAATAAGCTCAAAATTATGAAACGCTTAACCTCAATTCTGTCATTGAAATGTCCTTCTTGTAGGTCGGGGAATCTTTTTAGAAATACTCCCTATTCGTTTAAAGGTTTTCTTAAAATCAATCCTAAGTGTCCCCATTGTAGAATAGATTTTAATAAGGAGCCTTCTTTTTTTTACGGATCAATGTACGTGTCTTATGGTTTGGGGGTGGGTTTGTCCATTGCTATTTTTATCGTTATGCATTTGTTCGGAATGACTCAATCGCCTCTGAATATTTTCCTTTTAATCGTTTTTTTTATCACAATTCTATCCCCGTACATTTACCAATTATCAAAGGTAATTTGGGCCTCCTTTTTCTTTCCTTTCAAGGGGATCAGTGATACAAAAAAAACATGAGAGAAGAATAAAAGGAGTTTTCAGCGCCCACAACAAAGCCCTAATACACAATTCGGGTTTAAAGATTATTTTTTAGAGCTCAATCTTATCCCAAAAAACAGAAATGCAGTCAAAAGTACAATCAAAGCTACATAATGAAATATCTCTGGACTTGCTCCTTCAAACTGACCACGGACTCTTGAAATATAAGTCATCATCATGACAAAACCGACATAGTAGAAATAAATCAAATGATAAACTTTTCGAGTAATTTTTTCAATGAGAAAGGGGTAAAGAACGATCATCAAATATGCAATAAACCCTCCTGCCAATCGAGTGGGTACAATGGGAACTTGATTGATATGTAGTGAAACAGATAGATAAATAAAATGGATCAAATGCATGACTGCAAAAACACCGAGGGCCTTTTTGATGTTTGTCGAAGGCTCATCTTTTTGTTGGACTTCCACAAAAAGATAAAAACACAGCAGATAAATACCTAATGAAAGTCGGCCAGAATATCGTGCCGCAAGTCGGAATACTTCACCAATATCCCCCTCGATCACATAAAAAAAGAGCAAAAGCATCACCTCAAGGATCACACTCAAGGTGTACCCTCTTTGAACTAAAATGGTTTTAATCATCCATGTGAAGATAAATGCTTTATCTTCTTTATCAAGAGTTTTCAGGTAATTTTTATCAGGGAGTAGTTTTTATTTAGCTCGAGAAACAATCAAACGCTTGAATAGTTTATCACTTTCTAAAATTCTGTAAAAATCTTTTAGGTAATCCATCATGGTATTGAATTCATAATTTTGATCAAACTCCATTTCAAAAGACGCTGCCTTATCAAAAATGGTCTCTTTTTTTTCTAAAAAATAATCTCTCACAGAGAAGAAAAGTTCGTTACCTCGATTGAAGCCCATAAAGTTTCTTTTTTCAACAGAATACCCCAATCGATTAATAACTCCTTTACCATAACTTGGATTTACCCAGCCTGTTAGGTCAAAGTCATAGGGGATGGGGAATATTTTTTTTTCGGAAAAAAGTAATTTACCGTTGTGATGATGTGAGGATGAAAAATCGGAATTTCCGATCATAAAGTTAAAAAAAGACAGGCTTAAGGAGTTGAAATTATCCATTGCCAAGGGGTTTATTTTCCTTTTTACAATTTTACCGTCAAACCTTTCGGCGACCTTGTCATCATCTTCAATCAAAAACCCTTTTAAATTGTATTTTTTTCCACTTTTCTCATTTTGATCGACTAAGGTTATTTGAAGCCTTCTCGTTTGGAAATAATAAGGAGAGATGATTTCATAAATCTTGTAAGCAATAAATTCTTTGATGATGTTATCATTTTTGTCCCGTTCATCTATGCAGGGCAAGACCAATTTCAAAGAGCGGTTTCCTTCAAAGATTGTCTCAGAGGATTCACTCTTTTTTATTTTCATTTTGACAGGGGTGAAAAAACAATTTTTCCTTCTGAAATTACCTCTTGCTCGAAGAGAGATATTAATTTCTTTGGGTTGATTTTTTTCAAAAAAAAGGAGCTTTGATTGAATGTATGTTGAGTCGTTGGTTTTTCGATTCAGTTTTTCGTTAGAATAATTTAGATTAATTTTCAATACTGTTTGATCCGAAAAAAGACGATCTGACGCGATAGTTTTTTGAGCGCAGATTGGGTTTGAAATTGTAATGAAAATCAGACAAATCAATACTTGAAAATTATTTTTCATGGGTTAAATATTTATTTACAATATTAATGAATCAAGTTAAAGTCTTTGATCAAGTTACTTCATATTTTAAAATTAGAGTTCTAGACCGTTGAACCCTCATGAAAAAACAAAAAGAAACAGCCCCCTAAAGAGGCTGTTCAAATGCGATTCTAATTTTTGTGAGTAGGCATAAAGATCACTGAAGTTGTCTTCCAATTATTTTTTGCCTTGACTAATGATCACCCTGTTTTTTGATGTGGAAAAATAGTTCTAAACAGATCCGACGGATTTTCAAATGCCCCTCTTTCAGTAATCACCTTGATTTGGATTTTTTGATGGGCGTTTTTATGTAAAAAATCATTGATGGTTTCCAGAATATCAAAATCCAAAAACTTGGTCTTCCTAACATCCAATTCCAAATTAGCTTGATCAGGAAGTCGTTCCAATTCTTTTAGGATGGGTCCTTTATTGATAAATGTTACTTCTTCGGCAAAACTAATGCGGTAACTGTTTTTACTTCCTTTGTCATTTTTGACGATGAGCGCGTGAGAGTTTTTGTAACTGTCAACGAGAATGAAATAAATTCCAACGACCAGACCCATAAAAATACCGGTCAATAGATCGGTAGCTATGATACCAACCACAGTAGTGATAAAGGGTAAAAATTGCTTCCATCCCAATTTGAAAATTGAGATAAATAATTCTGGTTTTGCTAGTTTATAACCCACCACAAATAGTATAGCCGCTAATACAGAAAGTGGAATCATATTGAGTAAATTCGGGATTGCCATGATAGAGATCAGTAAAAGAAATCCATGAATAATGGCGGACATTTTGGTTTTTCCCCCAGATTGGATATTGGCAGAACTCCTGACGATTACCTGCGTTACTGGTAAACCTCCAATAAATCCTGATAACATGTTCCCGATTCCTTGCGCAATGAGTTCTCTGTTCTTGGGTGTTTCGCGCTTTTGTTGATCCAGTTTGTCGGTAGCTTCAAGACAAAGCAGGGTTTCAAGACTTGCTACTAAGGCAATGGTCACAGCGACGATCCAAACCTCTTTGTTGTCAATAGCAGAAAAATCAGGAAATGTAAAATTGGACAATAAACTTGTAAAATCGGAACTTTTGGGAATGTTTACCAAATTGTTAGTCGGTATTCCAATCGACTGATTGCCCGAGCTAAAATAGGTGTAGAAAATCCCTACAACAACAGCTACAAGAGGGCCCTGTACGAGCTGAAAAATTTTAGCTTTTTTGGTTAATACTTTTTCCCACAACAAAAGGATTCCAAGTCCAGTGATTGCAATGACTGTTGATCCAATGTTGATGTGACTTAAGAATTCAAATCCCGACGAGTCGGTCTGTTGAGCCGAAGTACTGTCGTACCCGAAAAAATAGGGAATCTGTTTGATAATGATGATCAGTCCAATACCAGTTAACATTCCACGTATGACTGAGGAGGGAAAATAATATCCAATCACCCCCGCTTTAAAGAGTCCGAGAGCAAGTTGCAGGATTCCACCCAAAACAAGGGCCAGCAAAAATATTTCAAAGCTTCCCAAGGAGGAAATCGCAGTCAATACGATTGCGGCCAAACCCGCAGCGGGACCGCTAACGCCTACTTCAGAGCCACTGATAAGCCCGACAACAATTCCTCCAATTATTCCTGCAATTAAGCCAGAGAACAAGGGTGCTCCACTGGCCAAGGCAATTCCTAAACACAAAGGGATTGCGACAAAAAATACCACGACGCTTGCAGGCAAGTCGTGTTTTAAATTTGAAAATAAATGTAGTTTTTTCATAACAAAGGTTGTGATTGTTCAGAGAACAATCCGATTTAATAAATTAAAATTTACGGAATCAAGGGTAGTATCCTAAATACTACGTGCTATGAAAATTCTGGGGGAGGAATAGGGATTTCAAAAACAAATGAACAAAAATTCATGTTTTGTCTCATAAAATTACCGTCGCCAAGAGAGGCGAGATTATTTTCTTCTGTATTGTGTGGGACAATTTTATCGATTTTTTGCTTATCGTCCTCTTTGTCTGAGTCTCCCTCGAAATCCATTTGAATTTGGTAATTATTTGCAAATCTAAGATCGACCAATTTGTCTAACAAACCACATGACTGCATCAACGTAACAGAAGAGATGAGCAATACAAAAATTTTTTTTAGAGGACTCGGAATCATCGGGCAAAATTAATTCATTTTAATTGATTGACAATGAAAATAGAGTCATATTCACTATATTCATTGAAAAACTTAATCTTTTTGGGAGAGGCGGTTTCTGAATTTGACAATGGAATTTGAAAAAATAGCAGTTAGAATGATGGTCAATCCCAAATAAAATTCAGTATTCATTAATTCACTTTCTCCGAAAATAACTAATGCCAAAACGATTCCATAAAGAGGTTCCATATTGATGATGAGCATGATGGTAAAAGGATTCAATTCCCTCATTACAGCGATAGCACCTGTGATGGCGTAGGCAGTACAAACCGTACCAAGAATTAAAAGCCACAAGAAATCATGAGCTGAAATCGTAAAAAAAACGGGTTCAAAAGCACCCGTAAAAAGGAGATACAGACTGATGAAAACAAAGCCAATCATCATTTGATAGAAGGTAATAAGGGTCGAACTGTTTTGTTGGATCAATTTTCCATTGATCAAGGTAAACAGTACTCCTAAAAAAGTAGCGATTAAGGCCAGAAACATACCTGTCCAATCTTCGGGTGTAGCGTTAAAAATCAGGATCATTCCAGAAAGGGCCATGACGCCAAAAACCAACTCATAGAGCAAGAATTTTCGCTTGTACACTATGGGTTCCAAAACGGCTGTCATTAAGGCGCCAGACGACAGCATGGCCAATGTAGGTGAAATCCCCACCATTTTTATGGCCTTGAAGAA
>JAYNHF010000009.1:0-33367 GCA_038107695.1 Flavobacteriaceae bacterium | reverse complement strand
AATTAAGAAGCCCGCCGTAAGCAGACTCAGGTGCTGACTGCGTGGAATCTTAAACCTTCGCTTTTTGAATAATAATAGAAAAAATCCTAGAAAAAATGAGGCGATAAGCATGCGGTACCAAACCAAGTCTAGGGCCTCGATACTGATGAGCGCTCCGAGAATTGAGGTAAAACCAAAAACAAAGACTATGAAATGGTAATGAATTAAGCTGCTTATTCTTTTCTGAGGCATTTTGACTTTTATTGGGTGCCTGCAAATATCTTAAAAAAACAGTTGTAATAGAAAGTAGCCTAATTGTTGTTTTAAAAGCTGTTTTTTTATAGATTAGCGCATTTCCATCATTTCCGATATGATAGATTTTGCTTTGGGAACGAGGTAGGGTTGAAGAACGGTAAAAATGTGTTTTAATCCTTTTGTTCGAAGTGACTTTTCACTGCTGTTGGGATATTTTTTGCCAGAGAAATCCAGCCAATAACGACCAATGAGTAATGTGATTTCAGAAATGTTTTCTATTTCCTTTGGATTGAGAATGAGCAACCCGTTGTCAAAGGAGTGCTTGATACGACCTTCCGCCCATTGATCTAGAAAATCGTTGATTTCCCTCGCGGTCTTCAACACAAGTTCCCCCTCGACTAATGATGTCTGAAAGTCATCTCTGAGGATGTACCTAAAGTCCCAAATAAGATCGTAGGAAGAGAAAATTCCGGAAACAATTGTTTTGATGTCCGAAGCATTGGCTTGCTGATTTTCGTTTAGAAACACCTGCTGAAGGAGTTGGATGTGTGCGGCTAATATGTCTTTTTTGGTATTGAAGTGGTACCAAAGCGATCCTTCCAGAACACCAGCATTATGTGCAATAGAGGCAGTGGTTACCCTGCTGAATCCACGCTCATTGAACAAAATCAAACTGGAAGCCAAAATTCGGTCTCGTGTTTTTTCTGAAAACAATGCAGCTGTTGTCTTAGTAAATTGTGAAGCGGTGGTTTCAAACATTTTTGTATTGAGATTTCATCGCTTTGGGAACTCGTGGATTCATCACCCAAAACCAAAGAGGGGGTACCAAGCTCAACAATATTGAAGCTGGATATCCAAGAGGAAGGGTTGGACTTTCAGCATAGCTGTTGAGAATTTGGTATTTCTTGGTGGATTTGTAGTGGTGATCGCTGTGTCGTGTCAATTCGTAAAGAGTAATGCGTCCAATATTAAAATTGGAATTCCATGAGTGATGGGGTTGAACCCTCTCGTATCTGCCAGATTCAGTTTTGAATCGGCGCAGTCCATAATGTTCAATGTAATTGATACATTCTAAAAAAAGGAAAGCAACAATCCCAACAATGATTGCGAATAACATTACTCGAAAAGAGAACAAGCCATAAACCCCGATCAGGTAGATGGGCTGAATGAAGTGATACAAAAGCATATCGTTTTTTATGGAAAAAAAAGACAACTCTTGGGACTTAAGTTGTTGCAATTGAATCTTCCAAGCGCTGCTGTATTGCCGAGTGACAGATGTAAACCAAAAGGAATAAAGGGTTTGCCGATAACGGGCGGTAGCACCATCTTCAGGAGTCGCGACCTTAAGGTGGTGGCCAAAATTATGCTCAATGTAAAAGTGCATGTACAAACATGGAAGATAGAGTAGCTTACTTAAAAAACGTTCAAAGTGGGGCCGACGGTGACCGAGCTCATGAGCGACATTGATTCCATTGGTTGCAAGAAGAATCCCGCTCGACAAGACCAAACCAACAAACTCGTAGGTTTCATAATGTTGTGACTGAATGTTATTGAAAACCACATAAAGGAGTCCAAATACAATAGGAACATTCAAATAAAGCATTAGGTCAAAGATCCATTTGTTTTTTTTATACGAAGCATCTTCATCAGAGAGGTTGTCCTTTGTTTCACCAGTAAAAACATCCAATAGGGGAATTATTATGAATGCAAAGAAAACCGCAGAATAGGTCCAGATACCCGTTGAGGTGAATGAAAGGTAGGCTGATGCTGGAATGGTGTAGGCAAAAAGATATTTAAGGTCTTTCATTGTACATAGAAATTAGAGTTGGGTATTTACCCAATACTCCAAATTTAATTTATTTTTGGGTATTTACCCAAAAATAAACCAAAAGTTCAAATTTCAAATATGATTTGTCTATATGAGCGTCATAAAAGTATCAACCAACTAAATTAAGATTATATCTTCATGGATATAAAACAGGCTTTGAGAGAATTAAAGAAATTGGAGAGTTGATAGTCAAAGAGATTCATCAAAATTAATTCAAATGAGAAAAGATATTTAACTAAACTTGTTCTAATAAGTCAAATAAATCTACCCTTGAAGGTATTTGTTAATTTTATTGATTTCAATTCTCTGTAGTAGGATTAAGCTGTTAATAGCTCTCCCGTTTTTTCATAAGTTCCGGCCGAATTGAAGTTAGCTTCAGGAGCAGATCAGTACAAAGCGATCCCTGCTAAATAGGCAGTTGGAGTTGGTAATTCTGATGATAATATTTTAGCAAAACCTCAGATTTCAATTAGTTTTCGAACAGATTTATAAAATAATCTAAAATGAATGACTGAAGATGATATGCCTATGATTAATTTACAGTAATTACCCCATACATACTGTTGTGAGGAGCACATTGATAGTAGTAAGTACCGGCAGTTGTTGGGGTCCAAGAAACAGTTCCGTTAGTTGTGCCGGCATTAGAAACTCCTTCAATTTGATTTCCCGTTCCTGATCCTTGCACAGTTTTTAGATAAAAAGGATGTCCGGAGGCATTGACAACAAAGTTTATTGTATCACCAACATTAATTGTTACTGACGGATCATTCCCTGATACTGATCCATTTCTGTCAGATCCATCAAGTATGTAATTAGTAGCACTAGTTGCGGTGACATTTATTTCGTAGGTTTCAGAAGAAGTAGTGTCGGAGGAATTTCCTGAGCTAGTGGCATCCAAAAGTTCTATGCTACCTGTAATTGATGCTTCCGAACAACCCGATTCATTTCCAACAGTTGTTATGGTGTAGTTATAGGTCTTAAAATCAGGATGAGTACTTGTTTCAGTTGCACCAGGGTTACCAGAAATACTTAAAATGCCTGTATTTCCGTCGAAACTAACATTAACACTAGGAGTTATTATATCATCGTCCCAAGTTACATTAGCCCCAACAGCATTTGCTATTTGAAAAGATAGACTGAATGATGTATTTGTTAATTGATCTTCAGCTCCATCCAATCTTGAGTTAACTACGATATTAGCATCTCCAGATGTTCTTGTAATTTCTGATAGTGGATAAAAAGTAATTCTACCATTAACTGTATCGGGTTGGCTGCCATTACTTGTTACTGTAAAATCATAAACCGTAGGATATGAAATATTCCCACTAAAAGAGCCCTCAATTTTCAAGTCATTATTGGAGTCAATAGATGAATTTAATCCTTCAGGTAACCCAGTTACTGATGCCATACTAGCACTTCCATCCAGTTGAAAAACAATGGGTGTTATGGGTGAATCATTACAAACGGATTGATTTAGTGTTGATGGATCAGTTGACAGAACTAATTCATCGGTAGACTCTTCAACGGTAATGTACCCAGTAATTGTATCAGAAACTGTCGGTGCAACATATGCTGAAACTTCTGTTGCTTCAACACTATCGTCTATTGTGATAGCATAATCATAGGTGCCTGAGGCTTGTGAAGTCGGGGTTCCGCTAATTGTTACTGTATTTCCGCTAAGAGATGCAGTAACACCCGGTGGTAAACCTGATACAAGTTGCTGACCATAGATATTTGTGTTATTTAATTGGTTACAATCTGATGTTATTGAATAAATTAAAGTCTCAATAGGATTTCCCCTTACAACTATTTGGTTGTCAGATCCTGAGGTTAGTGAACTAGAAATAGTACAGTTATTGTTGTCGGAAGTGGGACTGCTTGTTCCAGATGTGCTAGATGTTGTCCCAGAACTGGTACTATCTCCACCCCCTGTATTTGAGGTTGTTCCTGTATTAGTAGATGTGGAGGTGTCAGTAGTATTGGTTGTTACTCCGGTATTTGTTGATGTGGAAGTATCAGTTGTACCAGATGAGGTAGCCCCAGAATTACTTTCATCTCCTGTATTTGAGGTTGTTCCTGTATTAGTAGATGTGGAGGTGTCAGTAGTATTAGTTGATGTTGTAGTTCCGGTATTGATAACCGATATGGTTCCATTTACAACTTTTGAAACAGTCGCTGATACAAAGGGAGCTGAGCTGGTTTGTTCAAGATGATTATCTAGTGTTACTGAGTAATTATATGTTCCTAAACCTCCCGATGGGGTGCCTGATATTTTTAGTTCATCTCCTGTAATGGATGCACTTACTCCACTTGGTAATCCAGAACTGCTGACAAGATGAATCACTCGAGTACAATCTGTAATAATATCATAAACTACCTGATTAATTGAGGATCCACTGGCTACGGTCTGATTAACAGAGCTGCCTGCCTTAAGTGTTGCGTCTAATGAACAAGCGGTGTATGAAACAGCACCAGTTGTAGATGTTGATGTTCCTGTTTCCAATGTATCACTTGAGAGCGTAGAACTTTGAATGCTGGTAAGCTGATCAAAACTTTCTTCAAATACAGCTCCTATATTCGCTGTAGTAGAGGAGGCTGTTACAGCCTCTGTAGGGGCGATAATAATACCGTTCTCATCCTTTTCAGGCTCTTCTTGTGTTTTGCTACCAGAAAGATTAAGAGCCGTCCCAGTATCGGGAATCTCAGACTCGTTGGTTGGAGGGTCAGTGTCCTCAGGTATAGAAATCATATTCATACTCAGGCTGGTAGCTGATGCCACCACCAAATCAGTAATTATTGCAAAGTCACCCATCAGGATTGCCGTTGCACTGAGGGTAATCAAATGAGTAAAAATCTGTGAAATGACTTGACCATTCACGATGGTTGTCATAAGTACATTTAAAGAGATGTCAATTGACATTTTAATGGTCGTAACATTCTTGGAGGCTGGATCGATCATCTCAAATTCCCAAGTTCCAACGAGGTTTTTGGCAACCTCATAATCAAACTTAGCAGCGATGTTTTTATCCTCCTCTAAAGTTATTGTTTTGGGATTTTCAGTATCCCCAGGATCATTATTCCAATAGAAAAAAGAGTAGTTTTCTGTGGGGACAGCAGTAAGTCGAACCTGACTGCCATGTGTAAATCCTCCGCCACCAACAACTTCTTTATTGACACTTCCCTCACCAGTGACATTGAACAAAACATCATAGGCCGCTTTTTCAAAGTTGGCAACCAAAGTAGTATTCTCATTGACTTTTATTGAGAGCGGGTTACTGGTGTATGTTTGATTTGTACTGGTATTAGTCCAATTAGTAAATACATATCCTGTTTTGGGAGTTGCAGTAAATGTTAGGGATGAACCTACTGTATAATCCCCTGAGCCGAAGTCAACACTGCCTTCTGATGAGTTGGCTACTGAGGCATTAACCAGTACACTAGAATCCTCATCTTTTTTACAATTTAAGAATTGTAAAATAAGTAGCAATGAAAGCAAATATTTGACCGATAATCTCACCACACAGTAAATTTAAGAAATTATTTTTCTTGATTAATCCCATCATCTTTTTGGCAAGCATTATTATTTCAATTAAAATTTGTTGACTGTTTAAGACATTAACTTGAAAAATCACTTCCATCAAAGTTTCCAAAAACCCATATCAAGTTTTTGGGGTTTACGACCCTATCATCGAAAAACTACAGAGATGGGATGTGCTATAAGTACGTTCAGTTGGGTTTACTCTGTTATTCAGATTTAGAAATATTATTTATTTTGAGACACTTTATGAGGCTTTTGAATTCCAATAAAATTCACTTTATTATTTTCAATGAAATTCTTAGATTAGTATATTGACTATATCTATTAAACTTACATGAATTCCTTCACACTGCTCAATCACAATTCTTCTTCTTTACTTGATCAATTGGCCAAAAAGGTGCCCCTCCAAAAAAACAAAGGCATTCATATGCTATTGCCTTCTGAGGTGAGTCAATCGATTGACATCCTAGAGGATTTTATCCGGTCTTGTGAGCAAAATGATCTGCAACATCTTGTCTGGATTGTCCCTGCAATTAAAAACAACAATACCTTAAAAAAAACTGAAGCCCGACTTAAAGGGATGGCAGAGTTTGTTTCCGTCATTTATTATCCCCCATTGCTTGAATTCCTCTACTTGCATGAGGAACAAATAAAAGAAATGCGAGTTTTTGAATTCCCTTTTGAAAAAATGGGATGGAGTGATCTTGACGCGATGATTGATGCCATCAAATCGGTTCAACCAGGACAAAATCTTTACCTCCCTAAAAGAATTCTGAAAACCAAAAAACTTATAGAAAAACTAGAGCACTCCCTGGTAAAGGCAAAAGAAAACGACAGTTTTCTTAGGCATCAGTTTGAAAAAATAGATAAAAACCAAGATGGCCGGTTAGACGTGGACGAAGTTTATACTTTACTTGTTAAGTTGGGATTTTCAAAAACGGAAGTGGAGGGCCTTGTTGCGGCCACAGACACAAATAATGATGGTGAATTGAGTTATGAAGAGTTTCAAACCAATCTTGGGCAAGACCTTCAAAAAATGCTCGAGAATGTAGAGACTGGCATATCACATACTCTCAATCTGAAGTCTGACTTTGAGCACTTTTTGAGGATGGAACGCGGTTTTGATGCCACGGCAGCCAAAACAATGGTCGAATGGATGGAAGCTGAGTCAATTGCCACTGATGAAAAAAAAATCCCAACACACGATCTTTTTGAATTATGGCTGAACGACAATGCAATTTCTTTTTTAGGTGTAGAGGTAATTCCTGGAAAAGGACTTTTTACACAAAGAAAAAGTATGGTAAACGGGGAGTCCATAATTAAGACCACACTATTTTATCCAGATGGCGAATCCTTGTTCATTGAAAGAAAAACGGATTTTGTACAAGTGCAATGGGGTAAGGGGGAGTTGTCTTCCGCAACACAAAATATTGAAATTAGGCAAAAAGAATATTCGGTTTCTGTTCGCTTTAAGGAAGACAAAATTTGCTCTATTAATGTTGAAGGAAAATGGCCAGCACTGCCGGTTGCCATGGAGAAAATTCTATTTCAAGTATCTGTAAAATCATGGGAGCGATCCATATTGAAAGAGATGGGGACTTTCACCTTGGAGGATCCTGCTACCAATGCTCCTGATCGGTTGGTGTGTAATTGTATGAGCTTGTGCCAAAAAGATTTTCACCCCTACATTCAAGCTGGTGTGAAAGAACTCTCTACGCTTGTTGAAAAAACAAATGCTACCACCATTTGTGGAGGCTGTGAACCCCTAGTAGAGGCGCTCTGTGGTATGGCCAGTATGTCTTTGGCTGTTCTTGAAAAAAAGAACGAGACGGAAAACAAAGATATTAAAACCTTGGTTTTAAAACCCGTAGAGGGAACGGTGAAATCCTTTAGTCCGGGTCAACATATTGTGCTACAGGCTTATGTTCAAAACCAATGGGTCACCAGAGCATACAGTCTTATTTCTTCAGGCCAAACGGAAGACCATTATGAAATTGCGGTGAAGCGCGAAGAGTTGGGGACTCTTTCACGATGGTTAAATGATCATGCCGATGACAATTCCATTATTAGAGTTTCTGAACCCAAAGGAAATTATCATCTAGAAGACGGACATCAAGAGATTGTTTTTTTTGCTGCTGGAATTGGAGTAACTCCTGCCCTTTCAATGTTTCGAACCCTTGTTGCTATGGGAGATTCTCGCCCTTTTCAACTGGATTGGTCTGCGCCTTACGACAAGAATTTTATTTTGAATAAAGAATTCGGTGAGTATGCGAAACAATCTCATTTTGAGATTAACTATCGCGCCACGCGAACACAGGGTCGTGTTTCCAAAACAACGCTAGAAAAAAAATATCCCTATCGTCCGGGAAAAGTCGCTTTTCTTTGTGGCCCGGAGGCTTTTATGAATCAGATCCAAGACTTTTTACACCAAACAGGGTGGCCTAAAGAATCCATAAACGTAGAGCATTTTAATGCTCAAGTTGATTCTGAAGGAGAGCTGTTAGAAGCAACGGTCACAGCTCCAGTGGAGCACAAAAAGTGTCCTGTTAAAAAAGAGAGCGATGTAGTAGAATCTGAAAGCTTTTTTATTCAGCCCATAGAAGATGTCTCTTATGAAGCTGAACTTTTTATAAAGCAATTCTATTCTGAGAAAGATCTTTCTTCAACGGCACTAAACCAACGCCTGGAAGAAGTGCAGAAGGAGATCAATACCACAGGCAGTTATCGGCACACTGCGGATGAACTCGCATTTGCCTCTCGTGTTGCGTGGCGCAATAGTACCCGTTGTGTGGGACGTTATTTTTGGGGAAATATGATTTTCCGTGATTGCCGGAGTATCACAGAGGAGAAAGAGGTATTTGAATCGCTTGTAGAGCATTTGAGAATTGGGATCAATGAAGGGAATCTACGTGCAGTCATTTCTATTTTTAGGGATCATTCACCGCTCATTCGTCTTTACAATCCTTTGCTTCTGATGTTTGCTGGATATGTTCAAGACGATGGGAGTATCTTGGGAGATCCAGCCTCTGTTGAGCTTACCAAAATTGCTTTGAAACTGGGCTGGCAACCAAAAGGAGAAAAAAGTCGATTCGACCCTCTGCCTTTAGTACTTGAAATCGATGGCCGACCCCCACAATGGTTTGACTGGCCGGAGGACCTCACCCGAACAATTCCTATTTCTCATCCCGAATTAGAATGGTTTGCAGCCCTTGATTTGAAGTGGTTTATGGTCCCTGCTGTAGCCGGTATGGCTTTGGATGCCGGAGGGATTCAATACCGCTGTGCCCCCTCAAACGGCTTTTTTATTAGTACCGAAGTTGGAGCTCGGGATTTGGGAGATATTTCCCGCTACAATATGCTCCCAGTGATTGCTGAAAAAATGGGCTTGGATATGACCTCAGATGAAACACATTGGAAAGATAGAGCAGTAGTTGAGTTAAATTTGGCGGTACAATGGTCTTACAGGCAACATAAAATTAGAATGTTAGACCACCACACTATAGTAGAATATTTCATGAAATTTCATGGGGATGAAAAATCAGCAGGAAGGCCTGTTCACGGCGATTGGAAATGGATAGTGCCTCCCATTTCGGGTTCTACCGTGGAGGTTTTTCACATGGATATGGTAAATAAAATTCTCAAGCCCAATTATTTTTACCAAGAAGATGCATGGAAAACAAACGATTGGAGAAGCATCTCCAAAGTTTAGAAAAAAGCTGTTGTTAAAAGATTTTGATTTGCTTGCTACCAAAGTTCGAGTTATCAAATTACCCTAAACCTTGCAACTTTAGTAATTGCATCAAAAGAAAAAACCCACCTATTATGGTGGGCTTTAAGAATGTGTAGTGTAGCGGTTACGCTTGCTCCTCCTCTTGGGCTCGAACCAAGGACCCTCTGATTAACAGTCAGATGCTCTAACCAACTGAGCTAAGGAGGAATTCGGACGCAAATATAAAACTATCCTCTGAAAACACTCATTTTTTTACAGATAAATTATCTAAAAATCTTTCAGGTTTATCGTCAAATTCCAAAATAAAAAATAGTCCTAAATGAGTGATTTATGACTAAAATTTATTCGTTTTGCTTGAGAATTCATCGACAATTAATATATTCGTTTTATGGAGTGGTACATGAAAAACCGTTGGTGGGTTTGGGCAGTAACAGCAGTTTATTTGGCCTATCGAATATACCTGTCAATTGCATATTAAATCCTTTTCAAGATGAGATTTAGGATAATCATTCCCATACTGCTCATTGGAACTCATCTCAACCTACATTCCCAAACTTATTCTATTCAAAATGGAGTCAAAAGAATAATATTTCTTGGAAATAGTATTACTTATTCGGGAGCATACATAAATTATATTGACCTTTATTTTTCTCTTTCCCACCCCGATAAAAATTATGAGATCATCAACCTTGGTTTACCCAGTGAGACCGTATCAGGACTTTCTGAAACCAATCATGCCAACGGTGCATTTCCTCGTCCTGTTCTTTCAGAAAGATTAGAGCGGCTATTGACCAAAACCCAGCCTGATTTGGTTTTCGCCTGTTATGGGATGAATGACGGAATTTACTTGTCTTTGGACGATCAACGTTTTAAAAAATTTAAAATTGGGATTGAGCAGCTTCACAGGGCTGTAAAAGCCATAGGTTCAGAAATCATACATCTAACACCACCAGTCTATGACGGTCCAAAAGACAATTCCTATTCCGAGGTGCTTCAGATCTATTCAGATTGGCTGTTGGGTAAATCTTCCTCATCCCAGTGGAAGGTGGCAGACATTCATCACCCAATGAAAAGGGAACTTGAGTACCAAAGACTTCGAGATTCGAACTTTACTTTTGCAAAAGATGGGGTTCACCCTAACGAAGCTGGACACTTTCTAATTGCCAAGGAAATTCTTTTGTATTTGGGTATAAAAGAATACCAAGAGATTGAAAACATAGATAACTTTCTTTCCCAGCATAAGAACGGAGAACAAATCTGGAAGGGTGTAAAAGAAAGACAGAAAATTTTGAAGGACGCATGGTTGACCGAGGTGGGTCACAAGCGACCCCGAATGAATAAAGGTCTTGAGATGGCTGAGGCCAAACGCAGAATCAGTGAAATCAATTTGAAACTTCAAAAACTGCTTAAAGATTTGTAATTCAACACCCTTTTGGGTTTACAAAAAAACCCTCCTGTCAGGAGGGTTGATTTCATTAAAAAGGATTTCAGGTCTATTCTTGGGTGATCTCAATCTTGTCATTTAAAATCAAATAGATCGGTATCAATGGCAATACAGCAAGAATCATATGGAAGTATTGCGCAACGTCAGGAACATCGCTTACTCTTACGATGTAAATGCCAAAAATATTGATCAAAGTCAAGCAAACATATATTTTGACAGCTGCAGACTTCGCCAATTTGCTCCCATCATAGGGAAGCTTATTAGGGATGGCCAGTGAAATTTGGATCATCCATAAAAAAGCAGCAGCCAAATGAATAGGCGCTTGATTTTTGGCGAAGAAACTGAATTCTGAAGACACGACGATCAAGCCAAAAAGAAAATATCCTAAATTGAAAAATACTCGATTCTTTTTTAGAAGTCCGTAAATCGAGATCAAAACGCATACGGATGCTA
Organism: Flavobacteriaceae bacterium; assembly: GCA_038107695.1. GTDB lineage: Bacteria > Bacteroidota > Bacteroidia > Flavobacteriales > Flavobacteriaceae > UBA8316. Next base: position 22,140 of record JAYNHF010000009.1, on the reverse strand, counting down.
TAATAATTTGTGGTAACATATAAATTGATTTTTGGTTTATTTAATTCAAAATACAAAAAAAAATTCACTAGAAGTGTTAAGCATAAAATCCCAATACCATTTTTTCAAGCTGTGTTTGGAAAAATCTTCCTATTTTAGGATGATAGAGCAACTTAATTCTCAGGAATAATTGAGTCAAAAAAAATCAAGAATGTGGTGCAGAACAAAACAGCTACTTTTAGCAAGCCTACTATTGCTGTCGCTATTGGCCTGTACTTCTAAAACAGCCAACAAGCCAGAATATCTTTTCAAAGCCAGTATGCTGGTCAAAGAAAATCATACTTGGTACAAGGCGTTCATGTATTTTGGAGAACTTCTTGAAAAGCGTTCTGGTGGGAGGATGAAATTGGAAGTTTACCCATCAGAGCAACTGGCCAAGGAGTTAGAGGCCGTACGGTTGATACGGGCAGGGGTGATCGATATGACCATATCGGCTGGCTCACTCACCAACTTTGCGGAAATCCTCACCTTTTCCGATATGCCTTTTTTACTTCGCGATACCATCGCCATGCATAAACTGATCAATAGCGCTATCGGTAAACAAATTGAAAGAGAGATGATCCAAAAAATAGGACTTCGACCTTTGGGCTATTTTCAGAGAGGGGAACGACATTTGACTTCCAATCGTCCGATCAAGCATCCCGATGATTTAAATGAATTGATCATAAGAGTCCCCAATGCTCCTTCCTATGTTGTAGCTTGGAAAGCATTGGGGGCAAAACCCACTCCCATGGCATTTTCAGAAGTTTTTTCCTCACTACAACAAGGCACGATCGAAGCACAAGAAAATCCTTTTGCGATGATCAAAAATGCTGGATTTAGCGAAGTACAAAAATATTTGAATCTTACTGGACATCTGATCACATGGGGTTATCCCCTTGTTGGAGAAAAACAATTTCAAAGCCTGCCTCAAGACCTTAAGACCATTTTTTTGGAATCTGCCAAGGATATGCAAGCCTTCGAACACCAGTTGTTTCTGCAAAACGAATCCAAAGTTCAAGAGCAATTGAAGCAGGCAGGGATGATCTTTGTGGAGGTAGACAAAACTGCCTTTATGGAAAACGGAGAAAAAGCAGTTTATGAAAGCTTGTCACCTCCCATGCAAAAGATCTACAAATCGATTAAAAAAATCACCCAATGAGATTTAGAGCTTTTTTGGCCAAATTTTTGAAATATGGCACCTTGCTGACCAGTTCTGGTTTCATTTTTACGGTATCCCTTCAGATCTATGCAAGGTTTTTTCTCAACGATGTCCCTCCGTGGACAGAAGAAGCCTCAAGAATATTATTCATTTATGCCATTGCCTTTGCCAGTGGATTGGCCTACAAGGGGAATTATTTTGTTTTTTTAGAAGTTTTTTACTCGGGACTTTCTCCATACACCAAAAAAATAATTGATCTGATGACTCACCTTTTGAGTTTTATTTTGTTTGGGATTTGCACTTTGTATTCATTACAAATGGTGGAGATGGGGCTGAGCGAATATTCCCCTAGTTTGCAAGTGATCATGGCCATTCCCTTTTTGAGTATGCTGATTTTATGTGCCTCTATCTGCTATTACAGCTTTCTGGCTTTTTTAAAAAAAGTTAAATTTTGGAAATCATGATCCTAATTCTCATCCTTGTTTTTGTTGTTTGCCTGTTTTTAAAATTCCCCATTGCCTTTTCATTGGGATTGTCCTGTTTGATTTATTTTATTTTCGAAGGAACTCCACTGATAGTAATGCCACTAAAAATGTATGCGGGAATCGATGTTTTTGTATTGTTGAGTATTCCTGGATTTATAATTGCGGGTAACTTGATGAACCAAGGTGGATTGACCGACAAAATCATCAACTTTTGCAACCATCTTTTGGGTCATGTACGTGGAGGACTTTCATATGTCAATATCAGTGCCTCCATGCTCTTTGCTGGAATATCGGGCACCGCTATTTCTGATACTGCAAGTTTGGGAGCCGTCATGATTCCCGCCATGAAAAAAGAGGGTTATGACAGTGACTTTTCGTGTGCCATAACAGCGGCATCGTCAACCGTGGGTCCGATCATACCTCCCAGTTTACCCATGATTATTGCCGCCACCTTGAGTGGGCTGTCTGTTGGGAAACTTTTCCTCGCAGGAGCCATTCCTGGGTTGCTGTTGGGAGTAGGACTGATGATGGTTGCCTATTTTGTCTCTAAGAAAAAGAACTACCCTAAACATCAAAAAAGTACTCCCTTACAGATTTTCAAAAGCTTTACCAATACCTTTTGGGCTTTGCTCATGACCGTGATCATTCTTTTTGGGATTGTCGGAGGTGTATTTACTCCCACCGAAGCCTCTGTAGTTGCCGTTCTCTATGCCCTTTTTATTGGGTTGTTCGTTTACAAAAAACTCAACCTCAAAAATATTTCAGTAGTCATTTTGGATTCTATGAAAACAACTGCCTCACTGATGATTCTGGTTGGATTTGCCAATCTATTTGGCTTTATTCTGATTACCGAACAAATTCCACAACGAATCTCAGAGCAAATATTATTATTTACCACCAACAAATACGCCGTACTGTTGTTGATCAACCTTTTACTCATTTTGGTTGGAACCTTTATGGAAACCATTGCTGCCCTTTTGATTTTGTTTCCTATCCTTCTCAAGGTCGCTGTGGAAGTAGATGTTGAACCCATTCATTTTACGGTTATTGCCGTTTTGAATTTGATCATCGGATTGACTACTCCACCTGTTGGTGTATGTCTGTTTGTAGCCTCTAGCATTGGCAAAACCTCTATTGGTAAGGTCAGTAAAGCTGGACTGCCGTTTTTAGCCGTTAGCCTTTTGGTACTCGCATTGGTTTCCCTATTTCCAGAATTATCCCTCTTCCTTCCTCAACTGATTATGGACTGATGATAAGTTTCATTTTCGGGAGTTAATTTTTTTGTGATTGCCTCTTAATCCTAACTAGCGTGCTTTTGCAACGCATGTCAGTGGGAAAAATCTAAACCACATTTTCTAGATTCTGTGGTAGGGAAATTCGTTTTTTTTAATTCATCATTCGTTATTGAGGTAATGTCCCAGATGCTGCGTTTAAATAATAAATTGTAATTTAGAATTACAAAATGAGGCTTCCCCAGTTTACCCAACTTGAACAAGATGAACCTACATTCCACATCACCTAAAAATCATTTCATAGTATTTCCAAGACCAGTAGGATCTGAGATTTATGATGCTCACTCTGGCTTGGGGATCGTCACGCATAACGGTCACATGTCAAAGGGAATACTTTTAATAGAATACGAGAAGAAGTAATGTTCCAATCCGATAGGAAAAATAATAGAAAACCATGAAAATCAGTCATTTTATTAGCGGAGCCGTCACCGAGGTGGTACAGGGCTTGTTGCAAGCTCAAGGTGCGGTATCGCTTTATGGCGTCGTACTAAAAACCACAGGAGATGATGGGGATTTTTCCCAGTTGGACTTTGATCTGGCGGTAAGTACCCGAACCACCCACGACCAAGGGGGCGATGTAGAACTCAGCGTTTTGGGGTTAGACCTAAAGCTGGGTAAAGACAAAGATGTAAGTAAAAGTACCGTTAGCCGCATGAAGTTTAGTGTTGAATTTTCCATTCCACATGAACGATTACATCGAATAGCGCGAGAAGAGCAAGAAAAAGACCAAGATAATATAGTTTAAAAAAGTGCTTCTCTTAGGTTTAGTAGAGCGATTTGGGATTTTCACGCCTTTTGAGAAGCTCTGGTCACCCCTGCCTAAGGGGTGGCTTTTTTAGCACCGATGCTCAAAGGAATTCAACACATGGTTGGGATCGATCATGTCGAGGAAACCCGAAAGGGACTCACCTGTTTTGCTAAGCGTATTGGTGTTTTTTTCCTCCAAAGACCTGAAATGGTTTCGTTTTAATGGCCAAAAAGATGCCTCACCTTCTTGGACAGGCTCATAAACTTTAGGAAGCTCAGAAAATACGGTCTATGAGCAAGAACGGAATGCCAACCTATATAATTACCTCTTTGGTTTTAAGTGTGTAGAGATTGCAAAAGTATCAAGACACTGACAACCGTCAAAGTCATCATGTTTTCGTTAAAAAATTCAACAAAAACAACAACAATTAATTCATTTGAAAAAATATTGACAAACTAAATGGCTCGGTTCTTGGGTTTTTTATTGGGAATCCTCCCAAAATTACCTGATCCATCATAATCGACCGTATCGGTTTCGATTTTCGAACGCCTATTATCATTGGACTCTTTATTGTTGAAAAATACTCCCAAAATAAAAAGCAGGAAAACAACCAGTCCAATAGCAAATATGATGGTAATGCTCATCGTTTTGACATTTGTTTGATGTATCCTCCGGCAGCTAAGATAGAAGGCACCCAGATGCCCACATAAAGTCCCTCTTGTTGTTGGCCACTAAACCATAGGTAAACCGACAACAGAAAGCTGATAAATGCAGCCGCTAAAATGAGATAATCAGATCGTTTCACTATTCTTCAGATTCTTTTTGCCTGTAAAACTCCTCATCGGATTCTATCCAAACAAAATCACTATTTGCTTTTTGTGACACAGGATTGTAGTAAACCTCCAAATATTTGAGTCTTTTGATGTCTTTTACCTTTACCTGTGCGATAAAATTATGATGATGGTACTTGTCAAATGGGCTGATGAAAGAAGTGTAAGAATCCCATATGATGTTTCGGGTAAATTGTACATTGGGATAGGTAGATCCCACAAAAGCACGTATAACTTTGTTGATTTCGTTTACATTCAAGGGGACAATCTCGTCCTCTTTTAAATTTTTTCTTTCCATTACATCGAGGAAACCTTGATGTTCTGTTATGAATTTTTCTAACCCGGCCTTCTGATCTTGGTTGGCTATGCCCAATGCTACATAATCAGGCTTATTTTCATCCTTTTCTTTTTTATCGTCAACCAAATAAAATTCCTCATCTTCAGGTATCCACTCAAAATCACCATTGACCTTTTTGGTAAATGGATTATAGGTTACTTCCAAATATTTTAGACGATCAATATCATTAACCTTAACCTGAGCAATGAAAGAGTGATAGTGAAAAATTTTGGTAGTACTCAAATACGTTTTGTAAGAGTCCCAAATGATGTTACGGGAGAATTCAACGATCTCAGGATAGCGTTCTTCAACGAAGAATCGGATTTTTTTGTTGATTTCTTTGATGTTTATGGGAGTAATTTCTCCAGCTTCATTTTCTTCAAAACCTTGATGCTCAGTAATAAAATCTTCGATTTTTACGCGTTCCACTTGGGCAGAAACTGCTGCAGAGCAGAGCACGACAAAAGAAATAAATACAGCAGGGATGCTAAATTTCATAACGGTAATCGTGTTATTATTTTTTATAAATATAGTAAATATAAAATGAGATGGTAGAAATGCCTATTTAATTAGATAAAAATCGAAACAGGTCATTTCCATTGGCGTAAATGACCAATGCCAACAAAAGGAAAAATCCTGCCATCTGTGCATATTCCATGAATTTGTCATTGGGTTTTCTTCCGCTGATCATTTCATACAACAAAAACATCACATGTCCCCCGTCTAGTGCGGGTATAGGAAGTAAGTTCATAAAGGCTAAAATGATGGATATGAATGCTGTACTGGCCCAGAAAGCCCTCCAGTCCCAACGGTCGGGAAAAAGACTTCCAATGGCTCCAAATCCTCCCAATTGGGAAGCCCCTTTTTTGGTGAAAACATATTTGAATTGCGCCACATAGTCGTATAGCGTCCAATAGCCATAACTGAAGCCTTCCACGATACTTTCTGCCAAGCCAAGCTCAACCTGACTGATTTTGATAGTATTTCGGGGAATAACCCCCATCATACCGTTGGCGTCAAGCATCAAATTCAGGGTGTCTATATTTTGTCCTCGGTTCACCACATATTGAACGTTCTGACTTGCATTTTGTTTATTAAAATCTCGAAGATCGACCCAGCCTTCAATCGATTGGCCATTGGCGGCTACAATTCTATCACCAGGTCTAAACCCTGCACTAAATGCATTTTTATCGGTCAAAACACTGTCAACTTCAGCGGGAAAACGTGGATAAAAAATTTCCATTTGTCCAGAACTGAACATTCGGTTACCGATATCTTGAGGAATGGATAGGGTTTCTTTACGACCATCGGCATGCTGAACATCTACTGTTTCTACAGATCGAATCAATAGCATTTTATTAATGTCCATTACCATTTCTAGGGGCTTGCCGTCAACTGCTAAAATTTGATCGCCATTTTCAAAACCCATTTCTACACCCAAAGACGAAACACTCATTCCCATGGGTAGTGCACTGTTGGGCAAGGTGTTTTTTCCCCAAACGAAAAGAATCATCATGTAAATGAGGAAGCCCAAAACCAAATTGACCGTTACCCCTCCCAACATGATGATCAAACGTTGCCAAGCGGGTTTGCTTCTGAATTCCCATGGTTTTGGATCCTGTTGCATTTGTTCTCTGTCCATGCTTTCGTCTATCATTCCCGAAATTTTGACATAACCACCCAAGGGCAACCAGCCAATACCATAGACCGTATCGCCAAATTTCTTTTTGATCAAAGCGAATTTGACATCGAAGAAAAGAAAAAACTTTTCCACACGAGTCTTGAATATTTTGGCAGGAATAAAATGACCCAGCTCGTGTAAAACAATAAGAATTGACAAACTGAGTAATAGTTGAACACCCTTCATTAGGATAGCATCCATAGCATAATAATTTTGGATATCAAAAATACCAATTTTAGACTCATTCCAGACTCATTTTCACAAAAACCTTTGGGTGTAATTGTTTAAATTTTTTAAGGCTTATCTTTGTGGAGGCATGACATTGATAAAAAAATACAAAAAATTTTTAGGGCTTTTTGCCTTTGTTTCAGTACTCATTTTGGGTTTGTTTTACGATGCTTTATCTCCTGTGCCAAAATTACCGATCTATCAGCCAGCGATGGTGAATTTTGAGTTGGTGGACAGTACCATTCAACATCAAAAAAAATTCCACCGCATAGCCGATTTTTCTTTGATCAATCAAAATGGAAAAACGATTACTGCGCTCGATTTCCAGGGAAAGATTTATGTTGCGGATTTCTTTTTTACAAGCTGTCCAACGATTTGCATAGCCATGACGGACAATTTGCTTCAGGTGCAAGAACGCATCCTCGACAATCCCGAAGTTTTACTGCTTTCCCATTCTGTTACCCCTGAGATTGACTCAGTCGCTCAGCTCAAAAAATACGCCTTAGAAAAGGGCGTGGTCGATACCAAGTGGCATTTGGTTACTGGTGATAAAAAAGAAATTTACCAATTGGCAAGAAAATCTTATTTGGCAGTCAAGGAAGACGGTGATGGAGGGGCTTTTGATATGATCCATACGGAAAATTTCATTCTGGTAGACCCCGACCGAAGAATCAGAGGTTTTTACGACGGAACCGATTTAAAGGAAATAGAGCGATTGTTGGAGGATTTGGATATTTTGATGGATGAATATTTTCCCTCCTAAATAAACGAGACTTTGTCGCTTCAAATCAGTCAAAATTTATAATTTTGTTTTTTTAAAATCATTCTAAATAATGTTTCCTCTAGATCAATTGGCACTTGGACAAAAAGCAATCATCGAATCGATTGAGACCGATTTTTTGCCCCTCAAATTGATCGAAATGGGATGTCTTCCTGGCAATGAAATTTCATTGCTTTATTTGGCACCATTTCGTGATCCGTTGTACCTAAAAATCGATGAATCTCATTTGGCCATTAGAAAAGAGGTTGCCCGTTACATTATGGTAAAACCCATAGGGAATGATTAAAGACATTACCGTTGCCCTGATTGGCAATCCCAATACTGGAAAAACTTCTGTTTTTAATGCCCTTACGGGATTGAACCAGAAAGTGGGTAACTATCCTGGTATCACGGTCGAAAAAAAACAAGGCAGTTGTCGATTGGATCGAGTTACCAAAGCAAGAATACTCGACCTTCCAGGAACTTACAGTCTCAATGCCTCTTCTATGGACGAGAGTGTGGTAGTAGAATTACTGCTCAATAAAAACGATTTTGATTTCCCTGATGTAGCTGTAGTGGTGACCGATGTCGAAAACTTAAAGAGGAATCTGTTATTGTTTACCCAAATCAAGGATTTGGAAATTCCAAGTGTTTTGGTCATCAATATGTCGGATCAGATGCAAAGAAAAGGGATTAAAATTGATTTGCAGAAGTTAGAGGAAAAACTCAATACCAAAGTCGTTTTGGTCAGTACTCGTCTCAATTCTGGGGTGGAACAACTCAAACAAATTTTGCTTGACTACCGATCCATTTCGACTGCTCCCATATTGGATCCCTATTCGATTGATCAAGCTTATTTTGAAAACCTCAGTAAAGTTTTTCCCAACCAATCGCTCTACAAACTTTGGCTGGTCATCACACAGGACGTAAATTTCACCAAGCTGGAGAGACAAAAAGTACCCGATACTGCAAAGTTCAAAACTCAGTCCAAATCCTACCTCAAAAAATTACAACAGCGCGAGACCATCAAACGGTATCAAAACATCAATCAGATTCTCAAAGAAACCTATCAAGTGAATCTAGAGGAAGCAACCGATCTAAGGAGCAAATTGGACAATTTGTTGATTCATAAATTCTGGGGTTATGCTATTTTTTTTGTGATTTTATTGATCATTTTTCAAGCTATTTTTGATTGGAGTAATGTCCCTATGGACTTTATTGACTCCAGCTTTGCAAGACTGAGTGAATGGACTCATGCACGATTGCCTGCTGGAATTCTGACCGATCTGATCACTGAGGGCATCATCCCTGGTTTGGGAGGAATCGTAATTTTCATCCCACAAATTGCCTTTCTGTTTTTTTTCATTTCCATTTTGGAAGAAACAGGCTATATGAGTCGTGTGGTGTTTTTGATGGATCGGGGGCTGCGAAAGTTTGGTCTGAGTGGAAAAAGTGTGGTGCCACTGATTTCGGGAACGGCATGTGCTATTCCTGCGGTGATGGCTACTCGAAATATCGAAAACTGGAAGGAAAGATTGATTACTATTTTGGTGGTTCCTTTTACTACCTGCTCTGCTCGTCTGCCTGTTTATTTGATCCTGATTTCGTTGGTGATTCCCAACGATCGTTTGATGGGAATCAGTTATCAAGGCCTGACATTAATGGGCCTCTATTTGGTTGGTTTTCTGACGGCCATTGTTTCTGCTTCGCTACTCAACGGATTTCTAAAATCACCCAACAAGTCCTATTTTGTTGTTGAGATGCCCAATTACAAACTTCCACTGCTCAAAAATGTAGCCCTTACAGTTTGGGAAAAAACAAAGTCTTTTGTTGTAGAGGCAGGAAAGATCATTTTGTCTATCTCTATTCTGCTTTGGTTTATGGCTTCTTTTGGTCCCGGAAAAAACTTTTCTAATGCCGAAGAAATTGTAAGCCAAAAATACGCTTCTCAACCTTTAAGTGAGTCCCAACTGGATAATAAAATCGCCTCTTTCCGTCTCGAAAATTCCTACATCGGAATTTTGGGTAAAACAATAGAGCCGCTGATCCGACCTCTGGGATATGATTGGAAAATTGGAATTGCACTGATTAGTTCTTTTGCTGCTCGTGAGGTATTTGTTGGAACCCTGGCCACCATTTACAGTGTAGAAAGTAATGCTGAAGAAACCATCAAAAACAGAATGGTTGGGGAAATAAGAAGTGATGGAACTAAATTGTTTAATCTTGCGACTGGAATTTCTTTGATGCTTTTTTATGCTTTTGCCATGCAGTGCATGAGTACTTTGGCTATTGTCAAAAAAGAGACCAACAGTTGGAAATGGCCCAGCGTTCAACTTTTTGCAATGACCCTTATTGCCTATGTTGTAGCATTGATTGCCTACCAAATTCTCAAATAATTCATGATGGAAGTATTACAAAATATAATAGCTGTTCTTTTGGGATTGGGTTCTCTGATCTATTTGATTAATCGATTTAAATCCAAAAAAAAACCCGCAACTGATGCCAATTGCGGGGGAGGGTGTGGGTGTAAAAAATAGGGACACTAATCCAATCTTACTATCCCAAACCAAATATACAAAATTCCCGCAAACAGAACAAATTTGTTCTGTAAAATTCTTACCACAAAACTTAGCTTGAAATAATAAGCTAAAAGGGTGAAAGAATCTGAAAGATTAATAATTTTTGAATTGGGAAAAAGAATTTCTCGTCTAAGGAGAGAGAAAGGACTGACTCAGGCCCAGCTGAGTGATTTGGCTGAGATGGAAGAATCTGCGATCAGAAGAGTCGAATTGGGTGGAACCAACCCTACACTAAAAACTTTGTTACGCATTGCAAGAGGATTGGAAACTCCAATCAAGGATTTGCTCGATTTTTCTATCTCCTGACAGCTCCTTGCATCAATAATTCAATTTCATCGGGGTCTTTGGGAATATTGGCCATCAGATTGATGGGTGCTCCTCGCTCCTGAATCACTACATCGTCTTCAATACGAATGCCGAAACCTTCCTGTGGAATGTAAATCCCGGGTTCTACGGTGAGAACCATGTTGGCTTGTAATGGTTGATCAACCAGTCCGTAATCGTGAGTATCCAATCCCAAGTGGTGAGAGGTGCCGTGCATAAAATATTTTTTGTAAGCAGGTTTTTCGGGATCCTGATTTTTGACTGTGGCCCGATCCAGTAGCCCCAGTTGTATCAATTCATCTGTCATGATTTTACCAACCTCCTGATGGTATTCCTTGATTAAGATTCCGGGTACTAGCAGTTGCATGGCGGCTTGTTCAACCCTAAGAACAGCTTCGTAAACAGCGCGTTGTCGAGGGTTGAATTTTCCAGAAACGGGAACGGTTCGGGTCATGTCGCTGGCGTAATTTCCATATTCTGCTCCAACGTCCATCAATATCAAATCTCCTGCTTGGCATTGTTTGTTGTTGTCGACATAGTGCAATACATTACTGTTTTTTCCAGAAGCAATGATGGGGGTATAGGCAAATCCTTTTGATCTGTTTTTTATGAACTCGTGGGCATACTCGGCTTCGATTTCAAATTCCCATATACCAGGTTTGATCAAAGGCATTACCCTACGAAAGCCCTTTTCTGTAATATCAATAGCATTTTGGATTTGTTTGATTTCCTCAACATCTTTAAGCGATCTTAATTTTTGTAAAATAAAGTTGCTTTTGGCAGTGGCATGATTGGGGAACTTTGCTTTGGCCCACTTGATGAATCGATCCTCTCGGGTTTGGGTTTCTACTTTAGCCCTATAGTGTTCATTTGTGTTAAAATAGAAGGTTTTGGCTGTATGAGCCAATGTCTCAAATGTTTCTTCGAAATCATCCAACCAGAATACTGTTTCAATCCCTGACAATGCAGTGGCTTGTTTTTGGGTAAGCTTTTGTCCTTCCCAAACAGCAATGAGTTCGTTTGTTTTTTTGATGAAAAGAATTTCACGATGTTCGGGTTTTGGTGCATTTGGAAACAATAGCAAAATACTTTCTTCCTGATCAATTCCGCTGAGATAGAAAATGTCTCGGTGTTGTGCAAATGGTAGGGTACTGTCTGCACTGATGGGGTAGATGTCATTGGAATTGAAAACAGCCAGACCACCTGACTTCATCTCTCGCATAAAATGATTCCTGTTTTGGGAATATAAATTTAACGACAGTGGACGGTAGCGCATCGGTCTATTTTTTGTGTATTTAACATCTAAAATTATTAAAATTCATCTGAGTGACACGGTTTTACGTATTCTTTGTTTGACTTACATCAAATTTTATGGCCAATAATTCACGAAATGTCAGACAAATATTAATGTTAGGGCAGATGCAAAATTTAGACACCAAGGTTTTTCTATTCAACGTTTATGGACTAATTTTGTTACGATAAACCAAAACTAATGATCTCTACTACAATTGCCAGAAAGGTAGCCATGGCCATGTCAGGTCTTTTTCTTATTCTTTTTTTAGGGCAGCATTTCACCATCAATATTACCTCAGTTTTTAGCGAAAAAACATTTAATATTATTTCTCACTTTATGGGTAATAATCCTGTAGTTCAGTTTGTTTTACAGCCTGTATTGATTTTTGGTGTAGTCTTTCATTTTTTGATGGGCTTTATTTTGGAAATTAAAAATTCTAGTTCCAGAAGTACCAAGTATGTTTCTTTCAAAGGATCTGCCAATGCCAGTTGGATGTCTAGAAATATGATCCTATCAGGAATAGTAGTCCTTTCTTTTTTGGGTTTACATTTCTACGATTTTTGGGTTCCGGAGATTACTTACAAGTATGTGGAATTTCTACCTCAAGATCCAGATCGTTATTATCAAGAATTGGTTCATAAGTTCCACAGTCCAGTGAGGGTTTCGATCTATGTTTTATCTTTTGTGTTTTTAGCATTGCATCTTTATCACGGATTCGCCTCATCTTTTCAATCAATGGGACTCAACAACAAGTACACTCGTGGCATCAAATGGTTCACAACAGCTTTTTCATTGGCCGTTCCAGCGGGCTTTATTTTCATTGCAATATTTCATCACTTAAACGGATAATCACATGGCAAAGTTAGATTCAAAAATACCTCAGGGAAGCATGTCCGAGAAATGGACCAACCACAAGAGTAACATCAACTTGGTGAGCCCTGCCAACAAACGATTGATCGATGTGATTGTTGTAGGAACAGGATTGGCTGGTGCTTCCGCCTCTGCAACTTTGGCCGAGTTAGGTTACAATGTTAAAACGTTCTGTTTTCAAGATTCCCCACGAAGAGCGCATTCCATTGCTGCGCAAGGAGGAATCAATGCTGCAAAAAATTATCAAGGGGATGGGGATTCTACCCACCGACTTTTTTATGATACTGTCAAAGGCGGAGATTACCGTTCAAGAGAATCCAATGTTTATCGTTTGGCGGAAGTATCTACCAATATCATTGATCAATGTGTTGCCCAAGGTGTGCCTTTTGCTAGGGACTATGGAGGTTTGTTGGACAATCGTTCTTTTGGAGGGGTTTTGGTTTCTAGGACTTTCTACGCCAAAGGACAGACGGGTCAGCAATTGCTCTTGGGAGCCTATTCGGCAATGAACCGACAGATAGGTCGAGGAAAAATAAAAATGTACAACCGTCACGAAATGATGGATTTGGTTTTGGTTGATGGAAAAGCAAGGGGAATCATCACCCGAAACTTGGTAAGTGGTGAAATAGAAAGACACAGTGCTCATGCAGTAGTGATCGCTTCTGGAGGATACGGTAATGTATTCTTTTTGTCCACCAACGCTATGGGAAGCAATGTATCTGCCTCATGGAAAATTCACAAACGAGGGGCACATTTTGCGAACCCTTGTTTTACACAAATTCACCCTACTTGTATTCCCGTATCTGGAGAGCATCAGTCCAAACTGACTTTGATGTCAGAATCACTAAGGAATGATGGAAGGATATGGGTTCCCAAAAAACTGGAGGATGTCAAGGCCATTCGTGAAGGAAAACTCAAACCCACTGATATTTCTGAGGGCGACAGAGATTACTATTTAGAGCGACGTTATCCTGCTTTTGGAAACTTGGTACCTCGAGATGTGGCTTCAAGAGCGGCCAAAGAACGATGTGACGCGGGTTATGGTGTCAATAAAACTGGTGAAGCGGTTTATTTGGACTTTGCTGCGGCGATCAACCGCTATGGAAAAGAACAGGCACATGTCAAAGGTTTGGACGAAAATGATGGAGTGCTGGTAAAAAAATTAGGACAAGAGGTGGTACGTGCTAAGTATGGCAACCTCTTCCAGATGTATGAAAAAATTGTTGATCAAGACCCTTATGAAACTCCTATGATGATTTACCCCGCAGTACATTACACCATGGGAGGAGTTTGGGTGGATTACAATTTGATGACCTCAATTCCTGGTTGTTACGCCATAGGCGAGGCCAACTTCTCCGACCACGGTGCCAACCGCTTGGGGGCTTCTGCCTTGATGCAAGGTTTGGCCGATGGCTATTTCGTTTTGCCCTACACTATTGGGGATTACCTCTCTGAAGACATCAGAACAGGGCCAATTTCTACAGATTTACCTGAGTTTGAAGCTGCCGAAAAAGAAGTCACGGATCGACTCGAGGCACTGATTAACAACAAAGGAAAAAACTCTGTTGATTATTATCACAAAAGACTGGGTAAAATAATGTGGGATAAATGTGGAATGTCCAGAAACGAAAAAGGGCTGAAACAAGCGATGAAGGAAATTAAAGAATTAAGAGAAGATTTTTATAAAAATGTGAGCGTCCCAGGAACGGCAAATGAGTTCAACGAACAGTTGGCCAAAGCCGGACGAGTGGCTGATTTCCTTGAATTGGGAGAATTGTTTGCCAAGGATGCTTTGGAAAGAACCGAGTCTTGTGGGGGGCATTTTAGGGAGGAATCCCAAACCCCAGAAGGTGAAGCGATGAGAGATGACAAAAATTTCACTTTTGTTTCCGCCTGGGAATACAAAGGCGAACCTTCGAAAGCCAAATTGCACAAGGAACAATTGAAGTTCGAAGAAATAGAAGTAAAAACCCGTTCCTACAAATAAGATAAGTATGAATTTGACACTTAAAATATGGCGACAGGCCAATGTAAATGCTAAAGGGAAAATGGTGAGTTATTCCATTTCTGACATTTCACCCGACATGTCTTTTCTGGAGATGATGGACATGCACAATGAACAGTTGATGCAGAGAGGGGAGGATCCTGTTGCATTTGATCATGACTGCAGAGAGGGCATCTGTGGGATGTGCTCGATGTTCATCAACGGAGAAGCCCATGGTCCAGATCGATTGGTGACTACCTGCCAATTGCACATGCGTAAGTTCAAAGATGGAGATACCATCACTATCGAACCTTTCAGGGCCAACGCTTTCCCTGTTATCAAGGATTTGGCGGTTGACCGTTCGGCTTTTGATCGTATCCAACAAGCAGGGGGGTTTGTAAGTGTCAATACCTCAGGAAATACTCAAGACGCCAATGCCATTCCTATTGACAAACACGATGCCGATAAGGCTTTTGATGCGGCTACTTGTATTGGGTGTGGCGCTTGTGTGGCCAGTTGTAAAAATGCTTCGGCCATGCTGTTTGTATCTGCCAAGGTATCTCAATATGCATTGTTGCCTCAAGGAAAAGTTGAAGCCACCGATAGGGTGCTGAATATGGTTAACCAAATGGATGAAGAAGGTTTTGGGAACTGTACCAATACCGGTGCTTGTGAGGTGGAATGTCCAAAAGGAATTTCTTTGGAGAACATCGCCCGCATGAATCGAGAGTATTTGACAGCCTCGCTCAAAGGTTAAGCCCTAATTTATGATTTCATTAATTCGGATTTTGCCTTTGTTCTTTCGGGGATTCGTTTTATTGTTTTTATCGTGTGATCATCAACCCCTAGAAATAGATGTTACTGGAGAAATTATCAGTCCACGAACTTATCATATTCCAAGGGCAGAACGTGTTTTAAACATAGATGGTAAAGATGATGATCCCAGTTGGCAGAAAGCTCGATTTTCAAAAGATTTTATCGATATCGAAGGACAAAAAATACCTAATCAAAAGACACGACTCAAAATGCTTTGGGATGAGGAGTTTTTATACATCTATGCACATTTGGAGGAAAAACACATTTGGGCCACCCTCAAAAATCGAGATACCATCATCTTTTACAATAATGATTTTGAAGTTTTTATTAGTCCTTCCAACAGCAACCACAATTATGGAGAGATTGAAATCAATGCATTGGGAACTGTCTGGGATCTATTATTAGATCGACCCTACAATACACGTGGCAACCCTATTTTTAACTGGAATATTCAAGGTTTAAAGTCAGCCGTATTCATAGAAGGAACCATAAATGATCCAACTGACGAAGATGAGTTTTGGTCTGTTGAAATGGCCATTCCTATGAAAGCTCTCACAGAACTGAAACGTTCCCCTAAAGGAAAACCTAAAGTCGGAGAACAATGGCGCATCAATTTTTCACGAGTACAGTGGCATCACGACCTGATCGATAATCGTTATTACAGGAAAAAGAAAGACAGTAAATTCCTCCGTGAAGACAATTGGGTCTGGTCCCAACAAGGTGTGATCAATATGCATTTGCCCGAACATTGGGGGTACATCGAGTTTGCCGAATCTCCTTCTCCTAACGATCAGTGGGTTCATAAAACCGATGCCGAAATAGAACAGATTACCTATGCTGTTTTTAGAAAAATAGCATTCGGTGCGCATAAATACCTTAGAGATATTGCTCCAGGTAAAATTACTCCTATTCGTCTCAAAGGAGCAGAAGGCCGAAACTTGAAAGTAACCTTGTTGAATACCTATTCTGGTTTTGATTTAGCCGTAAAAGATTTGGACAAAGGAACTCTTTATACCATCAATGAAAAAGGGTACATCAGCCGTGCAGAGGATGAAAAAAACCCCTGATTTTCTGCTTTTCCTCCTTACTTTATGGAGTTTTTTAGAGAATCTAACGAATATTAGGCTTCCTTCTTTGAGTTTTATATATTAGTAAATAGACTGATTTAATGACAATTACAAATTAATTCTTCCTAAATTATTTCTCTTTACATTTCGAGTGGATATTCATTCTGAACAATCAATTTTTTTAAAGATGGACAACAAAGAACACAAATTTTCCAGATCTGACTTCATAAAAACTACTGGCGCAGCACTCGGAGGGATGGTTGCCTTTTCGAACTACGCTTGCAATATGGACACAGGTTCTCTAAAAGAACTGATGATAGAAGGAAAAATAGATTATTGTTTGGTTTTGCCAGTTAAGGCAACCGCAAAAGAAAAAGAGGCGGCGCAGCAATTACAACTTTTCCTATCAAAGATGATCGTTAAGGAATTAAAAATCTACAGTGAGAAAGATTACATTGGAAAAAATGCGATTTTCATTGGAAATACTGATTTTGCTCGGCAGGAAAAAATAGAACATAATCTTTTGGAAGAGGATGCCTATTTTTTTAGAAGAGTAAAAGATAATCTAATCATAGGAGGAGGTCCCGAAAAGGGCTTAATTAATGGTGTTTATTCTTTGTTGGAACATTTTGGATTTAGGAAGTACACTTCAGAAGATCCAGTATCGATTCCCCAGAAAAAGCCTCTCAGCTTGCCCAATGATCAACTTAAAACTCCTGTGATCAAATATCGAACGACCTCTTATTACGATGCACAGGATAAAGATTACTCAGTGTGGCATAAACTTTCTTCTACAGAAGCTTGGGGAATGTTTGTTCATACCTTTGAGTTACTGATAACACCAGAAAAATACGGTAAAACCCATCCAGAATTTTTTTCTTTGATCGACGGTAAAAGAAATCCAGTCACGCAATTGTGTCTGTCTAATGAGGATGTATTCCAAACCTTAGTCAGCGAGTTAAGAGAAAGAATCGAAAAAAATCCAAAAGCAAAATATTGGTCCGTTAGTCAAAATGACAACGACAAATACTGTAAGTGTGAGCCTTGTACTACCTTAAATAAAAAATACGGGGATTTACCCAGTGGATCCATGGTTTGGTTTGTCAACAAGGTGGCTCGCGAGTTTCCCGATAAAATCATCTCGACTTTAGCTTATTGGTACACCCGAGCAGCTCCCAGCAACATCATTGCTGAACCGAATGTTAACATCATGTTGTGTAACATCGAAAGTACTCGTGAAAAACCTGTTTTTGATACGGATCCGGCCTTTACCCGTGATTTACAAGATTGGGGAAAAATGAGTCAGGACATACTGATCTGGGACTACAACATACAATTTGCTAATCCCTTAAGTCCATTTCCGAACCTTCATACCATTGGGCCTAACATCAAGTTTTACATCCAAAATAATGTACGTGCACTTTTTATGCAGGCTACGGGTAATAAAGGCGAGTTTGGACACCTAAGAGCCTATTTAATTACAAAACTGATGTGGGATCCCGAAGCTGATCCTAATGCCATTATCGATGATTTTTTGGAGGGTTACTATGGAAAAGCTGCGCCTTTAGTCAGGCAATACATTGAACGAATGCGTTTGTCATTAGTCAACGATAATTTTAGACTGAATATTTTTGGAGATCCTCGCGATGCGGTCAAAAATTACCTGGCTCCTGAAAGAATGAACGAATACAATGATCTGTTTGACATTGCCGAAAAAGCAGTTTTGGGAGACGAGGAAAAATACAATCGTGTCAGGGAAGCACGACTACCACTTTTGATAGCAGAAATTCAAATTGCAGGACAAATTCCCATTGGACAAGACGGAAGTTTTTATGAAATCGATTCCAAAGGAAAGGTGATTCCAAAACCCACCATGAAAAGTAAAGTTGCAGATTTCGTCAAGCGTGCCAAAAAAGCGGGTATGCTCAGAGTCGGAGAACGAGCGATTACCCTCGACGACTATGCTCAAAATTTCGAAAGAATATTTGAGAAAATGGAGCAAATGGATCAGGCGATATCCTTTAAGAAAAAAGTCATCCCCATCAGTAAACCTACCTATGGAGTCGAAAACCTTCAACGGCTTACCGATGGGATTTTTGGTGCTTTCGAGTCGTGGAGGTTTCCCGATAAGGATGCCAACTGGGTTGCTTATAAGGGAAAACATATGGATTTTATTTTAGATTTGGGAGCAGTCATGTCGGTTCAAAGTGTTGAAATGGCTTTTCTCAATGTGCAAGCTCAAGCCAATTGGCACCAACTTATCCTCCCCAAATTTATGACCTATACTACCTCTCATGACGGAGAAAACTTCAGCAAACCAGTTAAGATCGTCAACCCTTACAATCCCAATCCAGCAGAAAACCCTGATATTGTCAAGTTGCCTTTCTTGGAATTCAAAGCTGACTTCAAGAATACCAAAGCTCGATACATCAAAGTACATGCGGAGAGTGTTTTGAAAATGCCTAACTGGCATATCAACGCTGGAAAACCTGCAATTTTGTACGCCGATGAGATTGTGGTGAAATAAAAGCTCGAAAAAGGCAGTTTTTATTGTCGCTCAACCGCATGAATTGACAACTTATAAAAAGTAGGAGCAGTATTTTGGATTTTCGTTAATTTGTAGGACTAACAATATACATTTAATTAAACATAACAAATTTGACCAAAAAAAATAAATTACGATTTATTAAGAATGAACAAAATTTAAAAGAAACCTTTGAGAAAATATATGAAGGAAATTTTGAACGGTTGATTCGTTATGCGTTTTCTATGACCAAAGAAAAAGGGTTAGCAGAGGATGTAGTATGTAATGTTTTCGCCAATTTATGGAATAAAAGAGATCAATTAAAGGATGTAAGAGAGATAGAACTTTACCTTAATGCATCTGTTAGAAACCAAGCCATCAAGACAATTAAAAGTAAGGCAAAATTATCTTTATCAAAAAATAAAAATGAATTCACCGATGATTTCACTCTTTCAGATAATATAGACCCCGAGAATCTATTGATGGGTAAAGAATTAGAGAAGATAGTATCTCAGGTAGTTGCTAATTTACCCCCTCAAGCTAGAAAAGTTTACAATCTATCAAGACTTGAAAAATCTAATGAAGAAATTGCTAGGGAGATGGGAATATCCAAGAGAACGGTAGAAAATCATCTTTACAAAGCACTAAAAATACTCAAGGAATCGTTGGAGCAATATTTCAAAGCAAAAATTTGAATCTTTTCTTTTCCAAGGAAAATCATTCTAAAAGTCAAATACTTCTAGTTTATTTATAGTTCACCAAAGCCCTTTCAGGTTTGACTAACCCCTTTATTAAAAATTCAACATGCTAATGGTTTAAGAATTTTTAAAAAGATAAAAATTAAAAAATCTTCAATAAAATTAATTTTATTTTGAGATATATTCATTAATAAGGGCAAATTAACTATATATTCGTAAATCTATAAATTGAACTGAGTATATAAGTGTAAAATAGACTCTATAAATATGTAAGGCAATACCTAAATGGAAAAACTCATACAAAAATACTTAAACAACAAGCTTACTGAAGCAGAACACAAGGAGCTTCAGACATGGCTTGAAAAGGACAAAGAAAATCTTAAGGTATTTGAAAATATTGTAGGTGAATGGAATCTATCCAAAAAGTTTATTGATCAATCCAAAGAGAAAATCCTTTCCCAAATTCTTAATCAGAACAAACTCAGTGTCAAAGAATCTGGTTCCCAAAGGGTATTGTGGAGTGGTACGGTTAAAAAAATTGCCATAGCGGCTGCTGCAGTAGTAGCCTTATTCATTTTGAATTTATATGATTTTGACAGCAATAAAAGTCCTGTTGTTGAATCTTTTGATACCATAAAATCTGGAAAATCCAAAGCAATACTTACCCTTGATAATGGTAAGAATATTGATTTGTTAGAAGATCAAAACCTAAATTTGGAATCGGATGGAACTAAAATTGTGGGCGGTAGAAATTCCATCACCTATCTACAGAAAAAGTCGAAACAAGCTGAGATAAAGTACAATACGTTAAAAACGCCTCGAGGGGGTGAATTTTTTCTTATTCTTTCCGATAGCACAAAGGTTTGGCTTAATGCTGAATCACAACTCAAGTATCCTGTTGTTTTTTCATCGGATAAAAGAACAGTAGAATTGATAGGAGAGGCTTTTTTTGAGGTAATGCCCAATCCAGATAAACCTTTTCAGGTGATTTCAGGGGATCAAACCATTGAAGTATTGGGGACGTCGTTCAATGTTTCTTCCTATGAAGATGATGAAGAGATTGTCACGACTTTAGTTGAAGGAAAGGTTAATGTAAATGCAAGATTCGGAGATAGGAAAAATATTCTTTTATTACCCAATGAGCAGAGTAAACTCAATAAGAAAACGGGTGAGATTAAGAACATAGAAGTCGATCCAAATCAGTTTGTGGCTTGGAAATCAGGTAAATTTTATTTCCGACAACAAAAATTAAAAGATATTACCAAAGTATTATCACGGTGGTATGATATCGAAATTTTCTTTTTGAATTCCAAAACCGAAAATAAAAGATTTACCGGGAGGTTCAAAAGGTATGAAAACTTTGATCATATTCGATCAATAATTGAATCAACTGAAGAAGTGAATTTTATTATAAAAGGAAAAACAATAATTATAGAATAAAAAAAAAGGGAATGGTGCAACATTCCCTCTCAAATCTAGTTCAATGTCTACTAAAAACAATGTTTAACTAAACCAATCAAATTTATGAAAAAGTATGATGCTCCGGATGATTTCGGGACTAAAAATTTAATCCGGATTATGCGATTGTCATTTATCTTCTATTTTATTTCAATTACTCACGCCATAAGTGGCTATTCTCAGTCGGAATTATCAATTCGATTGAACAATGTTGAGGTAGAGCAGGTGATCGATGAAATCATGAACCAAAGTGAATATGATTTCTTTTACAGCGCTGAATTATTTGAAAATGTACCTAAGGTAACAATCAATTTTGAAAAAGTAACTCTTGATACACTTTTGAAAAATATTTTACCGAGTAATTTCATTTTTGAAATTCGTGACAAAGAGGTTATAATTAAGAAAAAACCCAAAAACCTTTCACTTAATTTAAATGATTTAGAGGAAGAGCAACAAAACAGAACCATCAGTGGAATCATTACAGATTCCGATGGCAATCCTCTACCAGGGGCATCTATCATTGAGGCTGGAACATCTAACGGAACAGTTTCGGATTTTGATGGAAAATATACTATTGAATTAGAAAATGAAGATGCAGTATTAAAAGTATCATTCATAGGTTTTGTAGCTACAGAGTTAAGTGTAGGATCTTCGGATAATCTAAATTTTTCTTTGAACGTTGAGGATTCTTTTTTGAATGAAATTGTCGTTACTGCACTTGGAATTTCCAGAGAGAAGAAATCTTTGGGATATGCAGTCTCTGAAGTATCTGGAGAAAATGTAAATACCATAAAAGATAACAATCTTGCCAGTTCATTATCAGGTAAAGTAGCTGGACTTCAAATTAATCAATCGGGTTCATTGGGTTCTGGCTCAGTCATTACCATTAGGGGTAATAACTCAATTACAGGAAATACACAGGCCCTGATCGTAGTTGATGGTATGCCAATTAATTCCTCTATACCCATTACATCCGATGGTGGTC
>JAYNHF010000008.1:36349-67842 GCA_038107695.1 Flavobacteriaceae bacterium | reverse complement strand
CGTTTGTGGCCCGATGTGCCGAATGTCACACTCCTCCCTTGTTTACCAATCAGCAGATTGCAGTAATCGGAGTCCCTGAACCCAACGGAAATGCATTGGATCCGGGAGCAGAAATTCCATTCAATGAAAAAACCCTCAGAGGAGGATTTAAAGTACCTTCTTTGAGAAATATTGTCAAAACAGCCCCTTACTCTCACTCAGGCGCCTTTAAGAATTTAAAAGAGGCCATAAGGTTTTACACCCTAGGCCGTGGGCATGCAGTACCCGAAAATGAAAACCTCATCCTTCACTGGCACATATGGGAACCTCAACTCAGTGAAGAAGAGATCGATCGTTTGGTCGATTTCCTCCATACCCTTACCGATGAGTCATTTACACCTGAAATCCCAAATACACTTCCCTCACAAATACAATCTAACTCCTAATAAACATGAAAAAAATTGGAAATTTAATAAAATACACAATCGTCATTGGCCTGGGGATTTTTCTAGGAAAAACTTTTTTTAATGACACAGAATCAACGGTTCCCATTCCCTCGACCATTAAATATCGATACACCAACTCATCGGGTGAAAGTTCAAACAAATCGGTAGAATCTACCTTTGAAGGGAGGATTATTGAAGTTAAAAAAGGAGGCTCCATCCAAAAAGCGGTTGAAAAGGCTCAAGCAGGAGATCTGATTAGGGTTTTCCCTGGAACCTACAACGAAAACATTTACATAGACAAAGACGATATCAGCATTCAAGGTGTGGTGATCAATGGAGGATGGCCTACCCTCGATGGTCAAAAAAAATTAAACGATGCCTTTCTGTATTCTGGAAATGGTATTTTGATCGAAAATTTTAAGATCATCAATTACAAAGGAAATGGCATCATGGGACAGGCAGGAAATAATTTTATACTGCGAAACAACTGGATCATTGACACAGGGGTTTATGGAATTTTCCCACAATTTGGAAAAAATGGTTTGATCGAACACAATGTCCTCTCTGGAATCGAAGATGCTGCTATCTATGTGGGGATGTGTGATAATATTGACGTACTTCACAATGAAGTTTTTGACAATGTCGCCGGTATTGAAATTGAAAATTCAAGACACTGTTTGGTAGAAAATAATTATGCCCATAACAATACGGGAGGACTATTGGCTTTTATCACCCCTGGGCTACCGATCAAAACTACTTTCGATGTTATTTTTAGAAACAATTTTGTAGTCAATAACAATCATAAAAATTTTGGAGCCCCTGGATCTATCGTTGCTGGAATTCCTGCTGGAACAGGGATCCTAATTATGGCTGCCGATGATGTGATTGTCGAAAACAATATCATCAGTGGAAATGATAATGCTGGGATAATAATCGTAGATTTAGCCAACGGCGCAAATACTTCAGACGATCCCAACTCAGAGCCCAATCCCGATCGCGTTGTGATTTTGGACAATTTGATGTTTGACAACGGTAACAATCCTAAAGGTGAACTTAAAGCTTTGATGATGACCACTCAATTGTCAAAAAAAGGACCAGATATTTTTGCTATCGGCGGGGGTCAAGGCAGTACTATTTTAGACAAGAACAAATACCGAACTTTCGGAATTGACCACTATGGACCCGCTACCATCAGAGACACAAAACACATTAACACCTTTATGATGGATGAACCGGTAGCCCCGCGTTCGGTCTCTGAGGAGGAGCTAGGAGAGCTGACCTATTACGGAGTTTGTGCTGGTTGTCATGCCTACAAAACACGACTCATCGGAGTACCGACCGAAACCATTCAGGCCATATATGCCAATAATCCTGAAGGCATTATAGAATATATGAACAATCCCAAAAACCTAAGGGATGACTATCCCGAAATGCCACCTCAAGATTATTTGTCAGAAGAAGCAAAAGTCGCAGTGGCTGAATATATTTTAACCTTAAAAGAATGAAATAAACAATAAACCAATTCTCAATTCAAACCATTTAAATTAACAAAACTAGCTATCTATGAAGACAAAAATCAACTCATTATTAATTGTATTTTGCGGGCTTATATCAGCACAAATAATTGCACAAAATACGATTACAGGAAATGTAACCGACGATGATGGACTGCCATTGTCCAGTGCCAATGTTGTAATTGAAGGAACCAACCTTGGAGTTGTTACCGATTTTAATGGAAATTTCACCTTAAGTACCAACCAAGATTTCCCTGTAAATATTTTGATTTCTTATATTGGATTTACAACCCAATCGATCACTTTAGAAAATCCTGGCTCAATTCAAATCAGTATGGAACAAGGCAATGTTTTCGATGAAGTGATTGTCTCTGCTTCCAGAAGAGCAGAAAAATTACAAGAGGCACCAGCGGCAGTATCGGTCTTGAACGCGGAAGAATTGTCCAATTCAGGAGGAGCTATTTCTCCCATAAGAGCACTGATCAATACACCAGGTGTGGAATTACAACAACAAACTGGGCAAAGGATTAATTTGGCGCTTCGAGGAAGCAGCGGTGTCTTCTCGACAGGTGTATTTCCCATGCTGGATTATCGCTCCTTGATCAGTCCTGGACTTGAATTTTTTGATTCTCAAAATTCCCCCATTAACAATATTGACTTGGAACGAATTGAGGTTGTCTTGGGTCCAGGATCAGCCCTTTATGGCCCCGATGTAACTTCGGGAGTAGTTCATTTTATCTCCAAAAGTCCGTTCAAACATCCTGGAACTACCGCAGAAATTATTTATGGAGATCGTGACACCAAAAAGATAGCCATCAGGCATGCAGGACACAATCAAGATAATTCATTTGGATATAAAATCAATGCTAGGTATGGTTCTGGTGATGATTTTGTTTTAGATCCCAACAATGAAGATGATAAAAAGGTCTTAAATAATTTTCGAACTCAAATCAGTAGGGCTAATATCACCCCAGAGGGTGTTGTCGATACTGAAAATGATGGCCCTCTACTGTTCAATACTGAACAAATACAAATTCCAGATTATTGGGCAGCGATGGTGAATACTTCCCTTTACTTTAGACCCAAAAACGGAATGGAAATCGTTACTTCAGGGGGATGGAATGCTGGTAAAGCAATTTTTTATAATGAATTAGGAGAGGGAATAACTGATTCAAACGAATATTGGGCACAAGCGAGGTTTAACTACAAAGGATGGTTTGCACAAACTTATTACATAAAAAATGATGGCGGAAGCGACAGTAATCCAGTTTACCTCAATCGAACTGGACTGATTGTTCCTCTTGAAAGAAGTCATTATGAGGCACAATTACAATACAATTTTGATTTACCCAATCTTTTGGATTCTGAATGGACGGTAGGAGTTGATTTCCGCAATGCACTTTCAGACACTCAAAATCACGTATATGGTCGCTTTGAGGACGATGATGATTATGTCATTTTGGGAGGATATGCCCAAGGTAAATTCAAAATGGGCGAAAAGTTTGACATGTTCTTGGCGGGACGTTATGACGGTTACAATTTCACTGATGAAAAAACATTTTCACCAAGGGCAGCTTTGGTTTTCAAGCTGAATGAAAATCACAATTTCAGGGTCAGCTACAACCGAGCAGCCAATCCAATTCCTGCCTCAGACATCTATTTTGACCTTCCGATTCAACGAGAGCCAGGTGTGCTGGACGTATGGAATATCGGAGGAAAAAATCCCTATACCTTTGGTGAAAACCCACAAATTGATTGGT
This sequence comes from Flavobacteriaceae bacterium, assembly GCA_038107695.1. GTDB lineage: Bacteria > Bacteroidota > Bacteroidia > Flavobacteriales > Flavobacteriaceae > UBA8316. Next base: position 64,143 of record JAYNHF010000008.1, on the reverse strand, counting down.
TAATTCCAGGTGTTCCAAACACCAACTTCAAAGATGGGTTTCCACTGAGCGCAGCATATAATCTTGTAAATGATGATGTAATAGACCAATTGACTGCCATCGGAAACCAAGATCCTGACTTAGCGCCACTAGTCCCCTCGATTGTAGGTTTACTAAGAGGAAACACCCCAGATGGCTTTAGTCCAATTTCTAGTTTTGATGAAAATGGAAATGCCTTACTCCCAGAAGACGGTCAAACAGTACTGATCTCTAAAATGTCTGCTCTTGAGTTCGGTTACAAAGGGCTTTTTTGGGATAAATTAGCGGTTGGGTTTGATGTGTATCATTTGCGAAACACCGCTGGTGGAGGGTTTACCCAAGTAAGCCCAATGGTAAATATTGAAAACCTACCCAGTAATCTTGGGAATAGTGTGCAGGCTAAAATCGAACCACAATTAGAACAAGCATTAATCGATATGGGGCAACCCCAACCCGCCGCTCAGGCCATAGCGGCTCAAATTGGAGAAACTTTAAATGGTGCCTACAATGCTGGTGGACAAGGCTTCCTAGATCAACTTGCCGCTGCTGGATTACCATTTCACGGTGTGGTTCCTACAGAACAAGCGCCCATCGGTAACATTCCTAAATTAATTTATGGATACATTACTAGAGACCCTGATAGAATCACCACCAATTGGGGATTTGAAGCCCATTCCAAGTACTATTTTTCGGATCAACTAACCAGCTATTTCAATTATACATGGTTCAGTCGTTCCTCTGGTGAACCTGGAGATCTGAATTTCCCTCAAAATAAAATCCGTTGGGGAATGAGTTATCAGCAAGAAAACGGATGGGTTGGAAGTGTTTCATACCAATGGAATCAAGCTTACAAATCCAACCAAAGTACCTACCCTGGACGAATAGATGCCTTATCAGTTTTCGATGTCATGACAGGATATAACTTCACCAATGGATTAAAAGTTCATTTATCTGCAGTGAATTTATTTAACAATAAATTTCGGGCACTTCCAGGCATGCCTCAAATCGGACGAACTGCCACAATCAGATTGTTGTATGATTTTTAGACAAAAAAATAAATAGTTTTCTCCTCTGGTACATCATCATTCCTAAGGCTCACCCCAACCCTAAGATTTTGATTCACAAAAGTCAAATGGTAATGTATCAGAGTAAAAACTTAAAAAAATTTAATCAACATCTTAACAAATCCTGTAGATTGTTTTTTTTTTAAGTAAATTTTTTTTGATAAGAATTCAAAAAAAGGCATGAAATTTGCTTGTAAGTACACAATGTGAAAAAGTTCATTGAAAATTTGGGGTCGACTGGTTTTGACAGCAGGTTCCCATTACGGAATAAGCAGGTCGAGCGCTGAGACACAGCTCGTAAATCATATGTTTCAACACTTTAAATGGCGAGAATAACTACGCTCTAGCTGCATAATTGACTGAATTATAGTAAGTCTTTGCCAAGTCCCGACCAGGTCGGGAAGCCGGATGTCTCTCGATAGCCCTTGTTGACGGCGATCGATTTTGAGGCACCATAAATGTCAACATCGAAACACTAGGGCATCGTTAGTGTTTTTCAATAAAGATGTTAAGGGTATCTAGGGCGGTTTTCGGTCACTGATACCTCGAAAATCAAACGAAAACTAAACCTGTAGAAAGTTCAGTAATGACTTGTTTGGACGCGGGTTCGATTCCCGCCGACTCCACGATCAAGCGTAACTTCGTTACGTTTTTAACACATAAAAAGCGCAACAAGTTTTACTTGATTGCGCTTTGTTGTTTAAAACATCTGGACTGCAAGAATAGGAAGTTACATTTGCAGGACTGGATTCATGAGAAAAACCGAAGGTAATTCCCGCCGACTCCACTGATTATTTCAGGGAATAATATTTTATTCCTGAAAACAATTTTTTAATATAATTATTAAAATAGTACGATTTCACTCTCCCTATTATCCATTGTTACCGCGGTCTTCTGTGACTTGTTCTATGAACCCAATTCTTTGATCATGAGAAGGAACTGCGAGATACTCTCTGTGTTCAATTTCTGATGAGGGAGTTTCTCAACTGCGTAACGAATACTGAAACACCAGTTGTTGATAAGGTCTACTTCCATTAAAAATTGGAACCGCAGGACCAATGGTCTCTAAGTCCAAAAAGTACAGAGGGTGATTTAATTCATTTTGAAGTTACTAATCTCTTCAATGTCAATATGACTTGTTCCATCAATTTCTGATTGAACATGTAACACTTGGTTTGGATTCAAAGATGCCTCATCCAGATCTATTTGGTCTAATGTGATTTTGTGATTAAGGGCTCTGGAAATATTGGATTGGGGATATTAACAGATTTGCTAGACTAATCAATCTGCTAGAGGAATTCCTTTTGCTGTCTAGATTGTTTTGAATCTTGATAAAACAAAAGAATTTTGCAAGATATATTTCATGTCTTGTAATTTTTACATGAATTAATTGTTGACTTGCCATTAACGCTTTATTATCTCATAATTTTTAGAAAAGCTAAAAAGTAAGTGCTTAAATTTCGTAAAAGTTTTAAAGGATAATTTTGATTCATGATTGATAATTACACCAAATATCCAAATACATGGGATGAGATGTTTGATGAATCTGGAAAGATTAGAGACACCTACAGAAGTTTCGAACACTTTCTGAAATCCACCCCTATCGATACCATTAATCAAATGCAAGATTTCTCCAGTCAATTATTTAGAGACCACGGAATTACATTTACAGTTTACAATGACAATAAAGGGGTAGAGCGTATTTTTCCTTTTGATGTCCTTCCAAGAATCATTAAGCAATCCGAATGGAATGTCATTGAAGCTGGAATAAAACAAAGAATAAGGGCGCTCAACCTTTTCTTGAGAGATGCATATCACGAACAATTTATTTTCAAAGACGGTATAATTCCTCGCGAGTTGCTGCTCAACAATAGCTGCTTTATTAGAGAAATGACACATCTGAATGTCCCCAAAAACATATATACGCACATCTCTGGAGTAGATTTAATTCGGAACAATGACGGTGAATTTTATGTACTCGAAGACAATCTAAGAACCCCCTCGGGAGTAAGTTATATGCTCGAAAACAGGCAGATTTCAAGAAGGCTTTATCCTAATTTAATGCCTAAATCAAAAGTATTACCCGTAGACAATTACCCTCAACTCTTATATCAGCAATTAAAAACACTTGTCAACAAGCAAAATCCTGAAATTGTGTTATTAACACCAGGACTCTATAACTCAGCATACTACGAACACACCACTTTGGCTAGACTTATGGGTGTAGAATTGGTTGAAGGAAATGATCTTGTTTTGGACAATCACGAAGTGTTTATGAAAACCGCAGGAGGACTGAAAAAAGTTGATATCATTTACAGGAGAATAGACGATGATTACCTAGATCCATTGAATTTTAACTCAGAAAGTGTTTTGGGATTAGCAGGAATTATGGAGGCTTACAGGCAAGGAAATGTAGTTATTGTGAATGCGCCTGGAACAGGTATAGCCGATGATAAGGCCATGTATGTATATGTTCCCGACATGATTTCCTATTATTTAAATGAAGAACCTATCCTAAAAAACATCCAGACCTATCAATTGGGTAAGCCCGAGGAACGCGATTTTGTGTTTAAGAACATTGATGAAATGGTACTTAAAAAAACCGACGGGAGTGGCGGCTATGGGATGTTAATGGGAAAAAACGCTACAGAAGCCGAAATTAATGATTACATCAAGGAGGTAAACAAAAAACCTCAAAAATATATCGCACAGCCCATATTAAGTCTTTCTTCGGCTCCCTGTATAATAGACAATGAATTGTCTCCAAGGTGTGTTGACCTTAGACCGTTTGCCATTTGTGGTGCCGATGAAATAAAGGTTTGCCCTGGAGGCTTATCAAGAGTTGCCTTAAAGAAAAACTCTCTCGTAGTAAATAGTTCTCAGGGGGGTGGTAGTAAAGACACATGGGTAATTAAAAATTGAGATATGCTGAGTAGAGTTGCAAACAATTTATTTTGGATGGACAGGTATATTGAGCGAAGCTATGGCTTGTTAAATCTTATCAAAACAAACTTCAACTCCACCTTAGATTCTGGTGATTATTCTTCTTGGAACAATATTTTGTCTATCTATTTGGGTATCGATAAAAACCAACAATTTGAAAATTACCAAGACTCCCTATCCATAATCAAATTCATTTTATTCGATAAAAACAATGCGAATACACACTTGAATATGATAATTAATGCGAGAGAAAACGCAAGGAGTGTACAGGAACACATTTCTAGAGAATTGTGGCTGTCTGTAAATAAATATTATCTGCATTTTTCTAATACTGATATTATTAATAAATACGAAAACGATGACCCCATCACTTTTGTAAATGACCTTTTACTATTCAATCACATATACTATAGTGTAGCAGATATCACACAAGAACGAGGTAATGCTTATTGTTTTATGAACCTGGGTAAATACCTTGAGCGTGTTGTTCAAAGTATTGATTTTATAAGCGTACGTATCAATACAATGGATTTAAAAAATGAAAATATTTACGAAAGCTTTTTTTGGAAAAATTTGTTGATTTCTATTGGAGGGTATCAATTGTATTTAAAAAAATACAAATCCATTTTCGGTCATGAAAACATCATAGAAATGATTGCGCTTAACGAAAATTTTCCGCGTTCCATTAAATATAGCGTAAACAAACTGCACATTCATATTGAACGCTTGTATAGGTTCAATAATCTTGAAGATAATCAGTTATTGTTTAAGATTGGGAAATTAAAAAATCACTTGAATTACACTACTATCGAAAATATTAAAGAGGAGGGAATCGATGCCTTTTTATTCTATTTACAATCGGAGTTAAGAGAAATTTCATCAATTATTAACAAAACGTTTTTCTATCAAATACAATAAAATGATTAAATTTTATTTGACACATACAACTGTTTATTCCTATTCCAAGCCAATAGTTGAAAGCACAAACAAGTTTTATTTGTATCCGAATAATGATATAAAGCAGCAACTGGTGAGTCACAAACTTACCATTTCGGGTAATCCGTCGATTTACAGTTACCATGACAACTTCAATAATAGAGTTGGTTTTTTTACATACAACCCTCCCCATGATACGCTTTTAATAAAATCAGAGTCTGAAATAGTATTAAATAGAAGTCCTTTGCCCGAATTGGACATAGACATAAAAAACCAATGGTCATCAAACGACGAAATAGCTAAAGACCTTGCATTTATGTCTTTTACTTTAGTAAGTGATTTTGATGCAAAAAAAGAATTAGAAACTATAGTAAAAAGCGTTAGGGGCAACCGCGACTCTGTACTTTCATTGGCACAAAAACTATGTCAGTATGTTTATGAGAATATGACTTACAAAAAAGGGGTTACAAATGTTTTTACAACGCTCGATCAGTTTTGGGAATTGAAATCTGGGGTTTGCCAGGATTTTACCAACCTCTTCATTCAATTGTGCAGAATTGCTAATATTCCCACTAGGTATGTTAGTGGTTATGTTTATGCAAATCAAGGCATATTAGGGGCTGGAGCAACTCACGCTTGGGCAGAAGTGTACATTCCCTCCTATGGTTGGCTTGGGTTAGACCCAACAAATAATTGTATTGCAGATATGGATCATGTTAGGTTAGCCGTTGGGCGTGGCTATGAGGATTGCACCCCTGTAAAAGGAGTGTTTAAGGGAAATGAAAAACAAAAAATGAGTGTTAGCGTTTATCTTGATACCGTAAAACAAAAAACTAAAGAAATGGAAATTTCCGAGGAAGTTCCCGACAATAACACCCAACAAAGTGACCCAGTAAAGAACAGCTACAGAAAACAACTTGAAATTATTCAGCAACAACAATAGCTTTTTATTACTGAAAGTTCTTAAAAGTGCATGAGGAAGTAATGGATCAGACTTGTATTCGAAATCATCTGCAAATAAAATCACAGTAAACATTATTTGGGTTGATCAAAATTGGCACTTTCAAAAAATGCCCATTGTGAGAAATCCCTTTCCATATTTACTCCATTTACACTTCTAATTACCCATTTATTTTTGGGAGAGTCGAGGTCATACTCGATAATGTTTCCATTAGGATGATGAAAACGAGTGGATAGTTTTTTCTCGTTTTTATTATTATTAAGAATATCCTCTAGTACATTTTCTACCGAATTGGATCGGACAATCACCATCAAACCCAACTCCTCTTTTGAGTAGGTCGCCACAAAAACACCTTTGGTAATAGAAAATATCTGCCAGTTCCCAGACGTTCCTAGGGCATCTCGTCCCTCTGGAATATGAACTTTCCCTTTTGTACACGCAAAGTCTTGATAAACACCCGTATTGTTCCAATCTACAAAATTATCTCCTGGTCCAAACATATGAAATGCCTCCCCCATCTCAGAGGCATCATCGTCCAAAAATAGCATAATGGGTTTGGCAACAATAAGGGAACGTCTGCCTTGGTTTGCCCCTCCTGCGGACAGTAAATATCCCTTGTCACCCGAGAGAATTTCTGGACATGAATTGTAACCGTGTCCCATTTTTACAAAATAGGGCTCGGGTTTATCTAAAACCCATTCAATCACTTTGTCAGCGGGTTTATAAGAAGCAAACGTAGCCCAAAGTGCATGATGTTGACCTCTAGACAGGTCAACGGATAATGAATCGTCGTATAGGCTGGCCCATACCTTAAGCATCACCGTGTGATAATCGGAATCAATATTTTTCTTAAAATCTTTACCAAACCTTCTTCGGTTAGGAGGAAAATGTTTAAACTGATAACTACTCAAGGCATATTGCCAATTTAGCCGATCCAATAGTTTGCCAGCTAAAGATCGAATCTCTCCGGAAGCAAACTCATAAAGATTCAATAGGGCACAATAAGTATAACCTAGATAGGGAGCTGAATTGAATTCATAGAACCCATAAGTGTCTATTTCCTTCAAAAAAACCTTTAGTTTTTCCTCTACACCATTGGTTTTATTATCGTATTCTGGAGCAGTATTTCCATGATTTCTCAGCCACTGATTTTTCAAATAACGAGAACCTTCAGTCATTAAAATATGATTTTCAGAGTCCTCCAAAAACATATAACCCACATTCTTTCTGAATTTATCACCCTCTATAGTTAGGATATGATTTAACAAATGCTCCCTTGTTTTGGGGTATAATAAATCCGGCTTTTCACCAAAAAGGTACAGCAAAGCGGTAAATGCCATAGCTGTAAAATCATAATCACCGTTAGGGTAGAGTAACCAGGGAGAACCAGGGTGGCCAACTGCTTTTTGACGCATTAGATATTGGTTCATCTCCTCGATTCTTTTACCTTCCAACAAACAACTGATTACAATACGTGAATTTTTTAAATTCACCTTCTCATCTGGTTTCCAATCATAAGGTTTTTTGGACGTCCATCCATCGAGTATTTTTTGTTTTAGATCTGAGTTATTGTGGAATGATAATGTCCGCTGAGTGGGAATTTCAATGTTCCCAAGTTCTATTGGCTTATCCATTTTTCTCCCTGCACCAGCAATAAGATTAACCAATATATACAGCAGTATTGGGAGTGTTAGCGAAACTTTTAAAAAATAGTTAATTCGTTTTTTTATATTCATTAACTAGTTATGTGATTATAAACAATTCTAGGCTTGTGCATTCAAATCTTACAATTAAAAAACTCAAGGGGCTCATAATAAATGATTGATATTTTTTAATTTTCGATAATTACTTTTGTATTCACTAGCAGAAACACCTTTGATCGACTTGAATACACGGTTGAAACTGGAAAAAGCGTTAAATCCAGTATCAACGGAAATCTGCGCTATGGACTTGTGACTGTTAATAATCATCTGGCAAGCCCTACTGATTCGATATTCACGAATAAACTGAAAAGCTGTTTTTCCGGTACGTTCCTTGAAGTAACGACAAAAAGAATTGGATGTCATAAAGGAGATTTCGGACAGTTCTTCGAGATCAATTTTTCGGCCATAATTTTCTACTATAAAACTAATGACGCGTTGCAGCCGATCTTCATTTATAGCTTTTAAGCCTGAGTTATTGAAGTTTTCAGCACTCAATGATTTTGTGCCCTTAATTAATGCCAGACGATTCAAAGTACTCAGTAAAAGGATTATACGCTTAGCTCCTTTTGATTCACAAATTTCAATTAGATCTTTGAGTATTGAAAAACTATCAATTTGTGAAAATAGTATGCCTTGGGTAGATTTTTCCAGCAGGGATTTAATATTGGAAAATTCTGGTACATTTTCGACAAATTTATGAATCAATGCCGGTTTGAATTTGATCACGATATAATCGACCTCAAATGAGGAGTCTTCCACCTCATTTTTGAACAAATGCGGAACTTTACTTCCCAAAAGTACCAGTTCATTTTCATTAAAATATTCAATACTGTCACCAACAATTCGCACTCCAGTCCCCGTAATGGGATAAAGAAGTTCGTAATCTTCATGATAGTGCCAATCGGCTCCAAAATAGGGTATGGTCTTTCTCTCAGAAAAAAAACTTTGATTTTCCTTCGTTTCGGTTATGGAATATTTTAGTTGCAATCGAATTCTTTTAATAAATATAGTAAATTAATTATTTTCTTATCATGCTATTAAAATAACTTAAATCCTCCATAAATAAATGTCCCTATTTGACAAATGACAGCTCACACTCCGATACAATTACTCAATTTCGATTCAAAACCGATAAAAATTTTTCCCTTTAAAAAAGCAAGACCTAAGAAAAGAGTTACCCTGCGCAGCGCAATGGTTTTAAAAAAGAGATGATTTAAATTAAATACATAGGGATGCTATGTCCTCTATGATCAATGGGGCATGGTCCCTGGAGTTTTCAATGAACCATTTATTCGTTTTAAGTCCTCCACATACCACTCCTGCCAAGTAAACTCCTTCTGCGGAGGATTTCATTGTGTCGCTATCGTAGATAGGAGTTCGGTATTCATCCTGATCAAATTCAACTCCCAAAGACTCAAGCAATTCAAAATTAGGCTTGTAGCCTGTCATGGCCAAAACAAAATCATTTTCCACAGACTCACGCCCTTGGGGAGTGGTAAAATAGACCTCCGTTTCAGTAATCTTGTCAATCTGAGATTTAAAATAGGCTTTGATACTTCCCTCCTTAATACGATTAACAATATCGGGTTTTGACCAATATTTAACATTTTGTCCTATTTCAGCCTCTCGGATGATCATGGTAACTGTTTTTGCACCTTTTCGATAAAGCTCCAGGGCAACATCTACAGCAGAGTTAGCAGCTCCTACCACCACAACATTCATCCCGAAAAAGGGATGTGCTTCTTTATAATAATGCAAGACTTTAGGAAGTTGCTCACCCGGAACGTCCAATAAATAGGGGAAATCGTAAAAACCAGTCGCAACGATGATTTTTTTGGCTTGATAATTACCTTTGTTGGTGATGATATTAAAACCATCACCGTTGGTATTGACTTGAGTGATCTGTTCGTACAAACGCAAAGGCAATTTCCAATGTGTACTGACTCTTCGGTAATACTCTAGGGCTTCAGATCGAGTGGGTTTTGGATTGTGAGAGATAAAAGGCACTCCTCCTATTTCAAGCTTTTCTGAGGTAGAAAAAAAAGTCATGTTCATTGGATATCGGTAAAGTGAGTTGACCAGACATCCCTTATCAAAAATTAAGTAACTCAATCCTTTTTTTTGGGCTTCAATGCCACAGGCCATTCCAATAGGACCTGCACCAACAATAATGACATCTAATTTTTTTTTGCTCATACAGCTGAAAAGAGATTTTAAACAAATTAGAAATTTAAATTTATTACATTTAATAATTAAAGTTTACAACTAATAATTGAGTTTTACTATCAGAAATACAAAATTATGAAAAACCTACTTCTAAGTAAAAAATCTTACCTCTCAGAAACATCTTATTTGATCATGCGTTTTTTTACTGGGCTGATGATGTGCTATTACCATGGATGGTCAAAGCTAATGGCCGATGCATCGCGTTGGGAAAAGTTGGGGAGTACAATAACTCAGTGGATGGGCCTAGATGCCCTCAGCATTCCGTTTGGCTTTATCGCTTCTTTTTCAGAATCCATTGGTGCACTGCTCATAGCATTTGGACTTTTGACCCGTCCTGCTGCTTTTTTAATGGGGTTTACGATGTTGGTCGCAAGTACCAAAAAAATCTCAGAGGGTGGATTTGACGGCAGTGAACTCGCAATACTTTATCTCATACTCAGTCTGGTTATTTTTTCCAAAGGATCCGGTCGATTCAGTTTGGATCGCGTTTTTTTTAAATAAAATGGATGATAAAATTGTGTGGTTTTCCCTCTGTTAATTTCTCTACGAATGAGTTCTAACTCACGTTTTGTTTGTTTGTCTGCAATGTAAAAAGGGATATCAACTAATTCTTGGCACAATATGATATAGGCAAGAATCCATTTTTAACTTCTTCAAAACTTGGATTTTAAGAATTTACAATCTCATTTAACGGGCCAGGAACCCTTTGAATAGGTTTGCTTAGTTTAAAATATTTGGAAGGGGTATTGTATTTAATAATCCGTTGTAAGTTTAAGGCCTAAAATTTTCGGTTTTTTCCACTGAGGAATTCATTGGCTTCACTTTCTTTGAATCTTGCATTTTGACTGTCCCAATGCAGGGTTTTGTTAGGAAACCTTCCCGCAATTACCCCCAACAATATGGTTTCGGTCAATCTGGCTGAATAAGAAAAAGGTGCTGAGGCCTGATCTCTTCCCAAACACGCATCCACAAACTGGTGGTAGTGTTTGGGAGCATCCCTTTCATAATCGTTTACCGTGATGCCCAGCTTTCCTTGGGGATCGTATTTTTTAATGTCGATGTCTTTGTATTTACCATCGACAATCAAACGGGGTGGCTCCATAAAGTGAGGCAGGAGCAATCTTCCCTTTTCGCCCACAAACATAGCGCCCTGCAGAGGTAGTTTTTCTCTATTGGGAAGTCTGAGTTCCTTATGGGGTTTGGGTGCTCCTTTTCCATCGTGCCACACCCACTCAAAGTTTTCGGTCGTGTACTGTGTACCGGGAAAGGAATAAATTACTTTATTGATCTCAGGATAACCGAAGCCATTGGGCTTTCTACAACTATTTTTGATGGTTTTAGGCACGTCTAGGGCCAAGGCATTGTAGGGAGTATCAAAAATATGAACACCCATGTCTCCCAGTGTACCACAACCGAAATCGACCAACTTTCTCCAGTTTCCGGGATGATATACTTTTTCTTTATAGGGGCGTTCCTCGGCTGAACCCAACCAGAGATTCCAGTCCAAATTGGAAGGTACGGGATCACTGCCATCAGGCTTTGGACCGTCATAACCCCAATTTTTGGGCGACCAGGCCCTTACACGGCTTACCTTTCCTACGATGCCGGATTGGATCAAAAGTGTGGCGAGTTTGTAGTCATAAAAGGAGTGAACCTGAATTCCCATTTGCGTGACTAAATTTTTCTCTTTTGCTATTTTACGCATGGCGCGTACTTCAGATACATGATGTGCCAAAGGCTTCTGACAATAGACGGGTTTGTTCATTTCCATGGCCATGATCGAAGCAGGGGCATGGGTATGATCTGGAGTAGAGACTACCACAGCGTCTATCTCATTAACCATTTCTTTGAGCATCAATCGGTAATCTTTGTAAGTTTTGGCATTGGGATGGCTTGCGCTGGCTTTGGCGATGGCATTGGAATCTACATCACAAAGCCCTACTACAACCACATCGGGATGAGAAGCGATCGATTTGAGATCGGCACCTCCCATTCCCCCTACCCCAATATGGGCGGTTCTGAGTTTGTCTGCCGTTTTTCCCATCGCCATGATTGATTTTGGTAAAAAAGCAGTTGAAGCTGCTGCCAGTGAAGTTTTTAAAAAATCTCTTTTTTTCATGGATGACGGGTTTAAAGTTTTTTGATTTTAATATTTCTGAAGGATAGGTTACTCCCGTGATCTTGAAAGCCTATGTATCCTGTTTTGTATTTTCCATAATCCGGTGCGTTGTTCCACTTACCCGAATTTCTCCTTTGGTACCAGTCCTCTGACCAAGGGGTAAAAGACAATACTTTCTTACCATTGAGCCAGTGTTCTACATTTTCGGGTGTAAAAACAATCCTACTGCTGTTCCACTGTCCGGGTGGGTAAAGTACTTTTTGGGTGGTGTCTGGAACGTGCATGGCATAGTCAGCGGCGGTGAGTTGCCAATCCTTGAGTTCATAATTATGAATTTCCGCATAATTCTCATCGTCCAATAATTGGTATTCGGGCGCAACTACAGGAGGACCGTCATAACCTTCTTTGAGGTGGTAAAAGATTCCACTATTTCCTCCTTTGGGAATATTCCACTCTACATACAATTCAAAATTATCGAATTCTTCTGCCCCATAAATAATATCCCTGCTACCTGTGTAGTCATAGTCTTCCTCCAATATTTGAGCCGTGGTAAAAGTTAAAATACCGTCTACAATTTTCCATCCTGGGGGCATCTGATCACCATTGTAGGCCCTCCAACCGTCCAATGAGGTTCCGTTAAAAAGGGTGATCCATTCATTGGATTTTTTTTTGGGAGCTTCGGTACATGACCAAATACTCAGGATGGCAATTGATAAAATGATTTGTTTCATAAATAAAAATTGTTTTTAGGATATTATGCCTAGAGGTTTGGTGGTTTTCCAATTCCCACGTGTAAAGTCAGGGAATTGTTGTGGTGCACCATCTTGATCGATAGATTTTCCACTGAGTTCGGTCACCGCGCTCCAAAATGCTCCCTCATAAACATTTTGATCCAGAGGAAGACCTTTTTGTAAACATTCAACTATACGATACATCATGATACCGTCCATCCCTCCATGTCCACTGTTTTTGGATTGCTGATTGAGTCTTTTATAAAGAGGGTGATCATATTTTTCATAGACTTTTTGGAGATTCTCTCCTTCCACCCAGCTGTGATGATTTTTGGTTATACCCTCTACTCCCCCCTCTAGAGCAATTCTTGTAGGAAATCCTGCAAGTGCTCCTAGTGTACCTTGAACAAGATTGAGACGGGAATAAGGTCTAGGGCTGGTTTCGTCCCATTGCACCATGATGGTTCTCCCCAATTGGGTTTTGATCAGTGAAGTGTTGAGATCACCATTTCGAAATTCCAACTGATTCCACTTATGGTCTTGGGGATAGTTTTTCTGAGCATAGCGTTTTCTTCCTAAGGCTGGGGTAGAATAGGATACCAAACTTTTAAAATTATCCTCTTCCCTTGCAATATTCATGTATTGTGCTACTGGGCCCAAACCGTGGGTAGGGTATAAATTTCCTCGTCCATTGGCGTAATGTTTTGTTCGCCAAGATCCTGTACCCCTTTCTACTTGATTCATTTGACCTCTCAATTCGTGGATGTATGCTGCCTCGGCATGAAGTAATTCTCCTATGACACCTTGTCGACACATATTTAGATACATCAATTCGGTTCTACCATAATTGACATTTTCCATCATCATACAATGCTTTTGGGTTTTTTCGGAGGTATCAACGATCTCCCATAAATCTTTGATGGATATTGCCAAGGGTACTTCTACAAAAGCGTGAGCACCTTGTTTCATGCTCTCTATTGCCATGGGAGCGTGGTTGTTCCAATTGGTGGCAATAAAAACCACATCGGGCTTGACCTCTTGAAGCATGGTTTTCCACTTGTTTTCGTCCCCCCAATAGGTGGCAATACTCGTATGGCGAGAAGGATCGGCCACTTCCTTGACCATTTCTTGTTTTTGCTTTACGTTATCTTCGTAAAGATCGCTGATGGCTACTACCTCTGTTCCCGGTAAGCCAGCAAAAAACTTTAGGTGTCCGCCGCCACGGCTTCCTACACCGATAAATGCAGCTCGGATTTTACTCAGTTTTGGTGCGGCATGGTCTCCCATGTAAAGGCCTCCCGAAGGAGCGGGTGAATTAACTTCCGGATCACAGCTAGAAAGCAATGGGGTTGCAGCAAGGGCTGCAGTAGATAGGGAGGTCTTTTTTAAAAAATTTCTTCTGTTGATTGACATTATTAGGTTTGGTTTTTTGTCAATTTACAAAACTCAAAGGTTTTTTTCAACATCATCGTTTATTTTGTAATCCCCTTTTTCAAAGATCGATTGAAATGGTTCGGGAATCAAGTCAGTAGATAGGTTTGTGGAAGTTCCAAATAGATAAACCTTTTCCAATGAAGGAAAAGAATACATCTCCTCCAAATGAGCCGATTTGAAGTTGGAATTGACCAAATTAATCTTTTTTAGATGTTGGAGTGGAATTAATTTTTGAATCCCATTTCCAGAGACATCGGTGCGGTTTAATTTCAATACGGTCAAATGTTTGAGTTGTTGTACAATCCCAAAAACAGAATCGGTAACTTGGGTTTGACCCAAATCCAAATCTACAACATGATCCATTGCTTTTAAAAGTGCAACTGCTTTTTGATCGTCAAAATCAGGCGCATTAATGGCCGAGATCTTTAATAGTGGAGAAGTTTTATAAAGTGGAGCAACTTGTAAGCCCATTGCCATTAGGGAATCGATGACTGTTTTTTCTAGTGGCTCTAATTCTAGGTTGGGATAAATACCTGTTTTATCTTTTGGAAAAAAGGAAACAAAAAGACTCGAAGAAAGTCGTAAATCTCCAATGGTTTTATTTTCTGGCGCTCCTGCATTGATCCACTTTTCAATCAATTTGATTTCGGCTTTAGTCAATTGTATTTTTGCTTTTGGAGGCATGTGTTTTTTTTCATCTCTGGGCAGGTGAATCCTTTTTAGCATTTCGCTTTCCTCGGGATTGATGGTCGAAATGATGGGCCCTTCCTCTCCTCCACTCATAATGCCTTTGAGGTTGTGCAGTAAAAGCTCCCCTTTGGTCTTTTTGGGATTGTGACAACTAACACATTTTTGATCCAAGATCGGTTGTATTACTCCAGAATAGAGGGATAACTTTTGATAGGTTTCGGACTGAAGAACGAGTGTCTTTGAGGGAACTTCCATTCCCAAAACCTCTTTTAGCTTTGGAGGTAAGGGTTCTATCAAATGATTTTTACCATGGGTAAGATTTCCTCCCAGATGACCCGTATGGAACAAAGTAATCACCAAGGCATATCCTACAAATTTTTGGGGAATTTTATTAAAAGTATTGAACTTTTTGAGCTTTAAATACATTAAAAAAGACAAAACAAATGTCAATACCCCTAAAAATAAATGACCTTGAATGTCCTCCCATGGGTAGCCCTCACGAGCATATTGAACCGTTCCGGTAAGCACAGCAGCCAGGGTAGAAAAAGTTCCCCAAAAGAAGGCAAAACGAATCATCTTTTGATGCTTGTTTTCTTTGCGGTCAAAGACCAACATCATCAGGCCCAAAAGCAAGAAACCAATCGGCAGGTGAACGATTAGGGGATGAAAACGTCCTATTAAATCAAAGATAAAATCCATTGGGGTTATTGATCAATTGATATGAATAATCATTTAAGCCAAAATTTCATTGATGACATGCCCCTCAACATCGGTCAGTCGGAAGGGTCGACCCTGAAAATCATAGGTAAACTGTTCGTGATTGAAGCCCAAAAGATGCAATATGGTGGCCTGAATGTCATGCACGGAAACACGTCCCTCTATTCCAGTGTATCCAATTTCATCTGTTTTGCCATGCACGGCTCCTTTTTTGATGCCGCCTCCTGCCATCCACATGGTAAAGGCATCGCCTTGATGGTCTCTACCGGGTGAATTTTGAATCCCCAAACGGTTTTCCCACATGGGGGTTCTTCCAAACTCGCCTCCCCAAACAATGAGTGTTTCATCGAGAAGACCTCTTTGCTTTAAGTCGAGGATAAGGGCTGCAATGGGACGATCGGTTTCTTTACATTTTTTTACAAAACCGGTATCAAGTGCTCCGCTTGGACTTGCCCCGTGAGAATCCCATCCCCAATCATAAAGCTGGACGAATCGAACACCTTGTTCTACCATTTTTCTGGCCAAAAGACAGTTATTGGCAAAAGCTTCTTTTCCCGGCTCTACTCCATACATTTCTTTAATTGAATCTGGTTCTTTATCAATGTCCATTACTTTTGGAACTGAAACCTGCATCCGATACGCCATTTCGTATTGATTGATTCGGGTCAAAACTTCAGGATCACCAAATTTTTGATATTCCTTGAGGTTGATGTTGTTAATGGACGATAAGACTTTCTTTTTTAAATTTCTTGATACCCCTTTGGGATCTTTAAGATAGAGAACAGGATCACCTTTGGAACGACATTGTACTCCTTGATACACTGAGGGTAAAAATCCACTTCCCCAAACACTTTTTCCTGCATCGGGGGTTCCTCCTGAAGTAAGCACGACAAAGCCTGGCAAATTATTGTTTTCTGACCCCAAACCATAGGTCACCCAAGATCCAATACTGGGGCGTCCATTTCGTGGACTACCGGTATGCATTAACATCTGAGCGGGGCCATGATTGAATTGATCGGTATGCACTGCTTTTAGAAAAGCTACCTCATCGATTACCTTTTTAAAATGGGGCAAGTGATTGGAAACCCAATTTCCAGTTTCGCCCTCTCGATTGAAAGTAGCTTGTGGCCCCAGCATATTGGGAACCCCTTGAATGAAAGCAAACTTTTTGCTGTCTAACAAAGAAGGGGGGCATGGCTGATTGTGGAGTTTGGCCAATTCGGGTTTGTAATCGAATAACTCCAATTGAGAAGGAGCGCCCACCATGTGGAGGTAAATGACACTTTTGACCTTGGGGAGATAAGGAGCTGGCATGGCGGCCATGGGGTTCAAAGACCTATCGGTGGTATAGGCAGGGACTTTAGGACTGCCACTTGAACAAGAATTTAAAAAACTGCCCAGAGCCAATCCACCAAGACCTAAAGTGCAATCCTTGAGGAAATGCCTTCTACTGTTGAACTGGGCCTCGACAGCTCTTTGCTCTGCTAATAGTTTCTTAATCTTATCCATGGGTGAGAAATTCGTCTAGATTCATTATGGCATTGGCAATGATGGCCAATGATGCTGTTTTAACATCTGTAAGCTGACCCAACCCAAAGAAATCTTCCAATTGCTCAGGGTTGTTTTCAAAAGTCGATTTAGATTCCTCATAGAGACCTAATAGGTACTTGAGTTTGTCATCATCTACTTTCCTCAAGGTCGCTTTTTGATACATCTCGATGATGGCGGCTTTGCTCTCTTTGTCTTCATGAGCAACAGCGAATTGCATGGCCGCTTCCAAATAGACGGGATCGTTCATCGTTACCAAGGCTTGTAGTGGAGTGTTGGTAGGAGATCGCCTCACCAAACAAACTTCCCTACTTCCGGCATCGAAAGTGATCATGGAGGGATAGGGGCTTGTTCGTTTTAGATAGGTATAGATGCCTCTTCGGTATCTGTCATCCCCTTCACTGGTTTTCCAAAGGTTACCCAAGTAAACGTGTTCCCAAATTCCGTCGGGCTGTGGAGGCATAACTCCTGGACCGTACATTTTATCACTCAACAAACCAGAGACGTGGAGGGCTTGATCTCTAATCTCCTCCGCAGTCAGCCTCAAACGAGGACCTCTGGCATAAAAAAGATTATTGGGATCAACAGCCAATTTTTCCTGACTCACCTCAGAGCTTTGGCGATAGGTAGCCGACATCAATAGGGTTTTGATCAATTTTTTAACGCTCCAATCCATAGAGTGCATCAATTCGTAAGACAACCAGTCCAGCAGCGCCGGATGCGAAGGCGGGTCGGCCATGGTACCCATATCCTCTAGGGTGGAGACCAAACCTTTTCCAAAAATTTGATACCAAACGCGATTTACTAAGGTTCGAGCAGTAAGTGGATTTTTCTCGTCCACCAACCACTTTGCAAAACCCAATCGATTATTCTCCCATCTTTCTTTCCAGGGGTTTAGCGTCAGAGGAACTCCAGGCTTAACTTCTTCCATTTTGACCATCCAATTGCCACGATCAAAAACATGGGTTTTTCTTTTCATATGCTCAGGATTTTCAACCATCACGGGCGTCAAATCTCCTTTGATGTTCAAAACTTCACTTAGATTTTTGTTCATCTTTGCATATCCAGGTTTTCCTTTACCGGGAAGTTCAGGCATAAAGGCGATCCAACGCACCAGCACATGTTCTTTTTCAAGTGTATTGTCTTGGGTCTGAAGTTGGACATACAAATCAAATACTTCTGTTTCCCTACTGATATCAATCGAGGTAATCAACTGACCTTGGCGATTTTTGTCATTTTTTGAGATCTTGAATTCTCCAATAATTTCACCGTTGATCCCATTTTTTCGGAACACCAATTTGGAACGATTGCTTCGACCAACAAACTTTAGATAAAGTTTTGGTTGACCCAATGTGTTTACATTTTTGATGATGGTGGCACCGCCTTTTCTCAATCCAAAATTTGGACCATACACAAAGGCATTGTCAATGACTTCAAAATGATGAGCAGCATAGTTTGGCTCTTCAAAGAGTATAAAGTCCTTAAAAAGCTTTTCTTGATCGGCATCGGCATGAGTGGATACCCAATTCAATACGTTGTCAATTTTTTGACGATCTACCGGTTTGTAATCAATCACGTTAGGAGATTCATCGGAAATATCCTCATCGCGGGTGTTGTTAAAAAAAGCCATGACATTATAATACTCTTTATGTCTAAAAGGATCATAGGGATGACTGTGACATTGCACACAACTCATGGTGGTGCTTTGCCATACATCAAAAGTGGTGTTAACACGGTCGATGACCGCAGCAACCCTGTACTCCTCATCATCTGTTCCTCCTTCATCATTGTTCATGGTATTACGATGAAAAGCAGTGGCAATCAATTGGTCAACTGAAGGATCAGGTAAAAGATCACCTGCCAATTGTTCGATTGTAAATTGGTTGTAGGGCAAATCGCGATTCAATGCTTTGATCACCCAATCCCGATAATGCCAAATGGTTCTTCCCGGGTCTTTCTCAAAACCCATGGTATCGGCATAGCGCGCCAAATCCAGCCACCAACTGGCCCATTTTTCACCATAGGTACTGGAGGTAAATAAGCTATCTACATAGTTTTCGTAAGTGATCTTATTCCCAACAAAACTTCGAAAAAGATCGGGGTCAGGGGGTAGCCCTGTAATGTCAAAAGCCAATCGTCTGGCGATGATGTTTTTCGGTGCAGGAGAATTGGGTAAAAGTTTCTTATCCGCCATTCTTGCCGCAATAAAATGATCAATGGGGTTTTTGATGAATTTTTTTTCTTCAAAAACTGTGGTCACTTTGGGCAATTCGATTTTTTCAACAGGCAGGTAAGCCCAATGTGTTCCCCATTTGGCTCCTTGATCGATCCAGTCGGTGAGGATTTTGATTTCATCTGCTGATAATGGGGTCTTTTGATAAGGCATTCGCAATTCGGGATCGGTGTGGTGCAATCGTTGGATCAACTCACTCTTCCGAGCACTCCCAGGAATGATAGCGGGTTTTCCTGACTCTGTAAGTCCCAAGGCTTGAGATTCAAACAAAACACTAAATCCACCGTTTTTCTTAACCCCCCCATGACAGGAAATACAATGTTTGTTAAGTATGGGTTTTACATCAGTAGCAAAATCAACCACTTCATTTGGTTTGATCCCAAGGAAAAGTAGGGTTACCAATAGTAATGCACCCACAAAAAACCATAAGATTTTACTCCTCAAAACCATTTTGAAAATTCGGTTAACAAAAAATTTAATTAAATCTAGTCTTTTCTTGAGACAAAAAAAAGATAAATGTCTGAGTTATGATTAACCTTACTCACAACTTCCCTCAGTCCATGATTTGATGCCAGAGGCTTCGGCCATACAATCATTTCCATAGGTGACTCCGTCACAACCACACACGGGATCATACTCTTTGGTGCATGCTATTTCTTTTTCTTGCCCCTTGCAAGGATTGTCCGATTCGTTGTTGTCTTGGCAGGCCATTCCAAAAAAAATCAAACCCAAAAAAACAAAACGATAGGATTGGAAAAAGCGAATGTTTACAAAGGTTGAAGAACAATGTTTTTCCATCGTATTTTCTTATTGGCTTTCTCTTTTCTCTTCCCTATTCCGTGTAATTGAAGGGCAATGTATCCATTGTCAGTCAAGTCATCATATACATCACCTATCAATATTCCATTGACCCAAGACCGAATGTGGTTGTCTTTGACCCTGACCTTAAAATGATTCCACTCCAAAGGCTTGAAGGCTGCTTTTACAGTTTCGTTAATTCCTGGAGTATGAAGAAAACCCCTGCCAGCTTCTTCATAAATGGCACCACTCCAAGCTCTGGAAGTAGGGTCAATTTCGATCTGATAGCCCCAAAACCTTCCAGCTAATCTTTTTTTACGAATGATCATCTTCTCTCCATTTTCATCGAAGCGTCCTCCCCAACGAATGGTTTCGGCATCTTCTTGGTAAATATTGCTTCGGATCTGAACCCCTGAATTCAAAACTGTATCCAATTTTACATCAAATTCCAATTCAAAATTTTGATACTTTTTTTCGGTATGCAAAAAAGTATTGGGCAGTCCCATGATCGACTCCGCTACAATGCATTGATTTTCTACATAGAATTTACCACCTCCGTAATTTATCCATCCATCAAGGTTGGAACCGTTGAATATTTTGGGATCATTATTTTGGCAAGAAAAAAATAAGGTTGATACTAGTAAAATGTGTGTGATTTTGTTCATTTATTTGAATTTGTTTTATGGTTGTTATTTTTGGGCTTTTGCCAAATATTCATCTCGAATCATTTTGGCTGTCCTGTGGTTTCCAGTATGATCCCAGCCGGGTGGAAGAAAAATGTAGGCCAATTTATTTATCAGACCGGGAGCACGGACAACATCCTTAATCAGTGCGATAAACTCTCCGAAATAGACGTCGATAAAGTTACCCGAATTGATTTTTCTGGTGATGCCGTATTCTATGTCAATGTATTCTTGCTCCTCTTGATAGGTTTTAAAGACTTTGTCCCAAATGTTGAGCAGATTGCAATAATTGGTGTCAATGTAAAGCGGATTTCGGGCATGGTGAACCCTGTGGTGCGAGGGGGTGAGAATAAGTTTATTCAAAAAACCCATTCTTCCATCTCTCATTAAATTTTCTCCAGCATGAATGAAGGTTCCGTATGTACCATCCACAAACATAATGACAAACAAAAGAGCAGGGTGTACTCCCAACAAAATACATACTGTAGTGCGAATGGTATCGGCATAAGGTCCTTCCAATAAGAAATGGGCGTGGGCAACACTTAGATTCATTTCCTCGGGCGTGTGGTGGGTGGCATGAAAACACCAAAACAAACGAACTTTGTGGCCCAAATAATGGTAGATAAAATGGGCAAATTCCCAAATGATGTAACCGTAAATGAACCAATACCATGTCATTGTGGTCTGAAAAGGAGCATATTTTTGGAAAAGCCCTATGCAGATGGTTGTCATGGCAATGGCAATAAAACGACCCACAAAACGATTGAATACATAAATCAAAAAGATGGTTTGGTAAACTTTTGTATGTGGTTTTTTGTGAACCATACCCATGATAAACTCCAACACCAATAGTAGAGGTAGTATTGGCTTGATGATGGCAACGATTCCATCATAGGTTAAAAAAGAAATATAGTCCCCTGAATTGAGAATTGAAAAAAAGTTTTTAACTCCAAAAAAATTGACAACCTCATTCCATAAAGACCATATTAACTCCATTGATTTTTTTTTTCATCTACAATATAAAAATTTTTCAAAATAAATCGAATGACAAAGGTCAATCCAGCTGTTAAACACAAAAAAATGATTGTTGGAAGTTTTTTGTTAAATTGAAACAAAAACCAATCCATGAAAATCAAATTATCATTTATTTCAATACTATTGACATCATTGCTTCACGCACAAAGCTGGAGTCCTGTGCAGGATAAAATTATGAGTCGATGGGCTAAGAGATTAAGTGTTGACAATGTTTGGCAAGAATATCCTCGTCCTCAATTCAAAAGAAATCAATGGAAAAACCTAAATGGACTTTGGGATTATGCCGTTCTGAAAAACCATCAAGGACAACCCCAAGAATTTCAGGGAGAAATTTTGGTTCCATTCAGTTTTGAGGCTCCATTATCAGGGGTTGGAAAATCTATTACCCCAAATGATAAAATGTGGTACAAAAAAACTTTTAGTCTTCCCAAAGATTGGAAAGAAAAAGATGTTCTACTTCACTTCGAGGCTGTTGATTATCAATGTTCCATTTGGATTAATGATGTTTTGGTAGGGCAACACAAAGGAGGGTTTGATCGTTTTTCATTCAACATCACGCCTTATTTAAAAACAAAAGGAGTTCAAAAAATTATTTTGGCAGTTCAAGATGACACCAACTTTAGTTCACAACCCCGCGGAAAACAACAGATCAGCTCCAGTGGCATTTATTATACTCCTGTGAGCGGAATATGGCAGACGGTCTGGTTGGAGTCTGTATCCTCCGATGCATATCTAAAGGAAGTGAAAATCACCACTGATATTGACAGTGGTTCAGTAACTTTAATCCCTTTTACTCAGATAACTTTGATTCCAGGTTATGAAGTTAATACCGAGGTATACTTTGAAGGAAAAAAAATAGTATCTGGAAGTACTCTCCCTGACACTCCTCTAAGTTTGAAATTGGAGCATGTTCAACTTTGGTCTCCTGATCATCCCCATTTATACGATGTCAAAATGAGTTTGATCAATCCCTCGGGAATGGTAATTGATCAAGTGAATAGTTATTTTGGGATGCGAAAAATCAGTTTGGAGAATCACAAAGGAGTAAAGTATTTATTTCTTAACAACGAGCCCCTATTCCATTACGGCACTTTAGATCAGGGTTGGTGGCCAGGTGGATTACTTACTCCACCGAGCGATGAAGCCATGAGATACGATATTGAAATGACCAAAGCCATGGGCTTTAATTTGATTCGTAAACATGTCAAAATTGAACCCGATCGATGGTACTACCACTGTGATCAATTGGGGATTATGGTTTGGCAAGACATGCCTTCGTACAATAGATTGGCATTGAAAACGCCCGCGGAAATGGAAAAAACCAAGCGAAAGGATCGCATCTACAATGCCTTGGAAAGAAT
Source organism: Flavobacteriaceae bacterium (assembly GCA_038107695.1). Classification (GTDB taxonomy): domain Bacteria; phylum Bacteroidota; class Bacteroidia; order Flavobacteriales; family Flavobacteriaceae; genus UBA8316. The sequence goes on along the minus strand of JAYNHF010000008.1, from coordinate 40,943 downwards.
AAAAAGAGAGGATGCAGATCTTAACAGACGCTCAGAGGATGCGGCCCAATTTGAATGGGAACTCCGTCGTATGGTGGATTTGCATTTCAATTCCCCGAGTATTGTGATGTGGATTCCGTTTAACGAGGGATGGGGGCAATACGACACCTGTAGAATTACCGATTTTATTAAAAAATTAGACCCTAACCGATTGGTCAATCCCACCAGTGGCTGGACTTTAAGACCCTGCGGAGATATTTATGACATTCACACCTATCAAGTAGATCTTACGGTTCCCCCTACTGCAGTTGATCGGGCTACAGTGATCGGAGAGTTTGGAGGTATTGGCTATCCCATAAAGGATCATCTATGGAATCCCGAAATGCGCAATTGGGGTTATCAGACTTATTACAATGCCGAGGAACTTCTTAAAAACTACATCTACAAATTCAATCAGATAGCAGAAATGAAAGAGAAAAATGGACTTTCTGGAGCCGTTTACACTCAGACTACAGATGTTGAAGGAGAAATCAACGGTTTAATGACCTATGACCGAGAGGTGACCAAAATACCCACTCACACCCTAAAAGAATTACACAGTAAATTGTATCAAGAATAAACCATTACTATGAACTTAAATAAAATTGTTTTAGCATTAGTTTGGCTGAGCTTTGTATCTTGCGAGCAACCAAAAAAAGGAGAGTTTGTGCTAAAAGCCAGTAATTTTCAGACCCAAATTAAAGGTAAAACAGTCGACTTGTATCAACTCCAAAATGACCATGTCCAAGTTTACATCACCAATTATGGTGGTCGGATCGTCAGCCTTCTCACTCCCGACAAAAACGGAGTATTGGGGGATGTGGTATTGGGTTTTAAAAGCATCGCAGATTATCAAAAAGCCAAAACTCCCTATCACGGATGTTTGATTGGAAGATATGGTAATCGCATTGCCAAGGGGAAGTTTGAACTGGAGGGTGTGCTCTACGAACTCCCCATTAACAACAATGAAAATCACCTCCACGGTGGACCAGATGGATTCCACAATCAAGTTTGGGAGGTAGTCTCTGCCGATGAAAGCGCTATTGAAATGAAGTACCTTTCAAAAGACGGTGAAATGGGATATCCTGGAAATTTAGCGGTTACTGTCAAATATTCTTTGAATGATAAAAACGAATTGAATATTGCCTACAGAGCCACTACAGACAAAGCGACTCCAATCAACTTGACCAACCACGCTTTTTTTAATTTGGCAGGACAGGCAAAGGGCAGCATCAACGATCACCTATTGATGATCAACGCCGATCATTTTACTCCTGTAGATGAAGGACTGATTCCCTTGGGAGAAATTCGATCTGTTGAAGATACTCCTTTTGACTTTAGACGTGCCAAAACCATTGGTCGGGATTTGAATCTACAAGACTCCGACACCCAACTTAGTCGGGGGGGTGGCTATGACCACAATTTTGTTCTTAACAAGGAACCTCAAGGTAGTATTAGTTTGGCTGCAAGTGTGGTCGATCCCAACAGCGGGAGACAGATGGATGTTTTTACCCAAGAACCGGGAATTCAATTTTATGGAGGCAACTTTATGGATGGGAGTGATGTGGGGAAATACGGTACAAAATTTGAGTTTCGTGGATCTTTTGCTTTAGAAACCCAACATTATCCAGACTCCCCCAATCAGTTGGATTTCCCAAGTACGATTTTAGAACCAGGGCAAGTTTATCAAACACAAAGTATTTATCGTTTTTCTATTGCAGAAAAACAAATGATAGAGTAGGTATTTAATATCATTTTCTTCAGTTAGTGAAGTCAGAATTATCTTACTCGTTAGCGGGTTTGCCGATGGTTGCCAATATCCCTCCATCGACATAGAGGATTTGTCCGTTGACAAAATCACTGGCTTTTGCACTGAGAAATACGGCTGCTCCTTGCAATTCATCGGGGTTTCCCCATTTTCCAGCAGGGGTTCTGTTAACAATAAATTCGTTAAATGGATGACCATCGACTCTTATGGGTTTGGTCTGTTCGGTTGCAAAATAACCTGGACCAATACCATTGACCTGAATGTTGTGGGGTGCCCACTCAACACACATGTTTTGAGTCAACATCTTAAGTCCTCCTTTGGCAGCAGCATAGGCGCCAACAGTATTTCTCCCCAACTCACTCATCATAGAGCAAATATTAATGATTTTACCCGATTTACGGTGAATCATCCCTTTAACTACAGCTTTTGAGACAATGAAAGGGCTGACCAAATCGACCTTTATTACCTCCTCAAAATCTACTACCTCCATCTCAGTCAAAGGGGTACGTTTGATAATACCAGCATTGTTGACCAAAATATCGATGGGGTTTACCTCCTTTTCAATTTGGGCAATGGCCTTTTTCACTGCTGTTTCGTCAGTAACATCAAAACGGTAACCAAAGGCTTGAATTCCGTCGGCTCTAAAAGAGGCTACAGCCTTATCAATTTTTTCCTGAGAACTGTTTCCATTGATAACAACAGTTGCTCCAGCGTGACCAATACCCTTGGCCATGGCCATCCCAAGTCCGTGAGTAGCTCCAGTAACTAAAGCGACCTTTCCAGTCAAGTCAAACAGTGATGTACTCATGTGATTATCTTAAATTGGGAATTGGGCAACCATCCATATCACCGTAATCTAAATTTTCACCAGCCATTCCCCATATAAAAGTATAATTGGAAGTTCCTGATCCAGCATGAATGGACCAAGGGGGAGAGATTACTGCCTGGTCGTTGGCCATCCAAATGTGTCGTGTTTCATCAGTTGCGCCCATAAAATGACATACCGCCTGATCTTGTGGTACTTCGAAGTAGAAGTAAACTTCCATACGACGATCGTGAACATGCGCAGGCATGGTGTTCCATACTGAACCTGAGGCCAACTCAGTCATCCCCATTTGCAATTGACAGGTCTTAACAATACTGTTGACAATCAGTTTTCTAATGGTTCTGGCATTGGATGTTTCTGATGATCCCAATTCGACGATTTCGGCTTGATCTCGATCGACTTTTTGACTCGGATAGGCATGATGAGCCGGGGCTGAATTGAGGTAAAACTTTGCAGGTACATTTGAGTCCGTACTGGAAAAATGTACTTCTTTGATTCCCTTACCCAAATACAGGGCTTCTTTGTAATCCAACGGATAAGTTTCCCCATCAGCAGTTATTGTCCCTTTGCCTCCAACATTGATGATTCCTATTTCTCTTCGCTCAAGGAAAAAATCTGACTTAAGGGGTTCTAAGGTGTCCAAAAAAACAGTCTCCTTTGTGGGAATTACCCCACCAGCCATATATCGATCGTAATGGGTATAAACCCAGTTGACCGTATCGGTCCCAAAAACTTCTTCAATTAAAAACTCATCTCTTAAGGCTTGAGTCCCCATTTGATTGGTTTCTCTTTGACCAACAGCATAGCGTACTTGGTAATTATTGTTCATTTTACTTTCTTATTTTCTTTATCAATTTTAGGGTTTCTGCAACCTTGACTTTGAGTCCTTCATAGTCACCTTTTTCTAAAATCTCCTTTGAGATTAATTTAGAACCCATACCGACACAGATCACTCCTGCCTCAAACCAAGCTCTGAGATTGTCCTCATCGGTACTCACTCCTCCGGTTGGCATAATACTTGTCCAAGGTTGAGGCCCTTTGATGGCTTTGACAAATCCGGGTCCATAAGTGCTTCCAGGGAACAATTTTACAATCTCTCCACCCAACTCCTCTGCTTTTGCAATCTCAGTAAGAGAGCCACAACCAGCAGACCATAAAACTTTTCTGCGATTGCAAACCAATGCAATGTCCTCTCTCAATACAGGAGTGACGATGAAATTAGCTCCCATTTCCATGTAACGCGATGCCGCAGCAGCATCGGTTACAGAGCCTACCCCAATAATCATTTCGGGCAATTCAGCCAAAGCATATTGATTGAGTTTTTCAAAAATTTGATAGGCAAAATCACCTCTACTGGTGAACTCCAATAGTCTTGCACCTCCATCATAACATGATTTCAGAGTTTTTTTTGCAATTTCTAAATCACCGTGATAAAACAGTGGAACCATTCCGGTGTCAGCCATTTTTGCTGCAACTTCTAAACGTGTAAATTTTGCCATAATTATCTTGCTACGCGGCCACTTGCGTCACCGCTCATTAATTTTTCTACCTCAGCAACGGTAACCAAATTGGCATCGCCCTTAACGGTGTGTTTGAGACAAGAGGCTGCAACTGCAAAGTTTAACGCATTTTGGTCATCATCTGGATATTCTAACAACCCATAGATCAATCCCCCCATAAAGGAGTCACCCCCTCCTACTCTATCGACAATATGAGTGATCTGATATTGGGGACTAGTGTAGATATTTTGTCCATCGTAAAGTATTCCTGCCCAAGTATTGTGAGAAGCAGAAATAGAGCCTCTTAGTGTGGTAATCACTTTTTTGGCTTTGGGAAATTTTTTCATCATTTGCTCACAAACAGATTGAAATGCCTCGGCTTTTACTTGATCACCCTGTATTGTGATGTCTAAGCCCTCAGGTTTGATGCCAAAATGTTTTTCAGCATCCTCTTCGTTTCCTAAGATAACATCGCAATAGGCC
>JAYNHF010000008.1:0-36339 GCA_038107695.1 Flavobacteriaceae bacterium | reverse complement strand
TTCAGTCATGATCGGTTCTGAAGGTTGACCATATTTCCAAAGTTTGGCACGATAGTTCAAATCAGTAGAGATGGTTATTCCTTTTTTACTAGCAATTTTAACTGCCTCCAAACATGCATCTGCTGCTCCTTGCGAAATGGCAGGGGTAATTCCAGTCCAGTGGAACCAGCTCACCCCTTCAAAAACGGAATCCCAATCAATCATACCCGTTTGAATCTCAGCCATTGAAGAATGTGCACGATCATACACGACTTTACTCCCTCTACTTACTGCTCCAGTTTCCAAAAAATAAATCCCCAAACGGTCACCTCCATATGCAATATGTTCAACTCCAACTCCCCTTTTTCGCATTTCCATCATTGCACAAGCACCCATATCATTTTTGGGTAATCGGGTTACAAACTCTACAGGTACACCATAATTGGCAAGGGAAACAGCAACATTGGATTCTCCTCCTCCATAAACCACATCGAAGTTGTTGGTTTGGGAAAATCTTAAATTAGCAGGAGGTGAAAGTCTTAACATGATTTCACCGAAAGTCACTACTTTTTTCATACAGATGAATTAATTTATTTTAATAGATATTGGATTTTCAATTTTTAACGCCAAATCATGCAAATGTTTTTCCCAGGCGTCATGGTTTGGAAATTGATTGCTTTCTGACCAATGGAAACCAACATAGTAAACCAATGACTCTTTGATTACTTTGAGGTCTAATAGTAAGTGATTCTGATCTTTTACTTTTGGATGGTGCACATGATTTCCTACATAATATTTTTTGGGAGTTAAAATTACATTGCTCAAGGTAGTATCATAATGATTCTGTTTGTAAATGATAAGGTTATTTTTATCTAAAATAGATCCCTCATTTTCTTGCAGGGAGATACCCGCCGAAATTTTATCGGTTCCCTGAATTGAAACTTTAATTTTCATCAAATTATTTCCATAATCCAAACTGATGGTTTTTTGTTCTTTGATCATTCCCTTAGGGCCTTGCCAATCGGCGTAATCCAATTGAAAGAGAGTTCGTAAAGGTCCGGTGGAAAGTGTTCTGTGGGCGGTAAAATTTTTGGACACAAAATATTGGTCATCATCACCTTTTACAGTCAATCCGCCTGCACCTCGACTGATGCCTACATGGTAATTGTCTAATCCCTCTCCGTGGTCTTCATGATAGCTGATGCCCTTTTCCTCACTGTCTTTGTACCATTTGTTGATTACGGGATAGCTTACCTTTTTTAACCAACAATCAATACCGCTTGAGATGATGCCCCCTTTTTTACCTTCTTCCACCAGTGCTTGGGCTGCTGGTCCATAGGTACGAAAGGCTACCCTGTCGTTTTCCCATGCGTAATCATCAATTCGGGTAGGGACGATTCTAGAAAAGCAGTAGTCCAACGATTTCGCCGTATCAACATGCTCCTTAAGCACATAAGTCTTCTTGGATAAAGGAGCTAACTCGGGTTGAAAAATTAGTTGATCCATTTGGCCATCTTGATTAGCATCAATCAATTGAGTGGTTAAAAAAATATCTTTTGCAGGATCATAAACACCTATTTGATCAATCTTAGCTTTGATGTGCTCTGGTAGGTCACTTACAGAAATTTCAATCGTCTCATTCTGACGGCTAAGCTCCAAACCATTAGACAGATTTATGCTAACAGGAGAGGGAGTACAAGAGGCCAATAGGAAAATAATTCCCAATACTTTTAAGATTCTATTTGGATACATGGTTATACTAATTTTTTATTTATTTATTTAAAACACCGAATAATTCGGGTAACCAAAGACTTAGTTGTGGTATGTAAGTTACCAGAAACAACGATAGGATCATCACCAAAAACAAGGGAATCAAAGGTTTGATGACTTTGGAAATGGTTGTTTTGGCAATACCTACCCCTACAAATAATACAGAACCCACTGGTGGTGTACACAACCCAATGCAAAGATTGAGCATGAGAACGATTCCAAAATGGGTTGGATCCATACCCAACTCGGTAACAATGGGTAAAAATATGGGGGTGAATATCAATACCGCTGGAGTAGCATCCATAAATATACCGACAGCAAGTAAAATGACATTGATCATTAAGAGGATCACAATTTTGTTGTCACTCATTGACAACAATAAGTTACTGATGTCTTGAGGAATGTTTTCATAAGATAAAACCCAAGACATACACATAGAAGCCCCAATCAATAACATTACAATGGCTGTAGTCTCTGTGGATTCTAAAATTACCTTAGGTAAGTTTTTTAGAGATAGTTCTTTGTAAAAAAACGAAAGACAAAGTGTGTAAAGTACCGCCACAGCTGAGGCCTCGGTCGCGGTAAAAATTCCACCGATAATTCCTCCAATAACAATCACTAAAAGTAATAAACTGGGAAGGGCGTCTATAAATTTTACAAATACCTCTTTGAGTGAAGAACGTTCTCCAACAGGATAGTTGTTTTTTTTGGCCCAGAAAATGGCTACAATTATCATGAATAACCCGGTAAGGATACCTGGTATGTATCCTGCCAAAAACAAAGCCGCAATAGAGACCCCTCCACTTGCAAGAGAATATACAATCAGGGTATTACTTGGAGGAATGACCAATCCTGTTGTAGATGAAGTAATGTTAACCGCAGCTCCAAACTCTTTAGAATATCCCTCTTTTTCCATCTCTGGCCCTAGAATGGTACCCATAGCAGAGGCTGAAGCCATAGCGGAACCTGCAATGGCTCCCATCATCATGGCAGAAACAATATTGATCAATGCCAATCCACCCGGTAAAAACCCTACCAAGGTTTTGGCGAAGGAAATCAGTCGGTTAGCAATCCCTCCTTTACTCATAATTTGTCCTGACAGTATGAAAAAAGGTATGGCCAACAATGCAAAACTGTCCAGTCCTGTTGCAATTCGTTGAGAAACTGTTGTGGTCGCCGCAGAAAAGGGCATGGCGAACATAAGGGTAAACATTGAAGACATGGCAATACACCATGCCACAGGTACTCCCAATACGAGTAATACTATAAAGCTAAATACCAATATGAGTACAGGTAAAAATTCTATCATTGCTCTTGTTTTTTTAAGTCTAAAATTTTGTAAAAAATAATGAGTATTCCACTAATGGGAATAACAGCATAAACGATCCCTAGGGGGATTTTTAGTGAAGGAGAAAGCTGCTCCAAAACAAGGGTTATGTAAACCAACCTGACTCCACCGATGAGCATGCCCAAAATGGCAAAGGAAAGTATTGTTAAATTAATGATGACATCTACCTTTTTACGGTTGGCTGAATTAAATTTTTCTGAAAAGTATGTGATGGCAACATGGTTCCCTTTTCCTGCAACATAAGCTGCTCCCAATACCCCCACCCATATCATCAGATAACGCGCCAATTCGTCGGTGAATGAACTGGGGTTGGCCAAAATATATCTTGAAAAAACTTGCCATAACACGTTAATAACCATTAAGGACATGATCACCACCAGTGCTTTTTCTAGAATGGAATCGATTCGCGCTCTTAGTTTCATGATTATTGAGTATTTTTTATTTTGTCAATGAATGATTTAATCAAAGGATCTTTTGCATATTGTTTGGCTACAGATTTAGACATTTCAGCAAAAGAAGATTTATCAGGGTAACTCACTTTGACTCCAGCGGCCTTGACGGCTTCTAGAGATTCTTGCTCTGAGGCCAACCAAAGTCTTCTTTGCTCAATAACAGACAAGTCCATTGCAGTTTGAATCCATTGTTGTTCCTCTTCACTTAGGGTGTTCCAAAGATGAGTACTCATCAGTACTACATCGGGTAATACAGTATGTTCATCGATGATGTAAAACTTGCAAACTTCGTAATGTCTGGAAAGATAAAAACTGGGGGGATTATTTTCGGCTCCATCTACAACACCTTGTTGAAGCGCAGTGTAAAGTTCTCCCCATGAAATTGGAGTAGGAGATCCTCCAAATGATTTGACCATATCGATAGCCGTTTGACTTTCCATTACCCTAATTTTCAAACCTTCCAAGTCACTGGGTGCTGCTACTGGGCGATCGATCGTATAAAAACTCCTACTTCCCGAGTCGTAATATCCCAATCCTTTTAACCAATATTTTTCGGTCCCCGCAAGAAGTTCATCTCCTATAGGACCGTCAAGTACTCTGAAAGTGTGTGCTTTGTCTTTGAACATGTAAGGAATACCAAATACCTTGATGCTAGGAGAAAAATTTTCTAAAACTCCTGCAGATACCTTTGTCATGTCCAAACTACCAATCTGAAGAAGTTCTAAACACTGACGTTCAGTACCCAGTTGTTGGCTGGGATATATTTGTACTTTGAATTTTCCTTTTGAAATTTTTTCTAATTGCTCACCAAAATATACCATGCCTTTATGTACAGAATGACTGGTACTCAAACCATGACCCAAGCGGATGACTTTGGTAGATTTCAATTGATCACAGGAGATCATACTGAAGATGCAACCGATGAGTATTAGCGATTTAAACTTTATCATTGGTTTTGTATTTAATGAATTTTTTGAGATTATGATAGCATACATTTTCAACCATTTTCCCAAAAAAAACAGGTTCATTGGGCAACAATCCTTTTTCAATATCGCTCCCGATCATATTACACAATAATCGCCGAAAATACTCATGCCTTGGGAATGAGAGAAAACTTCTGCTGTCGGTCAACATTCCGATAAATTTAGACAAGAGTCCCATATTGGATAGTGTTCTCATTTGAGACTCCATTCCCTCTTTTTGATCAAGAAACCACCAAGCTGTTCCCCATTGAATTTCTACTTTATCGTTGTTGAAATTCCCAGGCATGGTAGCAAAAACCTCATTCATTGCGGGGTTAAGGTTGTAAAGAACAGTATTGGTAAGCTTGTCATCATCATTGAGTTTTCCTAAAAGTTTGGAAAGGTTTTTGGCTTGGTTAAAATCTCCTATTGAGTCACATCCGACGTCAGCACCCAGTTGTTTTTTTAACTTTTGATTGTTCCCCCTCAAAGCGCCAAGATGTAATTGTTGTGTCCATCCGAGTTCATGATACATTACAAATAGCTCGAACAATACACATGAATTGAAAAGCTCGGCCTCTGCAGGTGATGGTGAAATTCCCGATATGCGTTTCTTTAAAATAGCATCCGCCTGCGCATGGGTAAAATCAGCTGCATGGGCAAACTCCAGTCCGTGATCAGAAATCCTACACCCTTGTTGATGAAAATACTTTAGTCTTGATTTCAAGGCTGACAAAAGATTCTCTAAACCTAGAATTTCTTCATCGGCTGCTTCACCAAGTGCCTTGAGGTAATTAAGATATTGTTTGTCCTCAATTTCAAAAACTTTATCAGGTCTAAAACCTGGCAAAACCTCAGGACCTTTTTCTTGACTCCTGCCAATTTTTTGGTGAGCAGTGAGATCATCGATTGGATCATCTGTTGTGCACAACATTTCAACCTTCATCTTGTTGAGCAAATCTTTGGGAGTAATTTCCGATAGTTGCCTATTCGTTTCGTTAAAAATAGCAGTTGAAGTAGAGGGTTGCAGTAAAGTTTTAATCCCAAAATAGCGATCCAATTCAAGATGAGTCCAATGGAAAAGTGGGTTTCCAACCGTGTAGGGTACAGTGTACGCCCAATGGTCAAATTTCTGTTTGTTACTTGCCTGGTCACTTGTAATGAACTTTTCGGGGACTCCAAGTGTTCGCATCGCTCTCCATTTGTAGTGATCTCCATCCAACCAAATTTGATTGATACTTTCAAAAGAACGATTGTTTGCAATCACATCTGGCGATAAATGATTGTGATAATCTATTATGGGCATGGACTCAGCATAATCGAAATACAAACGTTCGGCAGTTTTGTTTTCAAGTAAAAAGTTTTCTTTGATAAAGGAGTCGGTTTTTTCAAATTCCATATCAAATCATTTTATCGATTCCCCATTCCAATCCCCTTAACTCAGCCAGTCCTCTCAATCTGCCGATTGCGGAATAACCAGGGTTGATTTTGGGTTTGATCAAATCATCGAGCATTTGATGTCCGTGATCGGGTCGCATAGGAATGGAGGCGTCCTCACGGTTTTCGGCAAGCCTGCGTCTTTGTTCTTTGATTACTCTGGTAATGATTTCAAACATATCAACATCTCCAGTGAGGTGATCTGCTTCATAAAAATTACCTCGATCATCACGCTTGGTACTTCGCAAATGTAAAAAGTGAACACGGTCTGCAAAAGCATCGAAAATGGCAGGAAGATCGTTGTCTTCTCTGACTCCCAAAGAACCAGTGCAAAAGGTGATTCCATTGGATATGGAAGGTATTTGATCAAAAAGGTATTGGTAATCCTCTTGGGTACTCACCACCCTGGGTAAGCCCAAAAGGGTAAACGGTGGATCATCGGGATGGATGCACATTCTGATGCCTAACTTTTCTGCCAATGGGATGATCTCTGATAAGAATTGAACCAAATGAGATCGCAATTGATCAGCACTAATCCCCTTGTAGGTATTCAGCATGGCTTTGAATTCTTCCATGGAATAACCCTCTTCAGACCCAGGAAGCCCTTTGAGCATATTGTCAGAAATTCTTTGAATGTCAGACTGCGAAAGTTTTTTATACTTATCGGAAGCTTCCTCAATTTCACGAGGCGAATAATCTTTTTCTGCTCCCTCTCTTTTGAGTATTAACAGATCAAAAATCCTTAATTCTGAAGCATTGAATTCTAGTGCCAAGGAACCGTCCTCCACGGGCATATCCAAACGCGTTCTGGTCCAATCCAATATGGGCATAAAATTGTAGCAAATCACATACACCCCACATGAGGCTAGATTTTGCATACTCACCTTGTAATTATCGATAATTTGCCTGAAATCTGAAGATCGGGTTTTTATTTTTTCGTGGACGGGTAGCGACTCTACTACATCCCAACTCAACCCTGCTGCTTCGATTTCATTTTTTCTTTTTTGTATTTCTTCTACAGACCAGATGTCTCCATTGGGAATGTGATGAAGTGCGTTTACAATTCCGGTAGCACCGGCTTGTTTTACATCGGATAGGCTGACGGGGTCGTTAGGTCCATACCAGCGCCAAGTTTGTGTCATTTTCATAATAATCACTTAAACCCCACTGAAAGCACTAAAACCTCCATCTATGGGTAGTACAATACCTGTAATAAATTGAGCGGCATCACTACACAAAAAGTGAATGGCGCCATTGAGCTCTTCTGCCTCACCAAATCGTTTCATGGGAGTATTTCTGATAATGGTATCCCCTCTTTCGGTAAAAGATCCGTCATCGTTTAGCAGTAATTTTCTGTTTTGATTTCCTACAAAAAACCCAGGAGCAATTGCATTGACACGAACTCCAGGACCAAACTTTAAAGCCATTTCAACTGCCATCCAACGGGTAAAATTTTCAATCCCAGCCTTGGAAGCAGAATAACCTACCACTCGAGTAATGACTCTATCAACACTCATAGAGGAGTAATTGATGATGGAACCACTTTTTTGATCGGCCATTATTTTACCAAAAACCAATGAGGGAATAACAGAACCATTGAGATTTAACTCCGTAACCTTTTTGAAATCGTCCATAGATAAATCAAAGATGGTTTGATCCACGGCAATGGTTGCACCTGGCATATTGCCCCCAGCTGCATTAAGAAGGATATCAACCCTTCCCCATTTTTTTAAAATTTCTTTACTGATGGTTTCAATAGATTCTTGAGAGAGAACGTCCGCTGCAAAACCGATGGCTTCCCCTCCATTTTTCTTAATCTCATTAACTGTTCTTTGGGCAGATTCATCGGTCAAATCCAGTATGACAATTCTTACGCCGGATTGGGAAAAACTTTTTGCTATGCATCCTCCCAATGCTCCTCCTCCTCCGGTAATGACTGCTACTTTATCGTTTAAATTAAAATTTGGCATCATTTTTTTTTACAGTATAAAATTCTTTTTATCCCAATGAATGATTTTTTCAGTATCCATTGCTTGTATTCCCATTTCGACGGCATAGGAGGCTTTGGCTCCCGTAATTACACTAGAAAGAGGGGGGGTATTGTTGATAATGGCGTCTCTAAAATCTATTAAGGCTTGTTTGGTGGGATCAATGTGTTTGATATTTAGGGGAGTTCCTTTACTTTGTGACCAATTGGTGGTTGCCCCCGATACCCCATCAACCTCACCATATTCTGGTTCGTACTCACCCTCTGGATAAAACCAAGCCGTGTCATAGAAAATGGTCAAAGTTCCCTTGTCTCCCATCACCATGATCTTGTAATCGTCTTTGGCATTGGAAGTTAAACAGGTGTAGGTCGCTTTTACTCCATCGGGATATTCGTAGACGACCTTAGTGTTATCATAAGTCTCTCTGCCATCTTTCCAATAATTGATACCTCCCATCCCCATAGCTCTTTTGGGAGTGGCATTTAAAATCCAATTGGCAAAGTCAATTTGGTGAGAACTCAGCTCAGCCAATAGACCGTAAGAATATTCTCTGTACATTCTCCAATTGATTTGTCGCTCTAAGGAAGAATTGGGAACTGCTCTTCTCCAATTACCGTTTCTGTTCCATTGGGCTTCTATTGCGGAAATTTTACCCACTTTTCCATCTGCAATCATGTCAACCAACTGGGTGTACATTCTCGAACTGTGGTACTGATGACCTGTTTGAAATATTTTATTACTGCTTCTGCATTTTTTCACTATCCTGGCAGTAGCTTGGGTGCCTTTGGCCAAGGTTTTTTCACAATAAACGTGTTTGTTGGCATCCAAGGCATCAACTGCAATAACATCATGCATGTGCAAGGGGGTGGTAATAATGACACCATCTATATTTTTATCATCCAAAAGTTTTCTGAAGTCAATGTAAGATTTAGCGTTTTTATTGTTCTGAATTAAACTAAATCCCTCAGCCAATCGAAAGTCTAATGTATCACAAACTGCTATGACATTACAATTAGGGATTGTATTGAGTAATTTAATAATCCCTTGACCTCGACCTCCAGTTCCAATAACCCCTAAGTTAATATTAGAATTGACACCAATATTAGCCATCAAGTTAGGAGCCATCATTGAGCTCAAAACCACACCACCAGTATTGCGAATAAAGTCTTTTCTTTTCATCTGAAAATTTAGCTTTTATTGATAATTGAATTAATTTCTTCTAAAGATTTCCCTTTGGTTTCGGGCATGATAAAAATAGAAAATATGAGTTGAAGAAGCATCATGAAGGCGAAAAAAGAAAAAATTGGCCAAGGATTGGTTTGATAAAGAGCAATTACTGAAGGTCCAACAAGAGTAACGAGCGCAGCAAATACCCAGTGAATTCCTGAGCCGAACGATTGACCTAATGCCCTTAACCTATTTGGAAAAATTTCTGAAATGAACACCCATATCACAGTTCCTTGTCCAATTGCGTGGGAGGCTATGAACGCAAATATGAACAAGGCAATCCACTGAGAATTTGCCCCAAGGTAAAAAGCAATAGATACACCCGACAAACTCACTATGTATCCCAAGGAACCAAGAACCAAAAGCTGCTTCCGACCCAAGTTGTCTATGAGCATCAATCCTGCAAATGTGAATACAATATTGGTCAAGCCAATTATTACCGAGTTAAACAGTGATTCTCTAGTAGCAAAACCTGCCATTTCAAGAATTTCAGGTGCATAGTAAAGTATAAAGTTGATTCCCGATAGCTGATTGAAAAAGGAAATCAAAAAAGCCAAAAGAAGGACTCGATTGTTGGTGTTTACGATCAATTTTTGTTGATCTTTATTTTTTTTATCTGACGATTTTATCTCTTTAAAAACACTTTCTGCTCTTGAATCCTCTCCATAAATTTGTTTTAAAGTCGTTAGAGCAGCGGCATCATTTTTCTGAAAAAGTATCTGCCATCTAGGAGTATCAGGTAACGAGAGAGTCATTAACAAGTACAAAAATGCAGGAATGGCCTCGACCCCCAACATCCATCTCCAGTCATTAATGCCGTTAAAACCCGTTAAAAGATAATTGGAAAAGAAAGCAATCAAAATACCGAATACCAGACTGAACTGATACAATACACCTAAAGACCCTCTTTTCTCAGGGGTAGAAATTTCTGTAATATAAATGGGGGCGGCAACAGAAGAAACACCCACAGCAAGTCCACCAATGAATCTAAAGAAAGAGAAAGTGTAGGGATCCATTGCCAATGCGGAACCTATGGCGGATATAAAAAAGAAAATACCAATCCAGGATAAGGTTTTTTTTCGGCCGTATTTATTAGTAGGGTATCCTCCAAACAACGCTCCCACCACAGTACCCCAAAGCGCCATAGACATGATAAAAAAACCGTGAAAAATAGGGCTGGTAGCCCATAATTGTTTAATGGGGAGATTTGCTCCTGATATCACTACTGTATCAAAGCCAAACAGAAAGCCCGAAAGAGCGGCAACAAGAATCCATTTGAGTGATTTTGACATAAATTAAAATACCATTTCGTGTGCGTACACAATCTACACAAATATACACAATCTCTATGAAATTGGAATCAAGTTTTTGAAGTTTGGTTTCATATGAAATATTTAAACAATAAAATTTTGATTTTTTTATTACAAGATGTTATATTTAGATAAATTACTCTTTTGACTACAATAAAAGATATTGCGAAAGAAGCAAACGTTTCAGCGGGAACAGTTGATCGGGTTTTGCACAATCGTGGTGGGGTATCTCCGAAAACAGAGGAAAAAATCAAAAAGATTTTAAAGCAGAAAAATTTTAAAATCAATATGATTGCCAGTTCCTTAGCAATGAAAAAACATCTTAAAATAGCCACACTTATTCCACAGTTTGACCACCAAAATATTTTTTGGAAATCTCCTTATTCTGGAATTCAAAAAGCAAGTCAAGAAGTCAATTCGTATGGTGTAGAAAATCATGTTTTTACCTTCGACCAATTCAACCCAAAAAGTTATCTGAATGCTTTTAAAAAGCTGATCAAAACCGAGCCAGATGCTGTAGTAATGGTTCCTATTTTCAGTAAAGAAACTTCTGAAATTATTGAAATTCTGAACAAAAGTGATATTCCCTATTTATTTTTTAACGTTGATCTCAAGGGATTCAATAAGCTATGCTATATAGGTCAAAAATCATATGACGCAGGAATATTGGCTGGGAAGCTATCACATCTTTGCATCAGTCCAGGAGATGAACTTTTGGTGATACTTACAAGAAAAAATTTATACGATCACGAAGCAGTTCATGAGCGAGTTAAAGGTTTTGTTCACTATTTCAAAGAAAACACTCCAAAAACCAAGATTCATCAATTGCAATTTGAACAACCTGATGAAGTTGAAACGGGTGGGGAGATTATTAATGAATTTTTGACTAAAAATCCCAATATTAAAAATATTATGGTACCCTCCAGTAGGGTTTCTCACGTCTGTAAAGTGATCGAGCAAAAAAAGTTGTCACAAATAAAACTGGTCGGGTTTGATACTACCTCCCAAAATATCGAAGCCCTCAAAAAGGGAATTGTTACTTTTTTGATCTCACAAAAATCTTTTAATCAAGGTTACAAATCCATCACTACAATCACCAATTACTTGGTTCACAAAGAAATGCCAAAAAATGAGATTCCCACTCCTCTGGAAATAATTACCAAAGAAAACTTTGAGTTCAGTCACTCTGAGGAGCGTAAGTACTCCATGGAGAACTAGAAAACAAGCTCGTTGACCACTTTACCCTCAACATCGTGATGGGTAAAGCTGATGGTTGGCTTTTCATTATGCTCTACTTTTACAGACAAGAAACCCCCTTTCACCCTGAGAAATCGATGTTCAGGTCTGTAGTCTTCTTGTTTCCAACCGCCTGCATGAATGTCGGCTCCTGCTCCACAACCAAATTCCCAAAGATTTGTGTTTTCGATATGGGACACATACTGCCAATGTCGGTCCCCGTTAACAATGAAGAGGTTTTTTTGTTTTTTAATAAAATCTAAAATTTCTCCCTGTTCATAGGAATAGCTGGCATTACTGAGGTTGTCATTCTTAGTACTTCGATCGGGCCCCAAAATAGGTGAAGAGGTGATGAGTATTTTAAAACGAGCATCGGACTGAGAAACCGTATCATAAAACCACTGTTTTTGGACAGTACCCCAAATGGTTTTATCAGGTCCATCCTTTAAAAAATTTTCATTTCTGTAGTTTCTGCCCTCTACCATCCATATCTGAAGATCTTTTCCCCATCGTACAGTTTTATATCTTTTAGAATGACTGGGAAACTGTTCTTGATCAAAAATCTCTAGTCCCCTTTCAAAAGGAACTGTACCGTAATCTTTGCCAGGGTAACTATCATCAAAACCAACATCATGATCGTCTTTCATAAAATAAGAGGTGTGCTGCTGGAAAAAGGACCTTTGGAAAGGCAGTGCGAACAAACGATTCCATTTGAAACGCATCAATTCCTCTGTCATGGCATAGGGAAAGGGCTTGTCCATGTATTCAATATCTCCCGTATGTATGTAGAAATCGGGTTGTAATTTAGTCATGCTGGGATAAATTTTATGTCCCATTTCCAAATCATCTCTTCGATTGTAATCGTGACATGAAACAACACAAAATTTGACATTCTTGACCTGATTATTTGCTGAAGGTAGAAGGAATTGTCCCACTACACTGTCTGAAATATGTGCACCTTCATTTGGTCTGGCGTAAATTTTTACATGATATCTCCCTCCTGCTTGTAAACCCTCCAATTTCCATTGATGGGTAAAGTCTTTATTTGGATCAACATCTGACCAATCCGAAATCATAGCTTTGGACTCTTGGCCGTCAACGTAATAACGAAGCTGTACTTGTCCCATAGCGCCAGGGCAATAACCCTCCATATCTTTTAGAGTTGCTCCTTCAGGAATTTGATGATTGTAAATGGCCTTTAGGTCTGGACTTTTGGCCAACGAAAGCATTTCCTTTCTCGGTATTTCAAGAAAGGATTTTCCTTCAAAAAAAGCCTCCTTGTTTTGAGTGAGTCGTGTCCATAGTACTATGGAATTTTGATCGGCCCATCCATTTTTAAATCCATTTGCAAAGTAGGGCCCCTGTTCTGTATCTATTGATTGGCAGGAAATACAGAACAGTATCCCTAGCATAGACATCAATTTTCTCATTTTAAAAAAGGTTTATGTAAAAGTAAACTAAATTAATTTCCCCCGTAAAGTTTGTAAATTTCAGAACCCGCACTCAAAAAGGCACCTACTCCATAAACTTCTGTTTTATCAGGGTATGCTTCACCTGGAGCAGCACCAATGGGCTGAACGTAGGCAAGCATGCCTTCTTGATTTACATGTCCCACCATGGATTTCCATGCCTTTTCAACAGCAGGACGGTAAGTAGTACTGTCCAAAATACCTTGATTGATGCCCCAAGCCAAACCATAAGTAAAGAAAGAAGAACCACTTGTCTCTGGAGTAGGATAGAACTTTTGCCCCAATAAACTCATGGCCCAATGTCCTTGTGGCGTTTGAATTTCCAAAAGTTTTTTTGCCATTTTTTTAAAGATCTTTAAAAAGTATTTGTATTCAGTGCTATTGGGGTTTAATTCGTTCATCACATTAACCAATCCTGCAAAAACCCAACCGTTTCCTCTTGACCAGAAAATTTTGGTGCCATTGTCAGTTGTTCCAATGTAGGATTCATCTCTGTAATAAAGACTTTCTTTTTTATCAAATAAGAAGTCCGTAGTCGCTTTAAATTCCTTAACCATAAAATCAAGGTATTTTTTTTCACGAGTTATTTTTGTAATCATGGCCCAAACAGGAGGAGACATAAAAAGAGCATCGCACCAGTTCCACCGGTCTTGATGAAATTTTGTTCTCCAGTTCATTACTGACTTGGAGGGATGGTACAAAATGTAGTCTAACTGATCTATGGTGGGTTGGATCATTTTTTCATCCTTGTATTTTCGATACAGCTGGATGTATGTTTGTCCTACCGTATGATCATCTGCATGATAAATTCTTTTGTGAAGTTTCCAATCATGGGTTTGACCAATGTCCTTTAGCCACATAAAGTATTTTTCATCATCAGCCATTTCAGCCCATTTGGACATCCCCACATAGAGGGCCCCATTCGTCCAATCAAGGGGGTGGTGTTTGCCTCTGTTAAGACGTTTGTTTTGAGCACGGTATTGAAGATTGTCATGATTGGCGATTTGCCAATCTGCTACACGCTCCATGACTTGTTTTACTTTAAGAGCTTTATTGTTTTGAGCGATTAGACTTGGCATAAAAAACGATAAAGCAATGCTGTAGATAATTGTTTTCATGATTACAGTTGTTGGTAAATGATTAGGTTGAATGATTAATCAAGTGATTATTAAAAGTTTTAAAAAGGTTGTATTTAATATGTTATTGACTATTTTTCTTCAATTTAAACAAATAAAGATTACTGGGACTTGGCCAAGGCTTGGGTCTGGGTTTGTCTCTGAATCGGTCTAAAGCTTCCCATTTCAACACATACCTCACATCATCTTCAGGAGCTTTTCCAATATCTCGAGAACTCACTACGTTCAAACCTTTAAAAGCTCCTTTAGTTTTTATTCTTTTTTCGAAACGACCCCCTGAGAACAAGGGAAGCTCCCTGATTACACTGCCAATGGGATCAAAGTTATCATTTAATATTATGATGATTCGTGGTTATGAATTTATTGCGCAAATTCGGCGTTGTATTGTCCCCTTTGGTTAAATCCAGGGAAATTACGCATGGTCGAATAGCGTGGATAACTATCAAATACTGGATTGTCAAAGACACGAGGATCGCCTTGCTCCTTTAAATCATTAAAAAGCTGTTGTTTGAGTTGACTCAACACTTCTTTATACTCTGGTAACAAAGCGATATTTTGAGTGCAATAAGGATCTTTTTGAATATCATACAGTTGTTGCATGGGTCTTTTGGCAAATGCCAATTCAAAATAAATCGAGTCCTTCATCACCATAATGACGTCTTTTGAAGGCGAGGGATCTACGTCGTGATAACCTGGATAAAGATTTTTAAATCCCTCTACCCTACTCCTTTGGTCATTTTCTTGGTTTTGAGGAACGGGATCCCCTTGAGGCCAGCGATCGGGTTTGAAATGGTGTACATATAAATATTGACGGGTTCTTATGGCTCTGGCGGGATAACCCAAGTTGTCGGGACGAGCATGGGTATGACGTTCTCTTCCCGTTAGCACATATTCCCGATGAATGGGATGCTGGTCTTGAGTTAACACAGGAAGCAAACTTTTTCCGCTGGTGGTCATGGCCTTGGGTAAGCCGACAAGATCCATCAAAGTGGGTGCCAAATCGATCATACCTACTGGATCAAACACTTCCTTAGCTTTAACTCCTTCAGGCATATAGATGGCCAGGGGTACATGTGTGCCAAACTCTTGTACATTGGCCTTGGCATAAGGAAAAGGCATTCCATTGTCGGAAGTTACCAAAACAAAAGTGTTGTCTAATTCTCCTTTTTTCTCCAAAAATTTTAACATACGATGAAGGTGTTGATCGAAATGTTCTATTTCTAGAATGTAATCCAAAATATCGTTGCGAACCTTCTCAGTATCAGGTAAAAATTCAGGTACACTAACCGCATCCAGGCTTTTTCCAGATTTTTTCCCGCTTTCATATTCATATACCCGATGGGGTTCAAATGCTCCATACCAAAAAACAAAAGGACTTCCCTCTTCCTTTTTGTCCATAAAATCTTCAAAATTTTTCGCATAATCATTGGTGCGAATTCCCTTCGTTGGGGTTGATTGTAACTGGTAGCGGTTGTAAGCCTTCCCTACAGGGTTTTGTTTTCTACCGCTAATTTTCCAATTTCCAGGAGCCCAAGGTTTTCCGGTGTAGCCCACATGATAGCCCTGCTCTTCCAAAACCTCTGTAAACACCTTATGTTTTATTGGAAAATTACTGGCATGTGTCCCTGCCTCCTCTAGCTCCCAAATATTTTTTCCAGTCAAAATTGCCGCTCGAGAAGGACTGCACTGTGGAGCAGCCACAAAAGCATTGTGGAATAAGGTTCCGTTTTCTGCAACAAAGTCAAAAGCAGGGGTTTTGGTTTGGGCAAATCCGTAAACGCCCGTATGGGGATACGATTGATCATCGGCGATGGCAATGAGTATGTTGGGTTGTTTTTTTGTTTCCCTTGAGGGAATGTCACATGATTCAAAAACCAGTACTAAGGTGATCAGAAATATTAAAGGAAAATGATACTTCATAAAAAATAGATTTATTTGAGTTTTCTAATGGAATCAAGTTTTTGCTTCATTCGTTCGAGTTGAAGAGGAAATGTTTGGGAGAGATTATTTTTTTCCGAAGGGTCTTCTATGAGATTAAACAGTCGTTCTTGACTTTCACCTTCTGGAGTGGATTCGGTAGCTGGAGCGGTGAACCCTCCAGACCCACGTTTTTCAATCATTTTCCAATCGCCATCCCGCAGGGCGAAATGACCCCGTGATGAATGGTGAATAATGGGTTTTGAGTAAGTATTGGCTTCCTTACCTATCAATTCGTCAAATAGACTGTGACTGTCTAAAGCGTTGGATGGGACATCTAATAAATCGGCGATGGTTGCATAGAAATTGGCCAGAGAGTTGATTTGATCAGAGGTGCTCCCAGGAGATACGGTTCCTGGCCACTTGACTACAAAAGGCACGCGATGTCCTGCCTCATAAATGTCTCCTTTCATTCCTCTGAAATTGGCCGCCGCACGATGATCGAATTCTTCAATGTGATGTGGTTTCCAATAGGGCCCATTGTCGCTGGTAAAAATCACTAGGGTCTCTTCCGAAATTCCAAGAGTATCTAAATAAGTCATGAGTTGACCTATCTGCTCGTCAATCATTTCAACAAAATCTCCATACATACCTACCTTCGATTGGCCTTGATGGGTTGTCTCGGGAACCCACGGAGTATGGGGTGCTGCCAATGGGAGGTAGAGGAAAAAGGGAGCTTCTTTTTCTTGCGTTTTTTCGATAAATACTTTGGCTTTGTCCATAAAAGTGGGCAATACCTTGAAAAAATCAAAAGCTTCAGCCATGGGACCTGGACGCCAAAAATCATAATCTTTGTCTCCCTCTAAATTACTCCCATCGGTAAATGAGTTTATTTTTTGTGTGAATTTTCCATTTTCCAAATAAACATATGGGGGAATGTCAAGTGATGCTGGTAAGATAAAACTGTAGTCAAAACCAATTTCTTTGGGTCCTTTGGTGGGGTTTTTGGAAAAATCAATGATTTCCTCCTTGTAGTCCGTGATCAATCCCAATTCATTTTTGATAATTTGACTTTCTTGATAGGGGGGTTTGAGTTGCCAATCCAGTCCTAGATGCCACTTGCCTACCACTCCAGTTTGATAGTTGTTTCTTTGCAAAAGTTTAGCAACGGTTTCTTTTTGATCGGGAATCATCGAAGGGCCATAACTCCACAACACGCCGGATTTGAGACGCGTTCGCCAAGCGTATTCTCCAGTGAGAATACTGTATCGGGTAGGAGTGCAAACGGAAGAAGTGGAATGCATGTCCAAAAAGCGCATACCCTCCCGTGCCATTTGATCCAAATGAGGCGTTTTGATTTTTGAAGCTGGATTGAAGGTCGATAAATCACCATAACCGAGATCGTCTGCCAATATGTAAATGATATTGGGATATTGGTCTTGCAGCTCCTTCTTTGGAAGGCAGCTAAAAAACAAGAAAAAAACCAAAATGTTAATCAAATAAAATTTTTTAAAAGTCATTTATTTTTTTTTAGAATTTTATTGGATGGGCTTTTAAATCTACCAACTATTTTTCGTTCACGGCATATGCGACAAATTCATTCTGTTGATTGCCATCTACATCATAATGCCGAACAGTAATACTTCCCTTTTTATTGGGATCGATGGTAACTGTCATGGTTCCTCCGATAACATTTAAATACAGATGTTCGGGCCTGACATTGTCTTGACTCCATCCGCCTGCATGATCATTACTGTTTGCCCCGATTGAAAACTCAACAATCCCATATTTGGGGTGTTTCGAGACGTATTGCCAATGACGATCACCGCAAATGACATAGGTGTTTGGTTGACTGGCGAGAAGTTTTCGGATTTTTTCCCCTTCGTAATAAAAGCCTTTATTGGAATGATTGTCCTTTTTTTGTTTTCTATCAGGTCCTATCACAGGGGTGGGACTGATCAATAGTTTAAAAGTAGCATCAGAGGCACTGAGAGTGTTTTTAAACCATTCCATTTGTTCTTTGCCCCATATGGTTTTATCGGGTCCATCTGGCATAGAATTAGGACTTCGATAGTCTCTTCCTTCAACCAACCAAATCTGTAAATCCTTACCCCAACGGAAGGTTCGATAGGTCTTGTCTTTGATAGGCATCTCTTGACGAAAAACTTTTATCCCTTGATCAAAAGTAAAGCTACCCATAAACGAAGTTTCAAGTCCTCGATAACTATCATTGAACCAGGCGTCGTGATCGTCTTTTTCAAAATAGCTGGTAGTCTGTGAGTGGAAGGATTTATTGGTGGGTAAACTGAACATCCTGTCCCAATGATAGTGTGCCATTGCTTTATTTTTTGATAAATTATCGTAATAGATGATATCCCCAGCATGGACAAAAAAGTCAAGATCAAGACTTTCCAAAAAGGGATAAATTTTATATCCATCGGGGTGATCTTGATCAGGGTATCCTTGGCAGGTACTGGCTGCAAAAACAATTTTTCGGGAAGTCTTGGCATCAGGTGGAGTTTTAAACTTTCCTGTTATCTGTGCACTTACATCGGAATGATCTTCTGCTCTTCCCTCAATCTTAAGTTCATAAGTGGCGCCGGGTGTTAACCCATTCAGAATAAATTTTTTGCTAAAATTGGCCTCTGGAGAAACGGATTGCCATGTTGTGGATTGCCAGTGTTTTGCCGACAATGTTTTGTAATTCACCCTTACCATTCCCTTTGCTCCAGGGACT
This sequence comes from Flavobacteriaceae bacterium, assembly GCA_038107695.1. Lineage (GTDB taxonomy): Bacteria > Bacteroidota > Bacteroidia > Flavobacteriales > Flavobacteriaceae > UBA8316. Next base: position 17,371 of record JAYNHF010000008.1, on the reverse strand, counting down.
GCTCCTTCAATGGTATTGATGTCATAGCCCTGAGGAAAATAAACCTCTCCATTTTTATCTTTTCGGGTTTTTCTCAAATGTCTTTTCCCAGTTTCAGGATCGATGTAGAGTGAAATGGGTAAAGGACCGTCGTTGACCCGATTGGGGTGCTTCGTCAAGCGGGTCCAAATCACCGCCTCATTTTGACTTACATCACCAATTCTAATTCCAGTAGCAAAAAAAGGACCGTCCGTTGTTTCGATTTGTGCCTGAGCCAAAAAACTAAAAAAGAACAGACATATTGTGGTTTTAAAATTATTCATATTAAGAAAATTATTATTTATTTATCTCTGACTTTGAGGTTCTCAAAAAATACTCATTTATGGTGTTGTAACTGTTAATTGCCCAGGGAAGGTTTAATTTGGGGATACTTTTCATCATATCCTGTTTAATCGATTCTGAATCTTCTATGTCAGCGATATTAATTCTTTCATCGGGATCAATGCGAAGGTCGTACAGTTCTTCTGATCCGTCTTCGTATCTAATGTACCTATGGCTTGAGTTGACCAAACTGTGGTTGTTTTTACCATAAGTAGTAATGGCAAAGGCGCGATCATCATTGTTGCCCTCCATCAATGGCAACAAACTTTTCCCTTCATTGAGGGGGTTCTCGGGAATCTGAGTTAGATCCAGTAGGGTTGGATAAATATCCAAAAGCTCCACTGGCTGATCGATTGTTTTGGATTTTTTCGCTCCAGCTAACCTAAAGATTAGTGGAACCCTGGTAGATTCGCTCCAAACAGTGTGCTTCCCAAATGAACCTTTTTCTCCAATTTCGTATCCGTGGTCTGACCACAACACCACGATGGTGTTATCTTTATACTCACTATTATCCAAAGCCTCCATAACAACTCCTACTTGGTGATCTACAAAGGAAATACAAGCCAAATACGCTTGAACTATGTTTTTCCACTCCCCAGTTTTAATGGCCCAATCTGTGGTGGGCATCATACCCTTAAAGGCAATTTTTTTAGCAATTTCGGGTAAGTCGTCATGGTCATTGGGATCATAAGTAGGCAATGAAATGTCCTCTTTAGGGTATTGTTCAAACCACTTTTGTGGAACATACCAGGGTACGTGGGGACGAATAAAACCCACCGCCATGAAAAAGGGGCGGTCGTGCTTTTTTTGGAGTTCAACTTTTGCCCATTGAGCATAGGTATGATCAAACATCAAACTGTCATGATCAGGATAAGCACCCCAATCGGTGGAGGTACCCTTTTGGCTCCATTTAAAAAATTGTTTGACCCCAAAACCTTTAATCCTGCCACCCGAAACTTCAAAAACATCCTTGGGTGCGTGTTCGTGAAATATTTTTCCCACCCCAAGTGTTTTGTAACCGTGCTTACCGAAATATTGAGGAAGAAAATCGATATCTCTAAATGAGGGAATAGCGCGCAAATTCTTGTCTTTGATCTGCCCATAAACACCTGTTGAAGATGGCCTTAATCCCGACAATAGAGATGCCCGAGAGGGGCCGCAAATGGGAGCCTGACAATGAGCATTTGTAAATAAAAAACCTTCTTTGGCCAATTGATCCAAATGTGGTGTTTTCACATTGGGGTTTACGCCCAAAATCCCAATCCAGTCATTCAGGTCGTCGATAGAAATCATCAAAACATTGGGAGGTATTTTTTTCTGCTCAGCCTTCTGAAAATTGAAAAATAAGGAAAAAAAAACCAGTGCAAATACAGAGTCTATCAATCTAAAAAACATCATTTAAATCTTTTAGCAGCGCTGATAATACTCTTTGGGTAAGTATCTTTAACCGTTTTAATTATTTTCTTTCCATCAATCTCCTCTACCAATTTGGACACCCCTCCTTCGTCAGCTACATTGGAGTGGAACTGAACTGTTCCCTGCTTGTTCCTGAGGTTGATAATGCCTGGAGTAGTGGTGTCTAAATTGGCATTGATGATCCAATCACCCACTTCAAATTCTTGGCCGTTTTTTGAAACACTTACAAGTTCATAATTTAGATCTTCACGTACTTGAATGATGGCCAAAAAACGCATCTTATCTCGTTTCTTTTGGGTCGATGCTTTGAAATGCCAATGATTGTTGTAAGTGAGTAAATTACCATATGCATCCTTTGTTTTTAGTACATTTTTGGGTTCAACCGAAAATTTATCGGTCAAAGAAAAATCTAATTCTGCTCCACCGAAAAGTGTCAATTGCCCTCCCCTATCCTCATAAGTTGTTTCCACTGTTTTGTTTTCAGGGTTTAATTTTAGACCGTGGTAGTTGTGAATCAACCAACTCCAGTCCACAGCTTTGTCTGCTTCCATTTCGTCATAGACAACAAACAGATTGGGTTTGAGTAAGAGATAATGTCTTCTAAAAAACTTGACCTTTAGATCGTTGGGAGTATTATCTTTTCTTGTTCTAGAGGGTAGTTCGTGAGCCTGATAGGCATGAGAGGCATCTCCCACCACATATGTGAGCTGCTCTCCTCTGATAAATCTAGGGAGGAAACCATAGGCTCCAGCATCGTAGGGTTGTCCATGATTATCGACCAATACGCCGTTGTGACCTCGGGTATGTTTGTACCAAGCCTGAGTGTGTGGAGCACCCATCCACGGGCGATATCCGGTATTGTAAAACAGTCGCTTGCCCTGATAGGCAATATTAAAAGTATTATGTTCGGCATGGGTATGCGCCAAGGGACCCATTGGAGAACTTTTTACCGAAATTCTCAGATTATTTTTTTTATCCTTTCTGTTGGTGTTCAAATAAGCCACTCCAACATCGGGGAAAATTTCTGACGCTGGTAATTCAACAGTTTTGTCCGTGGCAGGTAGTGGCATATCATACCCTTGGGTGATTCTGAACCATGCGTAATCCATATCGTCTGTAAGAGAGGCTTTACCCATGGGTCCGCCAGTGTAATCACTATTGATCAATGGTTGCTGAAGTTGATTCAGTTCAGTAAATACCGCTTTGGAGTACAGTTGAGCTCGGGGGTCACCAGTAATTCTGGCATAGGCATCGGCAAATGCACCATATTCCGAATTGGGTATGGGCCATTTTTTTCCATCATTACAAAAACCATCACTGGTCGCACCGGGTGGGTAGGCATAGGTCATCCATTTCATAAAGTTACGATACCAAGGTACCTTAAAGTAGTCATGTCCCGTGTATGCTCCTAACTTCATTGGGATGTCCAGTAATGTCATTACATTCATTCGCATGTATCCAGTTCCGTTGAACCAAGCACCATCCTCTGCTGCCATTTTAGGGTGTTGCGCCAACCACAATTCGTAAATGTACTCAAGCCATTTAACTGCATCGGGCAATTCATCCAAAACTACAATGGAAGTGATGAATAGTCGATGTAGGATGTGTTGCCATACATGCATGGAGGAATTTCGGTTTTCTAAATAATTGGTCCATTTTTCATAAAAACCATTCCCTCGGGCAAGCACTTGTTGGAGTACCGCTTTTCGGTCTTTGGATTCAAGTCGATCCCAAAAGGCATCGGCCGCTAAGGCCAATGATTCCATGATGAGTGCATCGCCAAAATCATTGATTCGGGTTAAACCCTCGGGGTCCCAAGTGGCGGCCTCACGCATCCAGTTAAGGGCACTGTCAAAATATTTCTTTTCCTGAGTCAACAGATATGCCTGAGTTAGGGTTTTAAGTGATTTGCCAAAAGAATATCCCACCTCTTTACTGAATATCTTTTTGATCTTATCTGTTTCAGAATCATCTCTTCCCAAGAAATTTATGGTCGCGTCTCGTTCACTAGGAATTCGTTGACTCATTACCTCTTTGGCTTTTTCCAAAATTTGAGCGCTTTCTTTGTAGGTCATTACCTTCTGCCGCCATTGCTCCCTTTGCTCTTTTTTTACCATTAACCTTGGATGACTCCTGGGAATGGACTGAAAGAGGTCTGTAAATGACGGAGGAACAAAATCGATTGAGTCATCGTTTACATCAAAAGAAGCTACTTGACTCCAATCATGGCCACGAGCCTTGTACTGCCAGTACCACAAACCTGATGACAATTCCTTATGGAGATTAATCATGGAAAATGGAATGTCTTTTAGGTGGATTACTTCTTTTGTAAAATTCTTGTCCTTAGCCACTCTCACCTCAAAAATTTGGGATTTTTTTGAAGGCCATTGAAGACTCGGACTGGTAAATCTGGCAATATCGGCATGATCGGGCGACATCCACTGTCTGTATTTGGGATAAACCATTGCTGGCATTTCACCCGATACAACTTGATTTTCTTTTGCTGTAGATTGACAGCATAATATCAGCGGACTAAAAATCAATAATAAGAATAGTTTATTTTTTTTCATTGTTTACTTTTCCAGGAATTATAAAGTGCTTTGAGCTCCAACACTACCTCTGGTTCTTTGTTATACAGATTGGTGGACTCTCCGGGGTCTTTTTCCAAATCGAAAAGGACGAATTTTTCGGAATAGGTGTAATCCCTCCTACTGGTATCGTAGGGGTTAGCATAGAGTTTCCATTTACCTTTTCGCGCTACCCAAGTGGGTACACCTCTCCGGACGAACTCCCAGCAATATCCATTCTTATGGTTGGATGCTGCCTTTTTGTTATTAATGATGGGCATTAAGGATCGACCATCCATATCGGAGGTATCGGTATCAAAGCCGCAAAGCTCAATCAAAGTTGGCATCCAATCAACATTAACACTCATTTGGTCTCTGAACTGATTGGCGGGAATTTTTCCAGGCCAGGAAATGGCTGCGGGAACCCTAATCCCTCCCTCAAATAAACATTGTTTTGCTCCCCTGTAAGGCCCTGTAAAACCTCCACCGTGATAGGCACGGGTTTCGGTGGAATGCCCATTGTCTGACTGAAAAATGATGATGGTATCCTCTTTCAAATTATTTTCTTCTAACAGCCCCATCAGTTCTCCAATTTTTTCATCTTGTGTAGACAAAAAAGCGGCGTAAAGGTCGCGGGGATGATCGACTCCTTTATCGCGATAGTATTTAATCCAATGAGCATATCCTTGATAGGGATAATGAGGTGTATTCATGGCAAAAAAGATAAAAAAGGGATTTTCTGACTTCTTTTCTATGACTTGTTTAGCCTCTTGTACCATAAGGTCGGGAAAATACTGTCCATCGAGAAAAACTTCTTCGTTATTGCGGTAGAGATCGTGTCTGTTGGGTCCTCCTACGTAATTGCTATCACCCCCCCAATAGTAAAAATGTGAATAGTTGTCAATACAGCCTACCAAGTGCCCAAAACTGTAATCAAAACCCTGCTTATTGGGACGCATTTCGGGTTGATAACCCAGATGCCACTTGCCAATGAGGTAGGTATCGTAGCCATTCTCTTTAAACATTTCTGCCATGGTGTATTCCGATGGAGGGAGTCCAGATTTTCTGCTTAAATCTTGACCTGCATTGCCAGGCACACCTGCCCTTTGAGGGTTTTTCCCCGTCAACAACGAAGCCCGGGAAGGAGAACAAACTGGTGAAGCATAAAATTGGGTGAAAACAGTACCGCTCTGCATGAGTCGGTCCATATGGGGTGTGACCAAATCTTTGGCACCAAGAATATTGACGTCCAAAGTTGCTTGATCATCGGTGTAAATAATGATAACATTGGGGGGTTTTTGTGCAATTACCATACTAGTGGTCAAACAAAAAAATCCGAAAATAGTAAAATAAATATTTTTCATTGATGTTAATTTATGTTCCAAACTTTTAAATTTTGATATCTGAAATGAGACCATTGCATCTGTCTAAATCCAAATTTGCCTTCTCGATAAATTGGACCATATTTTTTACCATCATCGATCCAGTTGATGATCTCTCTATCGTCGATGGCCATGGCGATATGGTTTTCTTTTTTGATAAGCTGAAGCTTGTGAACCGAGGAAGACTTTGCTGGAATACCTCTTTCACCGAACTGAACGGTAATAAAACCTTTGTTTTTTCTCAGGTGTGCAAAGGGACGATTTGGTTTTTTGGGGTTATTGGTGTAATAGGAAATATGATAATTGTTTAAATCACTTTTGGTGTATTGACTAAAAACCCCTGTTCTCTTTTTGAGCTTAGGATCCATTACATCTTCACCGTTAATGCCTTTAGCAGCAAAAAATACGATACAAAGTCCAGCATCGGGATTGAGGTTTTGCATCTCCCATTCTGCCATAAAATTGGCAGGTAATTCCTTTGGGCACCAAAATACATGATGAGACTTTTGATCGGGCGAATACATTTCCAAACTTTCGTTTTTGATAACAGCTTTGGCTGCTCCCTCAAGTACCCAGTCTTCTAGGTCTTTTGGCGAAGAAAATTGATTTTGATAGAAAAGGGATTGCTTTTGATAGGAGATGGATGGTTGATGTGTTGGATTTTTCAAAAAATTGATGAATTCAGAAGCCGCCAACAGAAAAGCTCCTGTTCCAAACTCATGCCAAGAATCTGCACCGTAGGGCTTGGGGTCTTTACCTACTGGCTGAACAAAACCCAATCGACCTTCTGAATTGACGTATTGTCTCAATTCCTTCCATGCCATTAGCAAGGGTTTCTCATACAGATCAGGCTCGAGTAAACCATTGTTGATTCCCCAGGCAAAACCATAACAAAAAAAGGCACTTCCACTGTTTTCGGGAATGTCCTTTTTGTCAGCTTGAATGAACTGATCCCCCTTGCGATTGAGATAGGCAAAAACACCAGGATCCAACAGATTGGAGCGCCACAAGCCATCCCCCGATCTCTCTTGTAAGTCCAAAAGACGTTTGGCCATTTTCTGAAATTGGTCGACCAAAAGCTGCCGCTTGGGGTGATTTACAGGAATAATTTCTAGCATATGAACCAGCCCGCCAAAGACCCAACCATTTCCCCTACTCCAAAAAATCTTTTTCCCGGATTCAGTCGTTTTTCCAAAATATCGATCATCGCGATAAATTAAATCCACTTTTTTGTCCCACAAATAATCTGTGGTCACCAACCAATGGTCAATGGCATAGTCCAAATACTTTTCCTCTCCAGTGATTTGATACATCTTGGCAAAGGTCGGAGGAGCCATAAACAAGGCATCGCACCAGCTCCACCACTCGTGCCGGTAGGGGTTGTCCTCATACCTTACGTCCGGTTTGGGTTTGTTCCTCAGCAAGTTGGCATCCAATACCCACTTGATGTTTTTTATCATGACCTCATCTCCCTTTTGTTGATACAAATCAAGATAGATTTGCCCGATGGCAATTTTATCAGCATGATACATATCGGCTAGCGTTTCCCAGTTATGATCTTCTCCAACCTGATAAAGAAAATCTTGATAATCTTTATTTCCGATTGTTTTAAAAGCTTTCATCATTCCGATGTAGTAGGTCGCAAATTGCCAATTGGTGCGGGTGTATTTCTCAATGTGATCGGTTTGCTGATTTTGCCATTTTATGACATTGTCAATGAGATCAACCACTTGGGCAATAGTTTGTTCTTTTGACTGCGCCTTCAATGAAAAAGACATTAAAACAAACATGTATAATAAAATATTTTTTTTCATGACCTATCTTTTCTTTAGTTGGTTTGAATCTTGGTGCTTTCCTTTTGTTTGTATTTCCAAAAATAATGTTCTGAGGGAATGCTGGCAGTTTTAAATATTTTTTTGGCTTGATCAAGCAGATGGGGGTGGGACTGACTGAGGTCGAAAGTCTCTCCTGGATCTCTGTAGAGGTCATAAACTTCGATGGGTCCCTGATCGCCTTGGTGTAAATTGTTTTGAATGGCTTTCCATTTTCCAAAACGGGTGGCACGCCAACCCTTTTTCTCATAGAATTCCCAGTAGAGCGGTGCTCTTTCAAAACTTTTTTGAGTGCCGTGTAAAATTCCTGCAATACTATTGCCGTCAAACGTTTTGTCACTGCTTGCTCCAATTAATTCCAATACTGTAGGGAAGAAGTCGGCAAAATAACCTACTTGATCGCTTTTGGTTCCGGCATTGATTTTTTTTGGGTGATACACGATAAAAGGAACTCTGATCCCCCCTTCGTAGGGATCGCGTTTCATGCCTCTAAAAACTCCATTGCTGTTAAACATCTCCCAATCTCCTGAAATTTTCGCTGGGCCATTGTCGGAAGTAAAAAAGACATAGGTGTTATCGGAAATCCCCAAATCCTCCAATCGCTGGACTATCCTGCCCACGGTCTCGTCCAATCGGGTGACCATGGCCGCGTATTTTTTTTGCAATTCTGTCCAATCTTTTTTATGGGTGTAAATTCCAATATCTGGGAGCTCGTATCGGTCGTGAGGAATACAAACTGGCAAATAAAGGAAAAAAGGCTTTTCGTGGTTTCTATCGATAAAACCAATGGCCTTATCAGCAAACAAATTGTGAGTGTATTGATGATTTTGCTCGTTTTCGTTTCCGTAAAGCAAAACTTTATTGGTGTTTTCCCAAAGGTATTCTGGGTAGTAGGAATGGGCTCTTCTTTGGTTGTAGAAGCCATAGAAATAATCAAAACCTTTTTTGTTGGGTTCTCCTGAAGTATTGGGTTCGCCCAATCCCCATTTACCGATCATACCGGTGCGGTAACCTTTGTCTTGTAATACCTCGGCGACAGTCAGATCTTCTGCTTTGATGGGCACCCTGCCCTGTTTGCCACCCAGTCCTCTCACCCCTCCATTACCAAAATTGCCACGAACACGAGTGTGTCCCGTATGCAGCCCTGTCATCAGCACAGAGCGGGCAGGGGCACAAACAGCAGCTCCTGAATAGTAATCGCTGAATCGCATCCCTTTGGCACTCAAACGGTCTATGTTGGGAGTTTTGATCAATTGCTGTCCATAGGCACCGACTTCTCCATAACCCAAGTCGTCAGCCATAATAAAAATAATATTTGGGGGTACTTGGGCGGTAATGGATTGCGAAAAAAAATAAATCAACATCCACTTAGTGAAATTGTTCTTGAACATTATCGATTTTTTAATATTGACGGTAATTTAGAGTTCAGCAATGGTAAATTTCTTTTGTTGCGGTTTATTTACTTCAATATATGTCATAATTTTTTTTATCAAATCTGGTACTTTCTCAGAGATGTCCACATCATTTTTACCTTCTAGCATTTGATCAAAAACTTGAACCCTCCCCTTTTGGGGTACAAGAATTTTAAAATCTCTGTAACGAATAAAATAATTCCAACGGCTTTCCTCTGGAATGTGTTTTTTTAATTGATTGATCAGCGAAATCTTGGAGGGTTGGTTTGCTAAATTTTCAAACTGTTGGGGATCATTGACCAAATCATACAATTCATAGCTTCCGTCAAAATAGGAGATCAATTGCCAATGGGGTGTGGAAATGGTATGAGATCCAATGGAAAATGTAGTCAGGCTTACTTCCTCCCAATCCTTAACTTGTTTTTTGAGTAAGGGCATTAAACTCCTTCCCTCCCACTTTATGTCTTTTGGAATCCCCACCATATCTGCCATGGTGGGAGCTAGATCCAATAGGTTAACTGTATTTTTAATGTTTACCGCTTTTTCAAATCGGTCATTCTCTCGCGGTGGAACTATCAAAAAAGGAACTCGTGTACTTCTGAACCAACCAGTGCCTTTACCCCAATGAGATTTTTCTCCCAAGTGCCAGCCGTGATCTGACCACAAAACGATCCAAGTATTTTTCATCAAGTCGTTTTGCTCTAAAGCCTTTACCAAATCCCCAATAAGTGCATCTACAAAAGAAACAGATGCCAGATATGAAGCAACAGCATTTTCCCACTGACCATATTCAACAACGGTTTTATGTCGCCCCGAGGTTTTGGGATACAAAGCCAAATTCTTGGCGCTTACTGGCAAGTCTTCTAGGTCATTTTTAGGAACTTCGGGCAGTTTGACTTTTTCCAAAGGGTACAAATCATGGAATCGCTTGGGGTTAAAAAGGGGCTGATGGGGTCGTTCAAATCCTAAGGCTAACAAAAAGGGATGATCTTTTATTTTGTCCAATTTTGCAATGGCCCAATCAACGCTTTGCCGATCCGAAAAAAGACTGTCGGCTAAATCTACAGCGCCCCAGTCGAAGGTATGCGACTTATTCCAATATCGATCTGCAGGCATACCGTTTAGCGGTAATTCAAAGGTTTTAGCTCCCTTGGTAACCTGGTGATAAGGATTTTGTTTGCTATTTTGAAGTTCTGTCGATGTGAAAGGTTTGGTCGAACCTCCTCTACCACCGTATTGGTCAAAAGCTGCCTTTGGAACATTGGAAGACCCTCCGTGGAATAACTTGCCAATACCATAGACTTGATAACCATTTTTTCTAAAGTGCTCAGGTAAAGTTGACTGCCCAGGTAAATCTCGACTGAACTTGATATTGTTGTCATAAACCCCAGAAGTTACTGGTTGAAGCCCACTCAAAATTGCTGTTCTCGAGGGACCACAAACGGGAGCAGGACAATGAGCATTGGAAAAGGAATAGCCTGAAGCGGCCAATTCATCCATATGAGGGGTAATGGCATGTTTGTGTCCCAAAAAACCCACCCAATCATTGAGGTCATCTATGGAAATAAAAACAATGTTAGGTTTTTGTTCTCTCTTTTCAACCACTGGATTACAAGAAAAAATTCCTTGAACAAAAAAAATAACAACTAAAGTTCTACTTGCTTTCACCCTAATTATTTTTTACCTCTAACAAATGAGCTTTGGGGAAGTGAAGGAAAGCTTGCCAGTTTAGCATCCAATTTTGCTTTTATTTTACGTTGACTCTCATTCAAATCCTTATCACGAAGAGGTTGGGTTTCGAGGATGTCATTTTCCATGTCGAAAAACCGCCCGTCTTTGTAGAGTTTGTATCTCGTATTTTGAACGAAAACGTTTCTGTATTGGGTCACACTGGGTGACCACATGGGATCATAGTAGGTGGCTACTGTTTCCCGATCAAGAGACTTTTGTGAAGTGAGCACCTCCATAATACTCAATCCATCAGTTTTGTGGGGTACTCCCAATAAATCAGAAAAAGTAGCATAGAAATCACTGAAGTTAATCAAACCATTGTAGCTTTTTGGGGTTTTAATCTGATCAGGCCAGTGGGCGACCATAGGCACATGGTTACCATGGGTAATGGTATTTCCTTTGGCACCTCTGACAGAACCATTTTTGGTTTGAGAAATCAAAGTATTCTTGGTACCATTGTCACCAACAAACATTATGAGGGTGTTGTCTGCTATCCCTTGTTCGTTAAGGGTGTTGACAATTTTACCGATAAGCTTGTCCATGTAGGCAACCATGTCGGTAAAAAAACGGTTATCTGGTTTGGACCGAGTATCGAGGGATTCCCATTCAGGGGAATCAGGAGTTGGAACAAATGGACTGTGTACCAAAAGCATGGGGTAATAGATGAAAAAAGCTTCATCCTTGTTTCTTTTGATAAAATCAATTGCATAGTTAGAAACAATATCAGGGCCATAAGCATTTTTATCTCTGGGTAAAATTTTTCCGTTTTGCTCGATCAAAGGGTTGGCAAAACGTTCTCCAAACGATTTGACTTTGGTCAACTGCCACAAGCTGTACTCATCAAAACCAAAGTGATTGGGTCTTGTGTTGTCATCATAACCCTCCAATCGGTGTTCAATGCCATTGAGCTGCCATTTACCTACTATTGCTGTTTTGTATCCGTTTTCTTTAAATAGGTTTCCAAAGGTTTTTTCTTTGGGATTGAGGTAGGTAAAATAATCGTAGTTTCTGTAATTAAACTTACCTGTCATTATTTTTACCCTTGAAGGTGTACATAGGGGTTGTGATATGGTTCTGGTAAAATTAATTCCGTTTCGGGCGAGGGAGTCCAATACTGGAGTTTTGTATGAGGTACTCCCATTGATGCTCAAACATTCGAAACCAATATCATCTGCCATGATTAAAATAACGTTGGGTTTTGATGTAGGATGATCTTGTTCATTGCAAGAAACCAGCATCAGCGAAAAAGCACTGAGGCATAAAATAATTGAATTGAAAAAATTATGATTCATTTGATTTATTTAGTTAAACTGCATTTCCTTTGGATTGATAAATTGCGTTAATCAGTGCCACAGACTTTTTGGCTTCTTCAATATTGACCTTTGGCGCACGATTGTTGCGAACCGCATCCATGATGTCTATAATGACGGCGATATGAAATTGGTCGGTAATGGCCATAGGATCGGAAGCACCGGAACCCTGATTCTGATCCGATGCACCTAAAGTTGAGTGGATGCTGTTTACTGTGGATGATACAATTTTTCCACCGCTAAAAACAATATTCCCCAAAGTTCCGTAAAGGGTTATCGATTCGGGTTCCCCGGGAAAAAAAGCAGTGCCACAAGAGAGTGTTCCCAATGCGCCACTTTTAAATTTTAAATTAGCTACCGCCACATCTTCTCCTTCGATTTGATGATGCAGAGTACCGACAAGCCCACTGACCATATCTACCTCTCCCATTAAATCGAGCATCAGATCAATGGTATGAATGCCTTGGTTGATTAATGCAGCACCGCCGTCTAGTTCCAGTGTGCCCCGCCAAGAATCTTGATAATAACTCGGAGGACGGAACCAGTTAATGCTCGTTTGACATAACAAAATCTTACCCAAACTCCCCGATTCGATGTGGTTTTTGAGTTTTTTGTATTCAGGATTTTCGCGATTTTGAAAAACGCAAGCCAATTTAACGCGATGGATTTTAATGATCTCGGCGATGGCATCAATCTTTTCGACAGAAGTCTCTAAGGGCTTTTCACATAGGATGTGTTTATTGGCCTTTGCAATCTTGGCAATGGTGGTTCCGTGAAGACCACTTTCATTACAGACACAAATAACATCAATCTCAGGGTGGGACAGTAATTTTTCCATTTCCCAAAATACAGGAGCATTGAAATTCCCTGTAATTTCACGAGCTCTGAATTCGGATTTAGTCAACACACCTAAAAGGCGAGCATTCGGTATTTTATCAATACAATCAGCATGTAATTTTGCAATATTACCTGTTCCTATGATACCAAATCCAAACATTTTCTCCACTCGGAATATTTTAATCAGACATACTGGTGGGAAGTGATTCCTCGTCGGTCGCCCAATTGTAATTGGGTTCTTCCCCGAGTTCATACTCCAACGTACCCCCACTAGTCAAATCCTTATGGTAAAACCAAGATTGATTGAGGGGTTTACCATTGAGTTTTACACTCTGAATGTATTTGTTTTCGGTACTATTTTCAGGTGCTTTTATGGTAAAGCTTTTACCGGAGTAATAATCTTGATCCAAATGAAGGGTTATCTCATCGAAAATAGGACTCGATAGGTCATAGGCGGGATCAATATCCGCTCCCCCCTTCATTTCAAAAAGTCCTATTTTCATCAGTACGGACAATGCTCCCATTAGGCCTTGATCTTCATCGCCACTGTATCCGTGTTGAGGGTCATTGTCACTGTAAACCTTTTCAATCACATCTCTTATCCATTTTTGGGTGAGCCAAGGTTGGCCAAAATAATTAAAGATGTATCCTGTTTGCATGGAAGGTTGATTTCCATAATTGATGTATGCTCTTCTTCTCTCACTGGCCACAAACTTGTCGGAACGGTAGTGGTGGGTTACAAAACCATGATGTTCAGCAATCAAAAAAGACTGATTGAGTCTTTTGGCAGCGATTTCCTTCCCTCCCATAAGATTGGCCAGCCCGGCCAAATCGTGAGGTACAAACCAAGTTGCAGCAGCAGCAGTAGCTTCGACAAAACCAGAACCTAGAGGGTGTTTGTAATCGCTCTCGTAAACCAAAGGATCAAAAGGTTCAACCCAATTGCCCTCCATTGTTCTTCCGCGCATCCACCCAGAAGATGGATCATAAATATTGCGGTAGTTGGCGGCTCTTTTTTCGAGCATTTCGTGATCCGTAGTCTTGCCTAAGACCTTGGCAAGCTGTGCCAAAGTCCAATCCTGATAGGCGTATTCCATGGTAACCCCTGGACCACATTGGTGATAGCCATATTGCCTATCGTACAAAGGAAAGGGCACATAACCCTTATCGATGTAATATTCAATACCACCACCTTTATTAGTGTTGTGTTCATAACCCACCTTGCTCATAATCCCTCCAGGCAATGCATTTTTAAGCATCCCCTCATAGGCTTTGTCGATATCGAAACCTCTGATTCCTTTCATATAGGCACTGACAATAAAAGGAGTCGTTGAAGCTCCGGTCATCACATAGGTGTAATTACCACCAGAAGGTCCTCTGGGAATCAAGCCACCATCGTCATACATTAACAACATAGAATTGACAAATTCCTCCGAAATTCTGGGATAAACAAGATGCCAAAGGGTATTGAGGGTCCATTGCGCTCCCCAAAAGGAGTCAGAATTATAATGATTGAACTTGGGCTTTCCGTTCTCATCCAAGGGAATTTGACCAATACGTTGCTTCTCGCCTGTCATGTCGCTGTATTTACCATTGACATCACTGATGATTCTTCGACCCTGTAAAGCATGCCACAGATCTGTGTAAAATCGGATTTGCTGGTCTTTGGTATTTCCTTTGATCTCTATTCTGCTCAAGTATTCGTTCCATTGGTTTTTGGAATCTTGAACCACTGCATCAAAATCCCAGTGATCTAGCTCTGTTTGGAGATTGAGCTCTGCTTGTTCCATACTGACATAGGAGATCGCAACTTTAATCATGATTTGCTCTCCTTCTTTGGTTTTAAACACTGGGTAAACCCCACCGTTCTCTCCTTGAAATTTTTTGGTTTTACCCAATAATTTTTTATCCTTAAATGCATACAAATTTTCAAAAGGTTGATCAAAATGAATACTGAAAAAGACTTTGGTGTCTTTGGGTCTTCTTACAGTTTTTTCCATTACAGCATAACCTTGCAGTTTTTGATTGGATACTTTTTTTACGTAACCACTTCTGGTGCCACTTGGTCCCAGTTGTGCAGACAAATCGAGAATGACCGCACTTTGATCGGATTTGGGAAAAGTGTAGCGATGGAATCCTACCCTAACCGTTGAAGTCAATTCTGCCTTGATGTTGTAATCGTCCAGAACAATAGCGTGATAGCCCGCTTCAACAGTTTCTCTATCATGAGAATAAGCTGAACCATAGGCTTTAGGCCCTAAATGGGCTTTGATTTTGCCAGTGGTAGGCATGATAGGAATACCCGATAATTGCCAAGCGTGAATGTGACTGAAAAAATTAATACTTTTTTGATTGTAGCGATATCCAGATTCCCAGGCTCCAGCCGTTCCCATATCAGGACTTAAATTGACCATCCCAAAAGGACGGGTAGCGGAAGTAAAAAAGAACCATCTTGAATTGGCAGAATCAATAAGTGGGTTGACCAAATCAACAGGACGCTGACCGTAGACTAATGTTACGAATAGCAGAATAAATAATTGTAAGTTTTTCATTTAAATGTTTAAATATGCGTCAGCAAGTGAAATTAATTTTTGTTCATTTACTTTTAGACCAAATCCAGGTTTAAAATCTACCTCTACTTTACCTTCTTTGTTGAGGTTGGTGGCTCTTTGCACCACACATCTTAAAAAAGCATCTTGTTCTTGGGGTTTTTCCATGGCTTCTACCCAGGCAGCTTGGTTGGCGATGGCGATTTGTTGCCAAAATGTACAAGCAGCACCAATAAGACTAGAGTCTCCGATCATAATGCCTTTTTGAGAGGATCTGATCACCTTGGAAATTTCATTGATCTCCTTAAAGGTTCCCATACAATTGGGATGGAGGTTGAAATAACTCCCCATACGACCATCGAAATATTTGATACTCTTTGCAGCAGGTCGCATAATGTGATCGGGAACAATGGCGAGCTTTCCGACATTGGCCTGTAAAAAAATCAATTCTTCTTTTTTGAGACTGGAGGGATCTTCTACTCCGTCCATCCCTGCTTTATTGAGGGCGATCATGATTTTTGATAACTCTTTTAGGTCTGTGATGTGTTTGTAACCTCGGTTAGGGTCACCCAAGATGAAGGAATCTGGTCCAAGAAATTTTCGCAATGCACTGATGTTCTTTTTATCCAATTCAAAATCACCAAACATTTTGATCTTTACATATCGATGCATATTTTGATTTACAGCAATCTGCGCTTGTTTGATCACCATTTCTTCCTCCTTTTCCAAAATACAGAAAATTGCTGGTACGGGAGCTTCACCCTTTAGGCCCCATATTTTAACCGTCGGTTGGTTTTCAATCTTACCCATCAGGTCGTAGAGGGTCATCAATAAACCTTCGGTGATGATGGGTCTCCAGTTGCCAGAATGAAATTGATTTCTAACTTCTTCAATAGCCTCACCCAGTTTCATCCCCTTAAGTTTTTTAAACTCCTTGGACCAGTCGGCTAAATCAAAGTCGGGTTGATTACTGGCAACTTTGGTCTCTCCCCAGCCAACATGATCCGCTCCCTTGATACTGAACATGACGTGCTGACGGTTTTTCCATACACCAAAGCTGAAATTACGCTCTTTGTTTACATTGATTAAAAACAAGTTGATCTCATCAATCACAACATCCATTGCCCTTATTGAGCTGGAACGAGAAAATACATTGGGTAGAAGAAGTAGAGGCAATGTACTGCTAGATTGTCTGATAAATTTTCTTCTCGAGAGTTTCATAAATTTTATTAAGTTTCTGTTTGTTTAATTGATGCCTTGGCTTCAGTCAAAAATTGAGTCAAAGCCTTGTTCAACTTATCTACCAGTTCAGGCATTTGTTTGGAAAGATCGTTTTTTTCTTCCACGTCCTTTGAAAGATCAAAAAGTTCTAATTTATCAAAGCGCCAATCTTTTACGAGCTTGTAATTTCCCCATCGGATAGCAGAGATAGGCTTTCTATTTGCCGCTTGGTGAAATACCAGATAGGGACTATTTCGCGCTACAGAACCAACGCCATTATTGTGAATAACGGAAGTCATGTTTCCGCCATCAAGGTTTTGAGGCAGTGGACCTTGGTAACCCGCCAATCTTGCAAAAGTAGGCAGAATATCTAGGCCCGTAACGGGAACTTCAGAATGGGTGTTTTGATTTACACCAGGACCCGAAACGACAAAGGGAACCCTAAGTCCACCTTCATACATTGATCCCTTTCCTCCTCTTAGTGGAAAGTTTCTCGCTACTTTTTGTTTCCCCCCAATGGGAATTGAAGTTCTTCCTCCATTGTCCGATAAAAATATTATGTAGGTATTGTCTGCTATGCCAAGGGCAGCTAGTTTATCGAGCAACATCCCGATGCCTTCGTCCATGTCCTCGGTCATGGCAGCAAACTCAGGAACAAAATGTTTTTGTCCTTTTTTTAACTTACTATATTTATTAATATTTTTTTGACTGTAAGTAATGGCCAAATGAACTGCGTAGTGGGAAATTTGAAGAA
>JAYNHF010000007.1:26155-72529 GCA_038107695.1 Flavobacteriaceae bacterium | reverse complement strand
ACCAGGGACACAAGGATTTTCAGTCCTTTGCTCTACCAACTGAGCTAAGGTACCGGTTGAAAGTGTGCAAATATAAAATCCTTTTTCCTCCCTCCCAAAGGATTTACTCTAAAAATCTTTGATTACTTTTAGCAAATAATTGATTGTGAATTGTATCTGATTGTTGATATCGGGAATACATTGGCCAAGTTTTTCGTATACGAGAAGGGCCAGTGCGTTGTAAAGCATAGTATTGCTTTGGAGCAGTTTCAAGATGAAATGCAATCTCTTATTTCAAATCATTCAAACATAAAGGGAATCGTTTATAGTGATGTGAGTGATCATGCTGGCGATTTTTTCAAAAAATTAGCGGTTCGATTCAATGTTCTGTCCGTTGATTCTCAGCTCCGTTTGCCTTTTGAGAACGCTTATCAAAGCCCAGAAAGTTTAGGCTCTGATCGGATTGTTTTGGTTGCAGCCGCCAGTAAAAACTTTCCTTATACCAATGTTTTGATCATTGATTTGGGAACCTGTATCACCTATGATTTTTTGTCTTCAGATCAGATTTATCATGGAGGAGCAATTTCTCCTGGCTTCGAAATGAGATACAAGTCGCTTCATCACTTTACCGGCCGCCTCCCTTCTTTGGATTGGAAGGCTGTAAAAGACCCAGAGGGAAAAACAACTTCTGATGCCATTCATGCGGGAATATACTATGGAATATTAGATGAAATAGAAGCCAGAATAAATTATTATGAAAGCCGATACAAATCTTTAACGGTTATTTTAACAGGAGGAGACGCCAATAAGTTGCCTAAAACATTAAAAAATAGCATATTTGCCAATTCAAATTTTGTTGCAGAAGGAATGCTCCACTTACTAAAATTGAATATGGATTCATGATTAGGACAACACTTAAGGTATTTATATTATTTTTTGGGATGTTTGTTCATTCCCAATCTGGTACGATTTCACCTTATTCCTTTACAGGTTTAGGGGAGATCAATTTTAGAGGAACTCAGATCAATCGCTTTATGGGAGGACTTGATATTTACAACGACTCCATTCATGCGAATCTCACTAATCCCAGTTCTTATGCGAAACTGAAACTGACGAATTATTCATTGGGATTAAATTATAAGATAAATAATCTAATGGGAACTGACATGACCAAAAGTATGGCTTCTGCTTCCTTGGATTATATCGGTGTGGCCGTACCGACTCGTCTCTTTGGTTTTGGTTTTGGAATTATTCCCTACACATCGGTGGGGTATAGGTTGTCTAATACTGATACAGATGACCAAGAAAATGATATTGTCAATGTTTTTGATGGAAATGGTGGAGTAAACAAAGCTTTTTTTTCGGTAGGTTTTAAAGCCCTCAAGTATTTTAGTTTTGGAGCTACGTTTAATTATAATTTTGGGCAAATTATTCATGAAACTGGGAGGTATCAAAACGAAATATCACTGGGTACAGTGGTAGAGAATAAATCAAGTATTTCTGGTTATGACCTGAAATTTTCTACCCATTTTGAAATTCCTGTCTTGGAGACTATGGAATTGCAGGCCATGTTGTCCTACACACCTCAGGCCAACCTTACCTCTACCAATTCTAGGATATTCCAAACACGTTCTCTTACTGGAAACACTGGTTTTGGAGAAATTATTGAAATTGATTTGGCTGAAAGTGGCTTAGACAAAACAAATGTGAGGGTACCTAATGTGATTTCTTTTGGATTGGGACTTGGTAAGGTAAGAAAATGGTTTGCTGGAGCTCAGTACACGATGAATTTAATGGGCGATTTTAGTAATAAATTTATGGGTCTATCCGATGTTGATTATCAAGATGGTTACCAAATTTCATTGGGAGGGTTTTTCATACCTGATTACAGCTCGATAACAAGTTATTGGAAGAGAATTGTTTTCAGAATGGGCTTCAGGCACGAGCTTACAGGGATTATTGTAAATAATTTTGGATTAAAGGAAACTGGTATTAATTTTGGAGTTGGTTTACCATTGGCTGGTTTTTCCAATACCAACATAGGTTTTGAATACGGAAGTCGAGGGGCTGGAGATCAAAACCTGTTTAAGGAGAATTTTTGGTCTTTCAGGATTGGTTTCTCACTAAATGACCGTTGGTTTGTCAAAAGAAAATTTAATTAAAAGATAAGAAATGAAATTGTTTAAAATATTTGTTTTTGGGATTGGTGTGATGATGATCGCACCAATAATGGCACAAAATAGTGAAGATTGTTTGCAAAATTTATCCATTTTCGCCGAATACGCAAAAGTAAAAAATTATGACGAGGCCTATGAGCCATGGATGAATGTAAGAAAAGAATGTCCATCGCTTAATGTAGCAATTTTTTCATACGGAGAGCGAATTCTTAAAGACAGAATTAAAAAAGCAAGTCCAGAGAGCCTCGACAACGAGATAGCGGATTTGATCAAGCTATATGATCAATGGCTTGAAAATTTTCCTACCAAACGAAATGTAAGTGTAAAAGGAGACATTATCAGTAGTAAGGCTCAAGCGATGTTGGATTATAAAACTACTGACAAAATGGAAGTATTCAATACCTTTGATTTGGCTTACAAAACAGATGCTAAAAGCTTTAGCAACCCCAAAGAATTGTACAATTATTTCAAAACCCTTTATGATTTGTATAAGGAAGGTACTCATGGAGTAACCATGGAACAATTGTTTAATAAATACGAAGAGGTTTCAGAGAAATTTGAAATTGAATCAACGAATCTGGCTAAGAAACTGGATGTAATCCTCAAGAAGGAAGAGAATGGAACACCACTCAGCAGTCGTGATGTAAGAAGTAAACGAGTGTATGGAATTAATAGCAATGCGATTGGAACGTTTTTGTCCAACTTGGATGCCATTATCTCTAAGGAAGCAACTTGTGTCAATTTGATACCGTTGTATAAAAGAAACTTCGAAGAATTTAAGTCGGATGCCATATGGCTAAAGCGAGCTGCCTCACGAATGGACAGTAAGGATTGTTCAGATGATCCCTTTTTTGTTACCCTGGTTGAAGCTTTACATACTCTTGACCCTTCTGCTGACTCTGCTTATTATTTAGGTATTTTGAAAGATAAAGCAGGAAACAGTTCAGAAGCATTAAAGTATTATGAAGAATCGATTTCACTTCAAACGGATCCTTACAAAAAAGCAAAAATTCTGTATAAAATTGCCATCAAGTTTAAGAATAGTGGAAGAAAATCCAAGGCACGAAGTTATGCACGAAAGGTGCTGAGTTTTCAGCCTTCTATGGGTCGTGCTTACTTGATGATTTCTAACTTGTACGCAGCTAGTGCCAACGATTGTGGAGCAACTCAATTTAACAAAAGGGCAGTCTACTGGTTGGCAGCTCGAATGGCCTACAAAGCCGCTGAGGTCGATGCTTCCATTAAAAAATTAGCCCTAAAGACTGCTAGAAGTTATGAAGGAAGAGCCCCCTCTAAAACTGAAATTTTTACTGAAGGAAATCAAGGCGCTACCATACAATTCGATTGTTGGATCAACAGTAGTGTGAAAGTTCCAGAACTGTAAATGTTTTTTCAGAAAAACAAATGGTTAAAGCATGGGGTAATGGCATTGGCTGTTACCCTATTTTTTTCATGTGAGGACAGTACTTCTACCCTCAAACAGATGAATCGTTTCAATGAAAATCCAGTAGGTATTGCTCATGACATTCGCATGACCTACACGGACTCTGCTAAGGTCAAGGCAATACTGACAGCACCTTTACATTTGGATTACACGCATCTGAGTTTTAAATATTCTGAATTCCCAGAGGGTTTGAAAATTATTTTCTACAACGATCAAAATCAAGAAAATACTGTGATTGCAGATTATGGCATACTTTACAACCAAACTAAAATTGTCGATTTGCAGGGCAATGTGGTGCTTTTATCTTACGATGGATCTCGCTTGGAGACAGACCAGATGTATTGGGATGCAGAAAAAGAGTGGCTTTTCACAGAACGGGCATTCACTTTTGATAATGTCGATTACAATCTTGCTGCCACTCGATTGGATACCAATAAAGAATTTAGTAAATTTCAGACTGGAAAGCTATCAGGTACCATAGCTGTTGAAGAACAACAAGACTCTTTAATTGTAGATGAAAAGTTATAAAATTTCCGAAATCCTTTACTGGGTGATTGCCGTTGTGGCTACTTATGAAAGCTTCAATCTTTGGAGCACCAATCGTCAAAAAGCGTATATTTTTGTTGGGTTTGCCTTGCTTTCAGTCTTTATGGCAATGTTCAGGAGACATTATCGGAAGAAGTTTAAAAATAGGGGAAATAGCTCCCAATGATCGCTACCGACTTTGTAATTCTTATTTGTCTTATCCTTTCAGCTTTTTTTTCTGGAATGGAGATTGCGTTTGTTTCTGCCAACAGAATTTATCTCGAAATAGAAAAGCAACAAACTGGTCTCAATGCTCGGTTTTTGAACTTTATTACTAAAAATCCATCTCGATTCATCGCCACCATGTTGGTGGGTAACAATGTAGCTTTGGTGATCTATGGGATTTTTATGGGTGATCGTATTTTGCAACTGTTTTATCCAGAGACTCTCTCGGGAGGTTCGGTCAGCATCCAAATTGTTTTTATCCAGACGGTAATTTCTACGATCATTATTTTGTTAACGGCAGAGTTTCTTCCAAAGGTTTTTTTTCAGCAATTTTCCAATATTTTGATGAAGGTTTTTGCTTTTCCCACAGCAATATTTTATACAATTTTCGCACCCATCACCTCGATGATTATTAAATTATCGGACTTTATCCTGATGAAGTTTTTCAAAACCAAAGGGGATCAGGTTCAATTGACTTTTTCCAAAATAGAATTGGGAAATTATATAGAGGAGCAGTTGGAGTCGACCAGAGATATTGAAAATGTGGACAGCGAGATACAGATTTTTCAAAATGCATTGGATTTCTCAGAGGTAAAAGCCCGAGAGGCTATGGTCCCCAGAACAGAAATCGTCTCCATCGAAAACTCGGCTTCTATGGTTGACATAAAAAAGCTTTTTACTTCAAGCGGTTTGTCCAAAATTCCTGTTTACGAGGAGACAATTGATGATATTCAAGGTTATGTTCACGCTTTTGAGATGTTTAAAAAACCGACTGATTTAAGAAAGATTCTTCTTCCAGTAGCTTTCGTTCCTGAAACAATGAAAATCAGCGAGGTATTGAAATTATTGACCAAACAACGTAGAAGTATAGCTGTTGTTTTGGATGAATACGGCGGAACATCTGGCATTATCACGGTTGAGGATATCATTGAAGAACTTTTTGGAGAAATCGAAGATGAACACGATCACATTGCTCTGTATGAAAAACAAATTGAAGATGGAGTATTTGAGTTTTCCGCAAGAATTGAAGTAGATTACATAAATCAAAATTATGATTTGAACCTTCCTGAAAATGAGTTTTATGAAACTTTGGGGGGATTGATTGTATATTTGAAAGAGGAAATTCCCGTCAAAGGAACTCTACTTGCTATCGAAAATTACGAATTTGAAATCAAAGAAGTATCTTCCACCAAAATCGAAAGAGTAGTCTTGAGAGTTAAAGAAGATAATTAGCGATGATCTCACTACCAATGCCAGTTAATCTGTAGTTCTAACTCCCTAAATAACAAAGCGATTCTTTTTTATAATCAAAAAGGAAATTGTATTTTCGCATCCGACTCAAAAAAAATGATATGGCAGTTTTAGGTCAAATTAGACAACGTTCTGTATTTCTTATCCTAGTCATAGGTATGGCATTATTTGCCTTTGTGATTTCTGGAGTTTTCGACGGTAATTCTTCAGGAAGCAGTCCTAGTGATCCGATAGCTATTGTAAATGATGAAGAGATCGAATTGAATTATTTCAGACAATTGGTCGAAAACACTGAGAGAAGTTACAATTTTTCCACAATGCAGGCTGTTAACTCTGTATGGGATCAACTGATCAGGGTAACGATTTTACGACAAGAATTTGAGCGCTTGGGAATTGATGCTGGAAAACAACAAATAGAGATGATTTTGATGCAAGACGAAAGAATTGTTCAAGATCCTAGGTTTTTAAATGAGACTGGTTTTTTTGACTTTGGAATTTTTACCGATTACATTAACCAATTGCGAGTCGAAAATCCCCAAGCCTATGACAATTGGAAGTTGCAAGAAGAAAATATAGTTGGCCTGGCAAAAGAAAATATTTATTACGATCTGATTAAATCCAGTACTGGTTTTACCGAATTGGAGGGGAAAAATGCTTACCACAGCGAGAATGATAAGGTTAACCTTAAATTTGTAAGAATACCTTACGAAGAAGTTCCAGACAGCTTGTTTGATATATCGAATGCTGATGTTAAACGTTACGTTAACGACAGAAAAGAGGATTATGAAAACGACGCTACCAGAAGCGTTCGTTACGTTATTTTCCCTGAAGAAGCATCTGAGGATGACGAAAATCAGATTCGAGCTGAATTGGAAAAGCTCAAATCTCCTAGGGTAGAATATAATGATGTTTCTAAGTTAACCGACAGCATTGATGGATTGTCCACTACAAACAATCTCACTGATTTCATAGAACAATATTCCGAAACTCCATTTGATTCTATTTACAAAACCAAGGGAAACCTAGCGAGCGAGTATGCTGATATTCTCTTTGCACTCAATCCTGGTGATGTTTTTGGTCCATACAAGGATGGCAATCAATTTAAAATTTCACGTTTTCTAGACAGAAAAATTGGAGGTTCGATCAGAGCCAGCCATATTTTAATTGCGTATGAAGGAGCCACAAGAGCCAATCCTAACGAAACCAGAAGTAGCGATGAAGCTAAAAAATTGGCTCAAGATTTGTATCGAAAGGCAAGAAGAAATCCGGATGATTTTGCAAAGTTGGCTACCGAAAACTCCAATGGCCCCTCAAAATCGATTGGTGGTGATCTAGGATTTTTTCAAGAAGGAGCAATGACCGAAAAATTCTTTGATTTTTGTAACCGTTCAAAGGTTGGGCGAATAGGTTTGGTTGAGACTGAATTCGGCTTTCATGTCATTAAAGTGACGGATAAGGAGGATGTGGTTTTGACGGCTGATGTCACCAAAGGAATTATCCCCTCTGAAGAGACCTCTAACAGCGTATTTCAAAAAACTACTCAGTTTGAGATGGAAAGTATCAAACAAAAAGATTTGGATACCGTAGCCAAACAATATCAATATGATGTTAAGTCAATTCAAAAGGTCAATCTTTTAGACGAAAATCTCCCGGGATTACCAAGCCAGAGGAATTTGGTTCAGTGGTTGTTCAATGATGATACTCAATTGGGTGAGGTAAAAAGATTTAGTTTGAGTAGTGGTGGATATGCGGTGGCGCAATTGTTTGGGATTACCCCCAAGGGAGTTGTTGATATTGAATCCATCAAATCTGATGTAATGCAGGAAATAATCAAAGAAAGAAAGGCTGCCCATCTTTTAAAAATTTATGGCGACCAAAAATCTTTAAGTGATTTGGCTTCCGCTTCCGATAAAGAGATTGAAACTGCTTCGGCAGTGACGCAAGAAAATTCTATTTTGGCAGGTGCTGGATCAGAACCATATGTGATTGGGACGGCATTTGCTCTTGATCTCAATCAGCCTTCTACCCTCATAAAAGGAAATAATGGAGTTTATATGGTTGAAGTTACTGCCAAGGAAATCGCGGAGGAATTGGAAACCTACAAGGCTTATGCAAATGCCCTTCAAACTAAAGAGAATATTAGAATTGCTGCTTCTATTTACGATGCACTTCGTTCTAGTGCAGAGATAGAAGACAACCGCCAGTTGTATTACTAGAGAAGCATTTCCGCATATGCTATCACTGTATTAAAACCTTTGTTTTTAAAATACTTTGGTGTATTGTGATTTCCTGTAGCCAGGACAAAGTCTCCGCCCCATGCCCCTAAACTTTTGATGGCACCGTTATGATCATTGAACAACCGCTCTTTTACGGGTTGTTGTCCTAAAATTCTACCTGTAAACTTTTCGTGCTCATATAAGATTTCATCGAATTCTCTCAAAGAATCGGTCTTCAGCATTGCCTGAGTAAACTCAGAGGATTGATTGATTTGCTGGGGGGTAATCTTTAATTGTTTAAATTGATTTATGGCCTCTCTGCTGTTTTTCTTCTGATTGAGATAAACAAAATACAAGTTTGACTTGAAGGGAGGGTTAAACCTACAGGGTTCTATCGAGGTTTCTAAAGAATCTCTTTTAAAGACCAGAGGACTTTTTGCGTTAGCACAAGCAATGTCGTAGCCGCTTCCACCAAAGCTGTCTCGGAGTAAAATATAGGGATCGACCTGCGACCATTGTGCAAGGTTTGAAATCAGAGTGGAAGATGATCCCAGTCCCCATTGTCGGTCAAATTCCAGTCGGGTCATCACTTTACCTCCTGTTGCCCCCAGAAAGTCTTTTTTATGAGTTCTAATGATTTTTAAAAGTTGTACCAACCGTTGTGCAACTGACTTGTCATCAGTGTCGATGATACCAAAATCGGAAAGGTTCAAAGTTGCATTGAACCACAGCTGATGGTTATGATCCCAACTTTCCCATTTTAGGTTTTTTGAATCATTGGACTCAAATGTCAAAGACTGCCCCATTTTGGTTGGTACGGCAAGTGCTTGAGCCCCTTTCAATACCATGTACTCTCCGGTGAGTAGTAGTTTCCCATGACTGTAAAACTGAATCATGGTTTAAGGATTGGATTTTAAAAATTCGGAAACAGCACTATAACTTACTGTATGGGTCTTAAAAAACTCTAGTGCTTTTTCTTTTTGCTCATTTGAAGCATTGTTTTGATTGAGGATATTGAGCAAATGCATCTTCATGTGACCTTTTTGTATCCCAGAGGTGATAAGCGATCTGATGGCGGCAAAGTTTTGTGCCAAACCTGCAACGGCAACAATGCCCATTAATTTTTTAGCATTAGGATTTCCAAGTAATTCGACCGACCATTTCACCATGGGATGAAGTTGGGTAAGCCCTCCTACTGTTCCCAGCGAAAGGGGTAATTTAAGTTGAAAGACGAATTCGTCACCTTCTAAAAAAGCATGACTTAAACTGCTGTAGTTCCCTTTTTGAGCTGCATAAGCGTGAACTCCTGCCTCCACAGCTCTAAAATCATTTCCAGTTGCAATGACCACTGCGTCTACTCCAGTCATGATTCCTTTATTATGGGTAACAGCTCGGTAGGGTTCTTTTTCAGCAATCTTTACTGCTTGGATAAATTTTTGAGCAAATTGTAAACCTGACATTCCTTGCTCCCCTTCAAGTTTTTCTGTAGGGCATCTCACCTCTGCCTGAACCAAACATTGAGGAACAAAATTGGAGAGAATGCTCATGATCACCTCTATTGAAAGTTGATTTTCCAAAAATATTGGATATTCAATTGCCAAGGACTCAAGTGTTTTGGCGATTTGCTCAAGACAGGAATTGATGAAATTGGCTCCCATGGAATCTACAGTCTCAAAAGTGAGGTGGAGTTGGTAATAATTTTCTATTAAATGGGATTTGTCTTTTAGTACGATATCAATAATCCCACCTCCTCGTTTTATCATATTTTCAGTGAGTGAACGAGTGCTTTCAATGAGAGTTTGTTTTTGTTCTTCAAAAAATGATTGCAGTTGATTTATATTACCATCGAATAAGAAGTGAATTTGTCCTATTTTTTCGGTTCCAAGAATTTTGGTTTGGAATCCTCCTCTGGAAGCCCAAAATTTGGCAGCTTTGGATGCAGCAGCGACCACCGAACTTTCCTCAATGGCCATGGGTAGGGTATGATACTCACCATTGATTAAGAAATTGGGTGCCACCCCCAAAGGGAGGTAGTAATTGGCAACCGAATTTTCAATGAACTCGTCGTGTTTTTTTTGGACTTTTGCATTTGAGTGGTTGTAGTTAAGGAGAGTTTCCCTTGCCTTTTGGGCATCTTCAAAATGCATTTGTGTGATCCAATTTATTTTTTCTTCCTTGGACAGTTTCGAAAAACCCTCAATTTTCTTTAACATAATGACCTTTTCAGTACTTGGTAAAGATACATGATTCTGTACTTTTATATCCAAAGCCTTTCCAAAGTCTGATCAGTAGTACTCTATTATAAAATCAGTAACTTTAGCTCAAAACCCATAGTATAATATGTCTGAATCCTCTTCTCTTTTGCCTCATCAAAAAACTTTTATGGGTCATCCCGCTGGATTGTATGTTTTGTTTTTTACAGAACTTTGGGAACGTTTTTCTTATTATGGAATGCGGGCATTGTTTACCATTTTTTTGGTTGCAGAGACTACGGATCAGAACCCGGGCTTTGGATGGTCAAATGAGGATG
Organism: Flavobacteriaceae bacterium; assembly: GCA_038107695.1. Classification (GTDB taxonomy): domain Bacteria; phylum Bacteroidota; class Bacteroidia; order Flavobacteriales; family Flavobacteriaceae; genus UBA8316. Next base: position 62,182 of record JAYNHF010000007.1, on the reverse strand, counting down.
CAATATGGCTCTATGGCTGGTACACCATGTTGGTCTATTTATCATGTATTCCCGGTGGGTGGATTGCAGATAATTTCTTGGGTCAAAAAAAGACCGTTATGTTCGGTGGACTTTTACTTTGTTTGGGTCATGGTATTTTGGCTTTCGACAGTGAGTTGAGTTTTTACATCGGTTGCGCTTTCATCATTCTAGGGGTGGGAGGACTCAAACCCAATATTTCGAGTATGGTGGGGGGCTTGTACCCACAGGGAGATGAAAGAAGAGATTTAGGGTTTTACATTTTTTACATGGGTATCAATTTGGGTGCATTTTTGGCTCCGTTATTTTGTGGCTGGGTTGGAGAGACTTATAACTGGCATTACGGTTTTGGATTGGCTGCTGTGGGAATGCTGATTGGACAGATTACTTATTATTATGGTAGGAAATATCTCGTAGGAGTTGGAGAAATTCAACATGAATACAAAGAATCAAAAAAACAATTACAACAAAAAAAATTAAGCCCTACAGAGCGAGATAGAATCAAAGTTCTTCTGATCTCCTTTTTAATGATCATTATCTTTTGGGGAGCTTTTGAACAAGCTGGTGGATTGATGAATTTGTATGCTAAGCAAAAGACCGATCGAATCTTGATGGGTTTTGAAATACCAGCTTCGTGGTTTCAATCGTTGAACGCTTTTTTTATCATAACTCTAGCGGTTCTGGTAGGAGGAATTTGGACGAGAATAAAAGCCAAAGGAAAGGAGGCTTCCTCTATTTTTAAAATTGCTGTAGGGATTTTTATTATGGGGTTTGGATTTTTATTTATGCGTTTCGCAGCTATGGAATACGAACTGTTGGGTTATTCCTCTATGTATTGGCTTGTGTTGGCATATTTATTTCATACTGTAGGCGAGTTGTGTGCTTCACCTGTATCTTTATCCTACATCACTAAGTTAGCACCAGAAAAATACGCTGCTTTGATGATGGGTCTCTATTTTGCTGCAACAGGACTAGGGAATAAGCTTGCAGCAAACATTGGTGGAAACGCTGAAGTGGCAGGTGATAAAGCTACTTTTACAGGAATTTTTGTTTTTTGTACATTGTTTGCGCTTTTGGTGATTGCCATGTTAAAACCCTTAAAACGATTGGCTCACGGAGCGGAAGATTTGAATAAGTAAAAAGTTTTATTTCTATGAATACCAGATTTTTAATTTTTGTTTTTACCCTGAGTAATTTATGGATCAATGCTCAAACCATTGAATGGATGTCTTTTGGGGAGGCACTTGAGGCACAGAAAAAAAATCCAAAAAAAATTCTCATCGATATTTATACCGATTGGTGTGGACCTTGTAAATTGATGGACAAGAAAACTTTTCAAAATCGGGATGTGGCAGCCTATATTTCTGAGCATTATTATGCTGTAAAATTCAATGCCGAGGGTCAAGAAACGATCAATTATTTTGACAATACTTTTACAAACCCCAACTACGATCCCAACAGAAAGGGAAGAAACTCAACCCACCAATTCACACAATTTCTTGGGGTTAAGGGCTATCCCACTATTATTTTTATCAGTGAGACTGCTGATTTGATAACACCTTTGGTCGGCTATCAAAACCCGCAACAAATTGAACTTTATCTCAAAATGATCAAACAAGGGGATTATATGATTTTTAGTAAGCCCGATGATTTTGAAAAATACCGTAAAAGTTTTAGACCTAAATTCAGAGGGTAATTGGGAGGGCTCCTTCTTTTCTAAGATCTACAAAAGGGATTTTGTTTTTTCGGCAACTGTTTTCCCACCTCGCAATATTCCAAGGTTTGTTGCTGCCATCAACGATTACCTTTTTGGGGTTAAGCGATACCAAGATGCGATCGAGATTGACTTTTGGATCATTCGAAATCAATAAATGTGTGGGTCTAAAGTTTGGAATTTTGTAAACCTTCTTTTGATCTATAATCAATAGGCGAAATGCACCTGAGATATAAGTGTTTTTAAAATCCTTGATTTCAAGCGTATCCAGAGGGTACTCGTTTCTAAAATCATTTATGAATCTTTCTTTCAAGGATATATTTTGCGGACTGAAAAGTGCCATTTTTCTAGAAGAATAATGAGCGATTATCGTTTTATTATGCTGATACAATATCCAAAATTGATTCATTTTTGAATGTTTCCACTGTTCAAAAACCATCACAATTTGAAGGATTAACACATTTGCAGTTAATACTAATATATATTTCATTTTACGAGATTTTATCGCCCAGAATAAAAATACCATGGTGGTGTAGATCAGAATTAGAGTAGCCATAGAAAGTCTCATGTTTTTGAACAAAAACCCTTCATGTTGTGCAATCCAAAGGATCGAATCGTTCATTAATTTTACCATTTGATTATAGTACTGTGTAATGAAAAGCAGTTCAATATTGCTTCCAATGAGTGCCAGAATTCCCATACTAACAATCAGAAAGACACCAAAAAAAGGTAGGATTACCCAATTGGAAAGCATAAATAATCCTGGAAATTGATGGAAGTAATGAATGCTGAGAGGTGCAACAGCAATCTGAGCAGATAAGCTTACAGTAGTTATTTGCCATAATTTTTGAAGGACGATGTATCGTGGTTGCCAAACTGTTTGAAGCATTGGGTGGATCTTGAGAATACCCAGTACAGCAAGATAACTCATTTGAAATCCTATTTGAAAAAGAAAAGGGGGGTAGAATATTAAAAGCAAAAAAAAGCTTACCATCAATAAATGAAAGGTATTGTGAATTCTGTGGGTATATCGGGCAATGGAAAGTCCAGTAAACATGGTTACAGCTCTGATGATGGAGGGACTGCCTCCAGCAAAACCTGCAAATGCCCAAAGTAATCCTACGATACTGATAACATAAATCCATTTTCCAGTAGGAATCGATTGAATGGGTTTGAGGATAAAACCCAAAAAAAGCATGATGATGCCTATGTGAAGTCCTGATATTGCCAAAAGATGAATTACTCCAGCGTTGGCATATGCCTGAACCAATTCTCGATCTATTGCATCTCTTTTGCCCAAAACAAGTGTTTTGATTATGTTTCTTGAGGCTTGAGATAGTTGGGATTGATCAATTTTCTTTTCAATAGTTGTATTCCATTTCCTTAGATGGTCCAATAGATTTTTATTTTGATTTTTAATCTTTACAAAATCTGTGTGATCAAGTTTAAGCTGATGATATACTTTGATTCTACTCAAATATTTTTTGTAGTCGAATCCACCAGGATTGGTTCTGGACAGGACGGGTTGGGGGGTAACTCTTGTAAGAATAAGATCTCCTGTGTTGAGTGTTTGTTTTGGAGTTTCTTTGTCAAAACTTACAAGAATCTTACCCTCTGATTTCTTTTGATTAATCTGAATTACTTTTCCGTAGAAGCGATTTTGAAAATCATTGTTTTTTAATGCTTGAGTTAGTTTGATCAGCAAGCTGTATTGCTTATCTCCCTTCTGATAATTTTGATAATGTGTGGAAGGAATGGCATAGTATTGCTGGTGATTTAGGACCCCTAGCGGAAGAAAAATAAGGTAAACCCATACACGGTATTTTTTTGATAATGCCAAGAAAAAAGAGAAGATGATCAGTACCCAAACGATCACATCTTTTTGGATCCAGGGAGAGATCAACATACCACAGGTAAAAAACAGTATTGCTACATAGATGGGGAACTTCGGGGCTGTCATCCCCTAAATTTAATAATTTTAAAAAATTATTGGAGTGCGTCGATGATCAGTTGTGCTGTTTTTTTACTTGCCCCTCCAGTTCCGAGAATGTCCCTAACTTCTTGATAATAGTTTTTGAGTTTTTTTTGTCCTGATTCAGACAATATGTATTTTAATTGAGTTACAACTTCTGGAATATTGAATGCCTCTTGTATGAGTTCTTTAACCACCTCCCGTCCTAAGATGAGATTGACCAAAGAGATGAATTGGAGTTTTACAAGACGTTTGGCAATTTGATAGGTTAAAAAACTACTTCTGTAGCAAACGACTTGTGGGACATCGAAAATAGCAGTTTCTAGTGTAGCCGTACCACTTGATACAAGTGCTGCATTTGAATGTAGAAGTAGTTGGTGGGTTTGATTCTGGATGAGCTTTATGTTTTTCCCTGCTATGAATTTATCATACCATAGCGGATTGATTCCAGGAGCTCCAGCCAATACAAATTGGTGCTGAGGAAGTAACTGAGCTACTTCTAAAAAAATGGGTAACATTTTTTTGATTTCTTGTTTTCTGCTTCCAGGAAGCAATGCAATGATTTTCTTTTCTTCAGATAACTTGTGTTGTTTGACAAAAGAATTTGATTTTTTAATGTAAGGTAGTGTGTCTAGAAGAGGATGGCCGACAAACTCGACTTTGAATTGGTGTTTTTTTTCAAAAAAATCTTTTTCAAAAGGGAGGATTACATAGAGTGCATTCAAATTTTCCTTCATTTGGGCAACCCTATTTTCTTTCCATGCCCAAACTTGAGGGCTTATGTAAAAGTGATTTTTAAACCCTTTTTGTTTGGCCCATTTGGCAATTCTAAGGTTGAAACCAGGGTAGTCAATGTATATGATGACATCGGGTTGGAAGATTGAGATGTCTTTTTTACAGAATTTAATGTTTTTGAGTATGGTTCTCAAGTGAGTTACCACTTCCCAAAAACCCATAAAAGCGAGGGTCTTGTAGTGTTTCACTAACTCACCTCCAGCTTTTTGCATCAGATCTCCCCCCCAAAAGCGAATTTCGGCTCTGTAGTCCTTTTCTTTCAGAGCTTCAATCAGTTTTGATCCGTGAAGATCACCAGAGGCCTCGCCGGCAATGATGTAGTATTTCAAGTTAAATGATTTTAAGTATGGCTACTACAAGAACAATAAAAATAGATGTGATCATTATTCCTTTGGCAAAATTTGTTTTTCTCTTGTGTATGCCCAAAAAGAATAATGGAAGATTGATTAATGCTCCCATACTGATAAGACCGCCTAGTTTTTTTTGTCGGTAAAGAGAGGCAAAAGAGTCCTCAATAGGTCCTTCGGAAAAATACAAGAGTATAAATATGATTACACTTGAGCTGGCAAAAATACTGGCGATTACTCCTTGGTAAAGTTCTTTTTTATTCAAAATTCCATGTATTTAAACGTTGTATGGCATGATGTGCTGTTAGGTCAAACTCTACTGGTACAACAGAGACATATCCATGACTCAATGCCCACTCGTCGGTGTCTTCTCCTTTGTCCTCATTTATAAATTTGCCAGTTAACCAGTAATAATCTAATCCCATGGGATTGGTTCTTTTGTCAAACTCTTCAACCCAATAGGCGTTGGCTTGTCGACAAATCTTGATGCCTTTAATTTCTTCTTCTTTTAGCTTTGGGAAATTTACATTCAACACTACATTGGAAGGAATTTTGTTTTCAAGGGCGCTGAGGGTAATGGTTTTGACATAATTTCTGATGGCATCAAAATCGGCACTCCAACGATAATCCAATAAGGAAAAACCGATGGCTTGAATACCCTCAATTCCAGCTTCAACGGCTGCACTCATGGTTCCAGAATAAATAACATTAATGGAGGAATTGGATCCGTGATTGATTCCAGAAACGCAAAGATCGGGTTTTCTTTCCAAAATTTCGTTCACAGCCAATTTTACACAGTCGGCGGGAGTCCCCGAACAACTGTATTCTAGATGTGTTCCTTCTTTGACTTGTATTTCAGTACAATGAAGGGTAGAGTTGATGGTTATGGCATGTCCCATTGCTGATTGGGGGCTGTCTGGAGCGACCACGACCACTTCTCCAATTTCGTTCATTACTTCAATCAATTTTCTTATGCCAGGGGCAGTAATTCCATCGTCATTGGTAACGAGTATGAGGGGTTTTTTCTCCATGAATCAAAGATACAAGTCAAATTTAAAAATAATAATCCCTGATGATCTATTTAGCTTCAACAAAAAGTTTTAAGGTTGGGTTCAAATAGAGGGTTTTTTGGTTAAATTTACCACTTAATTGATGTTTTATGAGGTTTGTGAAACTTTTTTTGGTGGGCTTTTCTGTGGTTGTTTTGATTGGAAGTTCCTCTAAATATTTAGAAAATCCAGAAAGAGATAAATTGCTTATTGAAGTCATCACCTATGTCATGCAAAGAGGTCATTATGACCCCAAAGACATTAATGATAATTTCTCACAAAATGTTTTTAATAACTTCATTGAAGGCATCGATGGGCAACATCGTTTCTTTCTTCAGTCTGATATCAATAACTTTAGGAGATATAAAAATGAAATAGACGATCAAATTAAAGAGGCAGATGTGTCTTTTTTTAATCTGACGTATGAGCGTCTGATTGCTCGTATGGCACAGGTGAAAGAATTTTACGGAGTATTGTTAGATGAGCCTTTTGATTTTAGTTTGAAAGATTCTATCAATCTTAATTTTGAAGAGTTGGCCTATGCCAAAACCCTGAATGGTCTGAAAGACCTTTGGCGGAAAAGATTCAAACTTTCTGCCTTGGAATATTATTCGGATTTGGTAGAACAAGAAAATTTTGAAAAAGAAAAGGATTCTCTTTATCAAATTAGATCAAGAATTGTCCTTGAGGAAGAGGCTCGATTCAAAACCAAAGAAAACATTGAGAACTATTTTGAAATTATTGACGAAATAGGTCGTAAGGAATGGTTTTCTATTTACATTAATTCTATCACTCTTGAGTTCGATCCACATAGCAACTATTTTGCTCCAGATGATAAGGAAAAGTTTGATCAAAATATTTCTGGTAAGTTTGAGGGAATTGGAGCTCGATTACAGAAAAAGGGTCAGGAGGTAAAGATTGTCGAAGTAATTGTAGGGGGGCCTGTATGGAAAGCCAAAGCGCTTGAGGTAGGCGATATTATCCTCAAAGTGGCACAAAAAAATAAAGATGCTGTAGAAATTGGGTCCATGCTTCTGAGCGATGCGGTTAAGCTCATTAAAGGTCCAAAAAATACTCAAGTTTTTTTGACTGTAAAAAGAGTGAGCGGGGTCATTGAGGAAGTGGTGATTACAAGAGATGTTGTGGAATTGGAAGAATCGTATGCTAAATCTTCAATTATTCTAAAGAACGGTAAAAAATATGGGTTCATTGAGTTACCCAAATTTTATATTGATTTTAAGGATCAGAACAGTAGAAATGCGGCCAGTGATATCAAAAAAGAATTGGAGATACTCAAAGAAAAGAAGGTGAGTGGAATAGTAATGGATTTGCGTAATAACGGTGGTGGATCTCTAAAGACAGTAGTTGACATAACAGGCTTTTTCATTGAAAAGGGCCCAGTTGTGCAGGTTAAAAGTACTGGAGGTAAAAAAGAAGTTTTATACGATGAAGATCCTTCTGTGATATGGGACGGATCTTTGGTGATAATGGTCAATAAGTTTTCTGCATCAGCCTCTGAAATTTTAGCAGCTGCCCTCCAAGATTATAAAAGGGCGATTATTCTGGGAAGTAAACAAACTTTTGGTAAGGGTACGGTACAGAATGTAATTGACTTGAATCGTATTATATCTGGCGGTACACATGGTGACCTGGGAGCTGTAAAGCTCACTACAGACAAGTTTTATCGAATCAATGGAGGTTCTACTCAATTGGAAGGTGTGAAGAGTGATATCATTGTTAAGAATCAGTATTCCTACCTTGATATGGGAGAAAAGGATCAGGACAATCCTTTGGCTTGGGACACTATCGAGCCTGCTTCTTTCACTCGATGGGAAAATCAAATCAATTATGATTATGCTTTGAGTCAAAGTGCTAAAAGACTGAAAAACAATTCTTATGTCCAACTGATTGACGAACAAGCCAAAAGAATCGAGGATCAACAGGATGATTACACTTACACCCTTAACTATGAGGATTATCTTCAAGAAAAAGAGCTTAATAAAAAAGTATCTGAAAAGTTTAGTGTGCTCAAAGATTACAAGTCTGAATTGGTATTTGAGTGGATTGTAGAACCTGGAATGATGATTGATGAGGATGTAAAAGAGAAAAAAACAAGGTGGACAGAATCACTTCAACAAGATTTTTATATCTCAGAGGCAGTCAATGTTTTGGAAGATTTAAACATCAATTTAGACAATTACCCTGTGGCTCACATAAAAAAGTAATTTTATTGTTTTGAAGTGGGGTATTTCTTATAAAAAGCTCTTTAAAGACCTCTGGGCTTTTTTCAGTATTCTTTACATTTTAACACTTATTCTGATAGCGGTCTTTGCCTATCAAATAGCTCCAGACAGTACATCAAATGCCAACCAAATGCATTTGTCAATCCATTCTCAACCGCCAGGATTTAAAACGGACTTGCTCGTTCTTTACCGAAGCAATCAACAAACTGGTGAAGAAGATTTTTTTGGAGGAGAAGTTAACAATAGACAGGAGATACCCATACAAGATTATCAAATTCAGACCAATGGTGTTGCTATTCAACCTTATGGTTCTCCATTGGATTACTATGAGTTTATTGAGTTATCAAAATTTAATTCTCCTTTTTCAGAATCTATTTTTAAAGAACATCATCTTGAAGAAAAAATATTTTTATTGGGGACTGACAAATATGGAAGAGATTTGTTGAGTCGTTTGATTATTGGTTCAAGAATTTCCTTGTCAATAGGGTTTATAGCAGTATTGATTTCACTTTTTATTGGGGTATTTTTAGGGGCTTTAGCTGGTTTTTATGGAGGCTTCTTGGACAAGGTGATCATGTGGTTGATCAATGTTTTTTGGTCTATTCCAACTTTATTGATGGTGATCGCTATTACACTTGCATTAGGACGAGGTTATTGGCAAGTTTTTATTGCAGTTGGAGTAACCATGTGGGTTGAAGTAGCAAGAATTGTTAGAGGTCAGGTTCTAACGATCAAAGAGAAAACCTTCATTCAAGCAGCCCAAACATTAGGTTATGGTAAAACCAGAATCATATGGTATCATATTTTACCATTACTTATTCCGCCATTGATTGTCGTATCGGCAGCCAATTTTGCCAGTGCGATTTTGATTGAAAGCGGATTGAGTTTTTTAGGAATAGGCGCTCAACCTCCAGTGCCTAGTTGGGGAGGAATGGTTAAAGATCATTTTAGATATTTATTATTGGGCAAACCCTATTTAACTTTTTTACCTGGTCTTGCCATCATGAGCCTGGTACTGGCCTTTATGACACTAGGGAACAGTCTTAGGGATAAGCTGGACGTAAAGCATTAATTTTACCAATCATTGAGTCGGTTGGCATCAAAATTCAGGTGGATGAATAACATGATGGTGAACGCCAAAATACTCGATCCTCCGTAGCTTATAAAAGGCAACGGAATTCCAATGGTAGGAACCATTCCTAATGACATTCCAATATTTATAAAAAAGTGTATAAATATTAAGCCTGCCACTCCATAAGAATATATCCTTCTGAATTTATTGGTTTGTTTTTCGGCTTGGTAAATAACTTTAAAAATCATTAAACAAAAAAGAAGAATTACCGATGAACTTCCAACAAAACCCCATTCTTCTCCCACCGTACTAAAAATATAATCAGTATGCTGTTCAGGAACAAAATCTCCTTTGGTTTGAGTACCCTCCAAAAATCCTTTTCCTTTTAAACCTCCAGAGCCGATGGCAATTTTAGATTGATTTGTATTGTAGCCTACACCTTGATTGTCTACTTCTTTTCCTAATACGATATTGATCCTGTCCCTGTGTCGTTGTTCAAAAACATTGTTGAAAATGTAATCTACAGAGAATGAAAATCCAATTGAAAAGAAAAGTGAAATAAAAAAGGGCCAAATTTTTATTTTTGGATTCAGGTTTTTGAGCAAGAAGAAGAGTAAAAAAATCAACATACTGATGATCCCAACAACCAAGCCAAATGGAAGGCTGAGTGTTATAAAAAATAATGCCAAAACAGAAAGGAAAATTACCAAATAAGCATAATTGAGCCCCTCCCTAAAGAGGCAAAAAAAGAAGGCACCAAAGACCAAAGCAGATCCTGGATCAGGTTGTAAAACAATCAAAAGAAACGGAAGGAGAAGGTACCCTCCTATTTTGAGCAGAGTAGCTGGTTTCTTTAAGTCAGATTGGAATTTACTCAAAAGGCTTGCGACCATAAGAGCAGTAGTAACCTTTACTAACTCAGAAGGTTGGAGACTCATGCCAGCAATGTTGTACCACGATGTTGCCCCAGATACAGTTTTTCCAAATGGGAAAAGACCTATCAATAGAATAATGCCGATAAAATAACCTATGCTCGCAAATTGTTCAAAGAACTTACTATTGATCGCTAAGATTACTATTCCTAAGAAAACACTAAAGATTAAGAAAAAAAATTGTTTGCCAATGGGTTGAGAAATGTCGTTAATCCCAGTCAGCGATTCACTATAAGTTGCGGAATAAACATTAACGATACCGATACAAACTAATAGTAAGTAAATCAAAACTAACCACCAATCCAGTCGGTATAGTATATTTTTATTCATTGATCACAAAAGGTTGTCCCGAATAGGGTTTTTCATATTCCTCCATCAAACTCCCGTTCAACATTCGATTTTCTAACCATTTTCTTTTTACAACTCTATTAAGGTATTTTTCGATCATCAAACTGGCAATGGGAGCTGCCCAACGCCCTCCCCAATAACCGTTTTCAACATAGACAGCCAGTGCAATTTTAGGATCATTTTTGGGAGCAAATGCTATGAAAATAGAATGATCTGTCAATTGGGTTTTTACCCCATCAATTTTCATGAAATTTTCAACAGTTCCAGTCTTCCCACAAACTTCAATTCCTTTTATTTTGGCAATTTTTGCGGTGCCTCTTTCTACCACTTGATACATGCCTTCAATGACCTTTTCAAAGTGGATAGAATCGATTGAGGTTTTCTTTTTTTCATATACCTGGGAGGTAGAATCGTTAATGACTGCTTTCATAAAATGGGGTTGAAAAAAGAAACCTCTGTTGGCGATTGCTGCGGTGAAATTGGCCATTTGAATGGGGGTAGTCAGTATTTCTCCTTGACCAATAGCATTAGAGACTACTGTTGCCGATTTCCAGCCTCCTTTTTTGTACCAATAATTATAATAATCAGCATCTGGAATAAAACCCTTTTTACCTACTGGTAAATCATAACCTAGATAATTTCCTAATCCAAAACTTTTTAAATGCTCATTCCAAATATTCATTCCCTCCTCAACATTATTTCCAGATCGATCAATGATTCTTCTGTAAATATTTGCAAAATAGGTATTACAAGAGCGGTAAATTCCTGAAAGTAGATTGTTGTTGGTTCCCATTTTACAATGACATTCCATGAACATACCGCGGGCGTAATAGTGCCCTTTTTGACATAGATAGGAAGTTTTTACATCGATCACTTCCTCTTGCAATGCAATGAGTGCGTTGAGAGTTTTGAAAGGGGATCCAGGAGCATATTGTGCCTGAAGCCCTCGATCAAACAGGGGTTTAGCTAGTGTGTCTAGGGCCAGTATTCGATAATTCTTGGATCGCTCTCTACCCACCAAAATATTTGGGTTGTAGCTGGGTGCAGAGATTAGAGATAAAACCTCACCTGTTTGGGGTTCTATAGCTACAATTCCACCTCTTTTGTTTTGTAATAGGTCTTCACCGTACTGTTGAAGTTCTTTGTCGATGGTCAAAATTAGATTTTTAGCCCCCTTTACAGGTTCATCATATTTACCTTTTTCGTAGGACCCTATAATTCTATTAAAACGATCTTTTTGATAAAATTTTTTGCCTTTGGTTCCTCTCAAAAAACTTTCATAATATTTTTCTATTCCTTGTCTGCCAATCAATTCTCCCAGTTGATAGTAATTATCCTTTTTCATGTCATTTTTGTTGACTTCACTCACATAACCTAATAGATTAGAGGCAATGGGGGTAGGATAATTTCTTACTGAGCTTTTTTTCAGGTAAAAACCCCTGTATTTCCAAATTTTTTCTTGAAGATGAGCATTGTGCTCTTTAGAAATTTTACCCAAAATGACAGAGGGCAGTTTTACAGAAAAACTTCTGGCTGATCTGATTTGTTCCTTTAATTCAACTTTTGATACTCCTAGGGTTTGTGAAAGTTCAAGGGTGTCAAAAGGAGTGATATTTTCGGGTATGGCCATTAAGTCATAAACAGGTTGGTTAGAAACCAAAAGTTTATGATTTCTATCATAGATATAGCCCCGTTCAGGATAAACCGCATTTTCAATGACGGCATTGCCATCTGAAAGAAGTTTATAGGATGAATTTAACAACTGTAAGCCAACTAATCTTCCAATGAAAATAAATGCAGTTATAAGTGTAACAACCGGTAAAAAAAAACGTCTAATCATTTTTTTCTTTAAAAAGTTTCATGGAGAAAAAAACCAATATAAAGGTAAAAAAAGAAGTGAAAAAAGTGTTTTTTAGAATCGTAAGGATGTTGTCGAAACTAAAGTAGATCAAACTGTATAGAATAAGATGATGAAAAAATATGATGAGTGACAGATACAGTAATCTTTGAGAGAGAAAACTCCTATGTAACATTGCCGTGGGCATCTTGTAATTTATTCCAAAAGAAAACTTAGCTATGTAAGGTCTTAAAAAACTAATGGTCAAGGTAGCAACGGTGTGTCCACCTGACCCTTGAGTCAACAAATCAAGGAGTAACCCCAAAAGAAACCCAAGAATAATCAGTACTGAGGGATTGCAGTCCAGCCGGTATACTATGATGAAAAGCAGATATAGATTGGGATTGATGAACCCAAAAAAATTAATATTACTGAGAAGAAAAGATTGCAATAACAACAGGAAGATAAATCGTAAGATTGAAATTAAATTATCGCTATTCATTATCGAGTTGCTTTAATTGATCTATTTTTTTATTCTTAACCACATAAACAAACTCTTTCTGAGTAAGATTGCTGAAAAGCTCAATGTCAATATCATAATACCCCTCAAGTTCTGGTTTTTCAAAACCTATGACTTTGCCAATTGGGATTCCATAAGGAAAATAGTCAGACATACCTCCTGTCACAATGGTATCTCCAACCACCACTTGATTGAGTGTTGAAACATCCAATAATTTCATTTTTTTAGGGTGATTCCCCTGCCAAAACAAAGACCCATAAGCTCCATTTTTCTTGAAACCGGCATTGATTTTAAGGTCTCTATGCAATATGGATAGAATACTGGAAAAATCCGAGGTAACCTGATTAACAATTCCCACGATACCATCGGATGAGATCACTCCCATCTCAACTTCTATTCCGTCCTTGTATCCTTTATCAATAATCAGATAATTTCTTGCCTCATTGTAGCTGTTTTTGATAATTTTTGCTGTAAAGACTTCAAATTCATATGGATTCAAGCTAAATTTTTGTTTTGATTGTCTGTTGAACGCTTCTAACTCTAGTGCTTTAAGTTTTTTGTTTTCTAGGAGTAGTTTTTCATTGATCTCGGCCAAATTCCAATAATTGGAAATATTTTGGTTGATCGAATTAAAATTACTTGAAATAGCTAAAGCGGTCTTGCTAAAAATCGATTGGTGATAGAAGCTTCTATAATTTAAAAAAATAAGGGAGATGATCAGTAACCCCAAATACAAAAGGGTGTGTTTATACTTAAGTAGGGCATTTATGAGCTGCCGCATAAGTCATTATTTGATCAGAATGGTTTTGTATCTCTCGATATTTTTTAAGGTAATTCCAGTTCCTCTTACAACAGCTTGCAGCGGATCCTCGGCAATATAAACAGGCAGGTCAGTTTTTCTGGAAAGTCTTACGTCCAATCCTCTTAATAGAGCTCCACCTCCAGCAAGGTAGATTCCAGTATTGTAAATGTCGGCAGCCAATTCAGGAGGTGTCTGAGACAAAGCTTCCATTATCGCTTCTTCGATTCTGACAATCGACTTGTCTAGAGCTTTTGCGATTTCCGTGTAAGAAATCATGGCTTGTTTGGGTTTTCCCGTGACTAAATCTCTTCCTTGAACAGACATATCTTCTGGTGGGTTCTCAAGATCTTCAATTACTGAACCTATCAGTATTTTTATTTTTTCAGCGGTGCGTTCTCCAACATAAAGGTTATGTTTACTCCTCATGTAGTTGACGATATCATTGGTAAAAACATCTCCAGCAATTTTTACAGACTTATCACATACAATCCCTGAAAGTGCTATTACTGCAATTTCGGTGGTACCTCCACCGATATCAACAATCATATTTCCTTTGGGTTGCATGATGTCTATTCCAATCCCAATAGCCGCTGCCATGGGTTCATGAATTAGGTATACTTCTTTTCCATTTACACGTTCAGCAGATTCTTTAACGGCCCTCATTTCGACCTCTGTAATACCCGACGGAATACAAATCACCATTCTCAATGAGGGGGTAAAGAATTTTTTCTTGAGTGTGGGAATACTTTTGATCAGTGTATTGATCATTTGTTCCGAAGCATTAAAATCTGCTATGACCCCATCTTTTAATGGGCGTATGGTCTTAATATTTTCATGCGTTTTTCCATGCATCATACTGGCCTCATTTCCAATAGCAATAATTTTATTTGTCGTCCTGTCAATGGCCACTATGGAGGGACTGTCTACCACCACTTTGTCATTGTGAATAATTAATGTGTTGGCAGTTCCTAAATCTATTGCGATTTCTTCGGTTAGGAGACCCATAATGCGATGATTTTATAAAAACTTAAAGTTATGAAAATTAATGCTTAAAATGACGTGTACCTGTAAAGACCATCGATAAATTGTTTTCGTTGCAATAATCTATTGAAAGTTCATCTTTGATTGACCCTCCAGGTTGCAAAACACTAGTAACTCCAGATTTATGAGCAATCTCGACACAATCGGGAAATGGGAAAAAAGCATCACTTGCCATTACCGCACCATTGATGTCAAATTTGAAATGAGATGCTTTTTCAATGGAGTGGTTTAGGGCATCTACTCTTGAGGTTTGACCAGTCCCTGAAGCCAACAATTGACGGTTTTTTGCCAATACAATGGTATTAGACTTTGTATGTTTACAAATTTTTGAAGCGAAAATTAAGTCTTCTACTTCTTGTTCACTGGGTCTCTTGTCAGTAATAAAATTCAATTCTTCAGCAATATCTGTTTTGGTGTCTCTATCTTGAACCAAGATACCATTTAGGCAAGACCTGTAAGTGATTCCAGGTAATGGAGTTTCTTTTTGAATCAAAAGAATTCTGTTTTTCTTTCCTTTGAGTACCTCCAAAGCGTTTTTATCGTACTGAGGAGCAATCACCACTTCACAAAAAAGTTTATTTATTTCGGTAGCCGTTTCCAGATCGATTTCTTTATTGGTAATCAGTACCCCCCCGAAAGCAGAAATAGGATCTCCAGCCAAGGCATCTAAATAAGCCTCCTTGAGGGTGGGTCGGGTGGCAAAACCACAGGCATTATTGTGCTTTAGAATTGCGAAACTACTGTCACCTTCATAAAATTCTAGCATTAGACTGACTGCCGCATCGATGTCCAAAAGATTGTTATAGGAAATTTCTTTCCCATGAACTTGCTCAAGCAGTTCGGATAACGGACCAAAAAAATGACCTTTTTGATGTGGGTTTTCTCCATACCGAAGGGTTTTGGCAGTCTTAATACTAAGTTTTAAAACTTCTTCTTTTTGATTAAAATAATTGAAAATAGCAGTATCGTAGTGTGAGGAGGTTTGGAATGCCTTAACTGAATATCTTTTTCTTTGTTCCAAGTCTGGAGCACCCTCAAACTCATTGAGGATATTGAGAAAGTCTTCATAATCGTTTTTGTCAGAAACACAAAAGGTGTCTCTGAAATTTTTTGCAGCGGCTCTGATGAGTGCAATCCCTCCAATGTCAATCTTTTCGACGATTTCTTGCTCGCTTCCACCTGCTGCAACCGTATCTTCAAACGGATACAGATCAACGATAACCAAATCAATTTGTGGAATTTCAAATTCTTGAAGTGCAGCTTGATCCTCTTTTTTTTCTTGACGATTCAAAATGCCACCAAATACTTTGGGGTGTAGAGTTTTGACACGACCCCCTAATATGGATGGGTAGCCAGTTATATCCTCTACTGCAGTAACCTCATATCCTAAATCAATAATAAACTTTTCAGTTCCTCCAGTTGAATAAAAAGTCACCCCTTGTTTACTCAATTGATGAATGATGGGGGCCAAACCTGTTTTGTCGAAAACAGAAATAAGAGCAGTTGAAATTTGTTTTTTACTCATTTATTTTTTTTATCGATGAATAGAGACCTGGGGCTATTGATTTTTACATTTTTAAGAGTTAATTTTTTCAATTAACTTTAGAGTGGGTTTCAATCAACCTCATTCACAAAAGTATTAAAAACATCATTGTCAAATATTGAATTTATTGCTTATTTGCAGTGTTTAATTAACCAAAAAATCGGACTTTTCAACAATGAGACAAAAGGTATTTATCTCTGGAATGACATGTGAGGGTTGCGTTTCCTCAGTATCCCAAAAATTACTTGGATTAAATGAGGTTCAAGATATTAGCATAGAGTTATCCTCTGGAACCGCAGTTCTAGAGGTTTCAACCATGGTCAACTTAAAAAACCTTACTGATGCATTGCCTTCCAAATACACGCCATCGCTAGAGCTGGAAAAGGATCACTTGAATCCAAACCTCAGTAATTCCTCAAAACTAAAACAGCTGTTTCCTTTATTTTTAATATTTATTTATCTCATAGCTGGAACCATGTTACTCCAACAAGATAAATTCAGTATCGGGGGTTTTATGTTCGATTTTATGGGCTTATTTTTTATAGTTTTTAGTTTTTTTAAATTTTTGGATTACAAAGGTTTCCCTCAAGCTTTTGCCCAATACGATCCTTTGGCCAAAAGGAGTTATTTTTACGGTAAAACATACCCTTTTATTGAATTACTTTTGGGGATTATGTTTCTATTGAGGTGGCAGTTGGTCGCAGCACTGTTAACCACAGTTATTGTTTTATCCATTACCACTTTTGGTGTCATTTATATTCTTTTTGATAAATCTAAAATAAATTGTGCGTGTCTCGGAACCGCATTGAAACTTCCCATGACAGAGGCTACTTTGATTGAAAACATGATAATGCTTGTCATGGCAACGGCGATGATTTTTCAACAATTGGGATAAAATGACTAATTTTATGTTATGAATTTTAAGAGTTCAAAAGCCGTTTTTTTTATTTTGATTTTCCTGACCTCTAAGGTTGGGTTGGCTTTGAATATTCATTACTGTGGATGGCACATCGCTGAGATTACATTGGTATGGAATGTTGAGGGTTGTGGTATGCCCTCGGAGAAAAATCAGCATGAATCCACAGACTTTTCAGTTAAAAAAAACCATTGTTGTCAAGATCAATCCATTTTTATTCAAAACAACGAGCCTCATAAATCGACTGACTCTGAATTTCATTTTTTTCCTTTTTTAACTCCAAAAAATCGGTTTAATAAGTCGACTATTTTAGAGTTATCATTTCAACAATCCTTTTATATCAGGCCTCAGCCTGTCATTC
Source organism: Flavobacteriaceae bacterium (assembly GCA_038107695.1). Classification (GTDB taxonomy): domain Bacteria; phylum Bacteroidota; class Bacteroidia; order Flavobacteriales; family Flavobacteriaceae; genus UBA8316. The sequence continues at coordinate 44,672 of JAYNHF010000007.1, read as the reverse complement.
CCAAAACTAAAATATTTCTTATTTATCAAAGTCTTGTTTTTTACGGTTGATAGAATTTTAAAAATCCATTTTTTAAAATCTAATCAAACCCTAAAATCATGAAAAAATACATAATATTTGCATGTCTTTCTTGGGAGGTGATCTTTTCTCAAGACCTCCTAAGCGGTGTCATACAATACCAAGAAGACGAAAAAATTTATCCTTTGACTGGAGTCAATGTTTATTGGCTAGATACTCAATTGGGAACCATAACTGATTACGAAGGCACATTCGAGTTGGAGAGGACACCTAAAACCAATATGCTGGTTGTTAGCTATATTGGATTCAAAACAGATACTTTGGAAATTGAATCTGCCATTCTTTCTCATCGGTTGATTCAAAATGAAGGTGATGAATTGGATGAAGTTACCCTGATTCAGCGTAAAAAAGCAATGCAGAGATCTTTTATCGAAACCCAGAATATATTAAAGGTGAGTAGTGAAGAATTACTCAAGGCCGCCTGTTGTAACCTCTCTGAAAGCTTTGAAACCAATCCAGCAATTGATGTCAACTTTGCTGACGCCCTATCGGGTACTAAACAAATTAAGATGCTGGGTCTTTCCAGTCCCTATTTATTGATTTCTGAGGAAAATATTCCTATGGTTCGTGGAGCCTCACAAGCCTATGGATTGACTTTTACTCCTGGAACTTGGGTAGAAAGTATTCAAATTAGTAAAGGAGCAGGATCGGTAACCAATGGTTTTGAAAGTATTGCCGGTCAAATCAATACAGAATTGAAAAAACCCTTTACCGATGATCCTTTCTTCCTAAATCTATTTGCCTCTGTAAATGGCAGATATGAGCTCAATTCGCACATTAATAAGAAGATTAACGAGAATTTGAGTACTGGGGCTTTAATTCATGGAAACAAACGGACTCAAAGATTTGACAATAATGACGATGGTTTTCTGGATCTTCCCATTTCAGAGCAAATCAATTTGATGAATCGTTGGCAGTATATTGATCCAGAAAAAGGGTGGGTTGGCTTTCTGAGTTGGAGGTTTATGAACGATGAAAAGGTGATGGGTTCCATCGACTATAAACCAGAAAAAGACAAGGGAAAACAACAAAGGTGGGGGAGTGAAGTCAACACAAAAAGATGGGACAGCTCCCTTAAGTTTGGATATGTTTTTCCAGATTTACCTTATCAAAGCTTTGGCTTTCAATCGGCTTATAGCTATCATGATCAAAATTCTTATTTTGGTAACCGTTTATACAATATCAACCATAAAAGTTTTTATACCCATTTATTATTCAATTCCATTATTGGTAATACTCAAAATAAGTTCAAATTAGGTCTAAATTTTAGTCATGACGATTATGATGAGTTTTTGAATTTTGGCCGTTTTCAAAGGACGGATCAAAACCTGGGAGGCTATTTTGAGTTTACTCACGATAACAATGATAATTTTAGTTGGATAGCAGGGGTTAGAATGGATGCCCACAATAATTTTGGAACTTTTATCACTCCACGGTTTCATTTAAGATATGTTCCTTATGAAAAGCTAGTATTTAGGTTTTCAGCTGGGAGCGGAAGAAAAGCGGCCAATATTTTTGCTGAAAATCAATCCCTTTTTGCAACCAACCGAACTGTTAATATCCAGTCCTCTGGTGGAAAAGTATATGGACTTGATCCTGAAAAAGCGTGGAATTACGGGTTGGGAGTTTCCAAATCTTTTTATGTGGGTAGTGTACACCAATTCAGCGTTTCGGGAGATTATTACATAACAAATTTCACAAATCAAGTGTTAGTAGATTGGGAAAAACCTACCGAAATTTCTTTTTATAACCTAACTGGAAAAAGTAGAGCAAAAAGCCTGCAATTAGAATTGGATTATAACTATAAAGACTTTTTGAATTTTAGAGCTGCTTATAAAAATTACGATGTCAAGATGGACTATAAAAGAGGTTTCCTCCAAAAGTCTTTATTGGCTAAAAATCGTTTTTTTGCCAATCTAGGAATAGTAACCTCAAACTCATCAAAAGATCAACAATGGCGTTGGGACATTACCTTCCATCATTTGGGTGCGCAACGTTTGGTTGAAACTAAGCGAGATGAATTAAATAGTTTTTCACCTAAATATTCACTTTGGAATTCTCAGCTTACCAGGGTATTTTCTAAAAAATTTGAAATATATTTGGGTGGAGATAACATTGGGAATTACCAACAAATTGATCCTATCATTGGTTCGGCTGATCCCTTTGGAGTCGATTTCGATGCGGCACAGACCTATGCTCCTGTATTTGGAGCAATGTTATACACTGGTTTAAGATTCAAAATCTAATTTTAATTTAATATTACATCATGAAAAAAATCCTAATTATCTTACTGGCCTTGCCATTGGGAATGGTAGCCCAAGAAAAATCAAAAAAGAACACCAGAGCCCAATTTACCGTGAAGGGAAATTGCGAGGTTTGTGAAAAAAGAATTGAAAAAGCAGCATTATCTCTCAAAGGTGTGAAATTAGCAGAGTGGGACATTCCTTCAAATCAAATCAATCTGATTTACAACCCCAATAAGGTCTCTTTAGAAGAAATTCACACAAGTATTGCGGATCAAGGTCATGATACTTCTGAGGCTCGCGCTAAAGAGAAAGACTATGATGAACTTCCAAAATGTTGTCAATACGACAGGGAATCCTTATGAATAAAAAAACCTGCTTGAAAAAGCAGGTTTTTTTTTAATCAATAATTGATTACATCATACCTGGCATTCCGCCGCCGCCGCCCATTGGGGGCATTGGAGGAGTTTCTTCCTTGATATCAATCAAGGCACATTCTGTAGTCAATATCATTCCAGCAACTGAGGCTGCGTTTTCTAGGGCAACACGGGTTACTTTTTTGGGATCGATGATACCCTCTTTGAGCATATCAACGAAGGTTCCTTCTTTTGCATTGAATCCGAAGTTGTCATCGCCTTCAAGAACTTTTGAAACAACAACTGATCCTTCTCCCCCTGAATTTTCAACAATCGTTCTCAAAGGAGAGTCGATTGCTTTATGGATGATTTGAATACCAGTAGCTTCATCGGCATTGCCTGACTTCATTTTAGAAAGACTTTTTTGAGTGCTAAGAAGAGCTACTCCACCTCCAGCAACAATACCTTCCTCAACGGCAGCTCGTGTTGCATGAAGGGCATCGTCAACACGATCTTTCTTTTCTTTCATTTCAACCTCAGAGGGAGCTCCTACATACAATACCGCGACACCACCTGAAAGTTTTGCCAAACGTTCTTGTAGTTTTTCTCTGTCGTAGTCAGAGGTCGTAGTTTCGATCTGTGATTTAATTTGATTGACCCTTCCTTGAATCATTTCACTCTCTCCAGCTCCATTAACTACCGTAGTATTATCTTTATCAATGGTTACTTTTTCAGCAGAACCAAGCATGTCAATGGTAGTGTTTTCAAGAGTAAAACCTCTTTCTTCAGAAATTACAGTACCACCCGTAAGGATGGCGATATCTTCCAACATGGCTTTTCTTCGGTCACCGAATCCAGGAGCTTTTACTGCAGCAATTTTCAATGCGCCACGCAATTTATTTACTACTAGTGTGGCCAGTGCTTCTCCATCAACATCTTCTGCAATTACAACAAGAGGTTTGCCAGATTGTGCTACGGGTTCCAATATGGGTAAGAGGTCCTTCATGGCAGAAATCTTCTTGTCATACAATAGAATGTATGGTGTTTCTAGGTCTGCCTCCATTTTTTCAGAATCGGTGACAAAGTAAGGAGAGAGATATCCACGATCGAATTGCATTCCTTCCACAACATCTACATAGGTATCGGTTCCTTTCGCTTCTTCTACAGTTATTACTCCTTCTTTTCCAACCTTTTCAAATGCTTCGGTAATCAAACTTCCAATGGTCTCATCGTTGTTGGCAGAGATACTGGCAACTTGTTTGATTTTTTCTGAGGCACTGCCTACTTCAACCGATTGTTTTCCCAAAGAATCAACAATGGTACTTACCGCTTTGTCAATACCTCTTTTGAGATCCAAAGGATTGGCGCCAGCTGCTACATTTTTCAAACCTTCCTTCACGATGGCCTGAGCTAAAATGGTAGCTGTGGTAGTTCCGTCTCCGGCTAAATCATTGGTTTTTGAAGCGACCTCCTTTACCATTTGGGCTCCCATGTTTTCGAGAGCATCCTCCAGTTCAATTTCTTTGGCAACGGTCACTCCATCTTTTGTGACTTGGGGAGCACCAAATGATTTGCCTATGATTACATTTCTTCCTTTAGGGCCAAGGGTTACCTTTACAGCGTTTGCTAGTGCATCAACTCCACGTTTGATGCCATCCCTTGCTTCTAAATCAAATTCTATTTTTTTTGCCATTTTATTGAGTTTTACTATTATACAATTGCGAGTATATCACTTTCTCTCATTATGAGGTAGTCAGAACCCCCATGTTGTAGTTCAGTTCCTGCATATTTTCCATAAAGCACGTTATCTCCCGCTTTCACTGTTACAGGATTTTCTGTAGTTCCTGGGCCGACGGCGATTACAGTACCTTTTTGAGGTTTTTCTTTTGCGGAATCGGGAATGATGATGCCCGAGGATGTTTTGGTTTCTGCAGCAGCAGGCTCAATCAAAACACGATCTGCTAAGGGTTGAATATTTACTTTACTCATTTTTAATTATTTTAAGTTGTTTTTTAAATTTTCACAAATCATGCCAACAATTGTGTACATGACAAAGTTGTAGTACTGTAAAAACAATACTGACAGCATGACACAAATTCTAATTTTGGGAATTATCTTGAGGGACTTCAGGAATGGATTCGGGCAAGGATTCTGGAATTACTTCTGGAATGGACTGTTCAATTAGGTTGTCATCCTGTAAAAGTCGAGAGTCTGAACTTCCAGAATTGGTTCCCAAAGAAATATTGGAGAGCAGTATTAATACCAAAAGTAAACCAGCAAGTAGCCAAGTGCTGCGATCCAAAAAGTCAGAGGTTTTCTGAACCCCTCCCATTTGTTGTCCACCACCACCAAAAGACGAGGAAAGGCCTCCTCCTTTGGGATTTTGAACCATAACCACTAGTACTAGCAGAAAACTCACAAAAATGATTAAGCCAATGAAGATCGAAAAGCTACCCATGATTTTTTATTGTTGTTGCAAGTTCTTAATTTTCTGAATTTGCCCTGCAAAGAAAACATTTTTTTCTGGATATTTCAAACTTAAAATTTTATAAGCACTTATTGCCTTGTTATACTTTTTTTGTTTGAACAAAAGTTTGGCTAGAGTTTCAGTCATCAACTCGTCAGTGTAGAAGTCTTCTTTTATTTTGGCACTGACGGTTTCGCTTTTATCTACTGGAGATATTTTTGGATCGGCCGCTATAAAACGATCTATGATAGGTAATTTATCGTCTAAAGGCTGCTCCTTTTCAGCTTGATCGGAGTTTGCTCCTAGCATTTGGTTTTTTGAAGTAAAATCAATCCAATCCGCAAAGCTCAATTTTAAATCCTTAAAATCGAGCTTTTGTGAATGACCTTCCGATATTTTTTTATGAGAATTAGCAATTTTCTTTTTCGGAGTAGATTCATTTTTCAGACGTTTTTTTGCTTTACCCGTTTTGTTTGTATTTTCTTTTGTATGGGTTGTTGGATTCCCTTTATCGGTTTCATTTATTTCCTCTTTCAAACTTCCTTCCCCACTCTTTAGGGATATTTTGTTCGATTTGAATTTTGAAATGGTTTTTGATTTTTTGGGAAGCTCTAAATCGGATTCGATATTTTTTTTGAGAACCCCTCTGTCAAAGGTGTAAAGTGCAAGTTGATTCAGAGCGGACTCTAAATTATCTTTGTTTTGATCTTTGAGTGATTTGGTATAAAAAAAACGGGGAAGTTGGAAATAAGGATATTTTTCAATTAACATTGTCATTTTTGAAACCAATGTTTGATCCATAGGATCAAAATTGTGAATCAATTCGTTAAATGCTTCTTTGTCCATTATGCTCACCACTTGGCCAATGTTTCGTTAAAAATATCTTGTGTGATCCTTTCAAAAATTTCGTCGTGTGCGGGGCCTTGTATATCGTACAACTGTTTGTCTGCAGCAAAGTCGTAAAAAAAAGAGAATTTCTTTTCAAAATCATCATCTTCATTGTTGATGTTCGAGTAGCGTAAATTCACAGTCATAGTCAGGCGGTTTTGGGCAGCCGTCAGATTTGCAGTTGACGTCATTGGAGTAACACTATATTGGGTGATTTCTCCTTCATATACCAAATCACCGCCATTGCTTACCAAGTTTAAATTGGTTTGTCCCAGTATAAGATCTTGAAGCGCCAAAGTAAAATCTCGATCTAAACCAGGCTCTACAGTAGAGCCAGGCCGACTTCCTGCTTGATTTTCAAAGAAATTAACTTGAAAACTCTCAGTGCCAACAGGAATGGAGGCTCCCGTAAAGGAATAGATACCACAACTTTCTGTAATAAGGATAAATGATAATATAAGGAGTGCGTTAATTTTATTCATTTTCGTCATCCTGTAAATCAAATTGTTTGATTTTTCTGTAAAGGGTTCTTTCTGAAATCCCCAGTTCTTTGGCAGCGATTTTTCTTTTACCATTACTTCTTTTCAGTGCCTGTTTGATCATTTCAACTTCTTTCTCTAATAAAGATAAGGGTTCCTCCTCTATTACCGTTTCAGCATAATCATATTGATTGATGGGCGGGGTAGAATTTTGACTTATGGTTTTCTTCTCTGGGTTAATAAATTCAACGGTTTCGTTTTCTTCATCATCATCACCGTATATTTTTTTGATCAATTCAGTATTATTTTTCTGAACAGAGGTCATGTTGTCATTATCCATCAATTCGTGAGTGAGCTTTTTTAGATCATTAAGGTCACTTTTCATATCAAAAAGTACTTTGTAAAGAATTTCTCTCTCGGAAGCAAAATCGGCTTCTTTATTTTTGATATCGATCACGGCAGGAAGTTGAGATCCCATATTAGGTAAATAATTCCGTAGGGTGGTAGCATCCAAAACTCTATTTTTTTCGAGAACAGAAACCTGTTCCGCCACATTACGCAGTTGTCGAATATTTCCACTCCAACGGTATTGCTCTAAAATTTTTTGAGCATCGGAATCCAATCTCAATGTCGGCATTTTATATTTTTGCGCAAAATCGGAGGCGAATTTTCTAAACAAAAGAGGGATGTCATCCTTTCGAGCTCTCAGTGGGGGTAAATGAATTTCTACCGTACTCAACCGATAATAGAGATCTTCTCTAAACTTACCTTTTTTGATGGCTTCATCCATTTTCAGGTTGGTTGCTGCGACGATTCTGACGTCAGTTTTTTGCACTTTTGAAGAACCCACTTTGATGAATTCACCATTTTCTAAAACCCTAAGCAGCCTAACTTGAGTAGGCAAGGGGAGTTCCCCTACTTCATCGAGGAATATGGTACCGCCATCAGCAACTTCAAAATATCCATTTCTTGTTGAAGTAGCTCCAGTAAAGGCACCTTTTTCGTGTCCAAAAAGCTCACTGTCAATAGTACCTTCTGGAATAGCACCGCAATTTACTGCAATGTATTTGGCGTGTTTTCTAGGTGAAAACTGATGGATGATCTTTGGAATATTTTCTTTCCCAACACCACTTTCTCCCGTGACCAAAACAGTAATTTCTGTTGCGGCTACCCGAAGTGCTTTTTCCAAAGCCCTGTTTAAGCCATCATCATTACCGATGATTCCAAAACGTTGTTTGATATTTTGAACTGATTCCATTGTATCAGATTAATTTTGAGAGACCTACTGCTGTTCCGATCAGAGTAGCAGAGGTTACCTCTTTGATTTGGACATCTACAAAATCTCCCACTTTGAAATTTTCCTTGGGGAATACAGCCACCGTATTCTGACTGGTTCTACCACTCCAAAATTCATTGGATCTTTTGGAGCTTTTTTCTATCAAAACACATACTGTTTTTCCAATAAATTGCTGAGTTCGGAATTCGCTGTGTATTCTTTGGAGATCGATGATCTCTTGTAGTCTTCTTTTTTTTACAGGCTCAGGAACATCATTTACAATTTTTTTGGCCGCCAGAGTCCCGGGACGTTCTGAGTAAGCAAACATAAAACCAAAATCGTACTTAACGTAGTCCATTAAGCTCAGAGTATCTTGGTGGTCTTGTTCTGTTTCTGTAGGGAAACCCGCAATCATATCGTGTGAAATGGCACAATCAGGAATATTCTGACGAATGTTATCAATTAATTTGAAATAAGCTTCTCGTGTGTGCTGCCGATTCATTTTTTTGAGAATCTTGTTGCTTCCTGACTGTACGGGGAGGTGTATGTAATTGCAAATATTTTCGTGCTTGGCCATACTTTTAATGACCTCAAGGGACATATCTTGAGGGTTGGAGGTTGAGAATCGTATTCGCATTCGAGGTTGGGCAGTAGCTACTAAATCTAGTAAATTTGAAAAATTAACCGCAGTTTTTTGTTGAAGTGGACTGGCTTTGGAGAAGTCTTTTTTCAGTCCTCCACCATACCAAAGATAACTGTCTACATTTTGTCCCAACAATGTAATTTCTTTGTAGCCGTTTTGAGCAAGATTTTCTATTTCTTTCAAAATACTTTTTGGATCACGACTACGTTCTCTTCCCCTAGTGAAAGGGACAACACAGAAAGTGCACATATTGTCACACCCTCTGGTAATGGTCACAAATGCACTGACCCCATTGTTGGCCAATCTTACAGGAGCAATATCTCCATAGGTTTCTTCTTTGGAAAGGATTACGTTGACCGCTTCTCTTTCGGCTTCGGCTTCCTTAAGAAGGTTGGGAAGATCCTTGTAAGCATCTGGCCCCACTACCATATCCACCATTTTCTCTTCCTCGAGAAATTTGTGTTTTAATCGTTCCGCCATACAGCCCAATACTCCAATTTTAAGGTCTTTATTTTTTCTTTTAAGACCATTGAAAAGCTCCAATCTCTTTCTAACGGTTTGTTCCGCTTTTTCTCTAATTGAACAAGTATTGACCAAAACCAAGTTCGCATTTTCCAAACTCTCCGTCAGTTCATAGCCCTCTTTGTTCAAAATGGAAGCTACGATCTCACTGTCAGAAAAATTCATCTGACAACCGTAGGATTCGATGTAAAAATGCTTTTGGATTTTGTTTTTTGACTTTTTTTTGTGAGGCAAAACTGCGGTATCAGAATCCGAATGCTCCTTCGTCAAAGGGGAGCCATTGTAAGCATACGGATTTTTAGTCAAGTTTTTGGTCATTGTGTTATTGAATCACTCAATCTTTTGCAAATATAATTAAACCTGCCTTTTTGTCATGTTTAAGTTTGTTTTAAATTTTTCAGCATAATGGATGTAATCTCTACGTTTTTAAAATTGACAATTACAGAAATGAAACGTTAATATTTAATTGTTTTTTGATATCAAAAATTAGATTACTTGGGTTGGGAGTGAATTGTTTTAGGTTCTGACCATTCCAAAGCACCTTTAATCTGAGGCCCCAATCCTTTGGGTTTTGACCTCGCGTTAGCGATTCTTTGATTAATAACTATGGTGAGAGAATCTTTAATTTTTTGATAATCAACTCTTTTAGAAAGATTATTTAATTCCTCTTTATCGTATTTATGATCATACAATTCATAACCTTGTTTTCCTTTTTCTCCCCATTGGGTCAGCCGGTAACGATCTGTTTTGATGGAATAGCCCTGTACTTTGGATTTTCCTCCTGCGTTAACGCCGAGTTCGGTTAAAGCACTAGTTCGCACTCTAGCTGTGGAGTCTTTTAAAAGGGGAGCGAAGCTTTTCCCAGAGACAAACTCAGGGGCATCCATACCCACCAAATCCATCAAAGTAGGATAGATATCGACCAACTCTACTGGGGCATCCATAATTTTTTGATTTTTATTGACTCCAGGGCCAGCGACGATTAACGGAACCCGCGTTGCGTTATTGAAGAGAGTGCGTTTTTGCCAATGACCGTGCTCCCCCAGATGATATCCATGATCGGAGGTAAATATTACTATCGTGTTTTTATCCAATCCTGTTTCTTTCAGCTTGTCCAACACTCTTCCTACTTGAGCATCCACAAAGCTTGTTGTTGCATAATAAGCTTCTTTGATGGTTTTGGCCAGTTCTTTGTCGAGATTCCTCTGGTTTTTTTTCTCCCTAATGCTAATGGCAGCAGGGATAGGAAGTGTTTCTAAATATGCATCAGAGCTCTCTGGAATTTCCATTTCACTAGTGTTGTATTGATCGAAATATTTTTTTGGAGCTACATAAGGCGTATGGGGTCGGTAGAGTCCGTAGGCCAAAAAGAAGTTTTCCCCACTTTTGGCAAATCGATCTAAAAATTCAATGGTTTCTGTTGCTCCAATTCCATCTGTTTGTTCCTCATCCGTACCATCTGCGGCAAGCCAGCTTAGCGTACCTCCGTATGATTTGGGGGTTAGGGTATTGATCTTATATTCCTCAATCTTATCGCGACCATAAGGATTTACAGTTTGGTCCCAGCTGTAGTTATCATCATGACCAGCTGTACCAATGTCTCTGGGATTGTGGTAGTGGTAAATTTTACCCACTCTTACAGCATGATAGTTTTCCTTTCTAAATTTTTGACTTAAAGTGATCACTTTAGGTAAGACTTGTCTGAGATAAAGTCGTAATTTTTTTAATTGGGTTTGATCTGGATATAAACCTGTCATAAATGAAGCCCTCGAAGGGCCACACCAAGGATATTGGTTGTGAGCATTACCAAACAAAACACCTCGTTTTGCTAATTTGTCTATGTTAGGGCTAATGACTTGATCATTTCCATAGGCACCAAGATCACAATTCAAATCATCAGAAACAATAAACAATACATTGAGTTTGGGTTGATCTTTTTTAGTCTGGGCATTTAAAAATGAGAGTCCAGTCGTTAGTGAGATTAAAAGTAATAGCCGATTCATTTTTTAAAATTTTATGGTTTTTATTCAATAAAAATAAATTATTTTAAAGAGACTATGGCTTCTAAATTAGCAGTGTTAAAAAAAACTGCATAATTTTGTTTACGAAAAATTAAACTTATGGCAAGCAATCTTGTAATAGTCGAATCTCCTTCTAAGGCGAAAACCATTGAAAAATTTCTCGGTAAAGATTTTAAGGTTGCATCCAGCTACGGTCACATAGCGGACTTACCTTCGAATGAACTTGGAGTAGATGTTGATAAAGATTTTTCTCCCAAGTATATTGTTTCCTCTGAGAAAAAGAAAGTAGTCAGTGAGCTGAAGTCTCTGGTTAAAAAAATGAGTACAGTTTGGTTGGCCAGTGATGAAGATAGGGAAGGAGAGGCCATTGCATGGCATCTTGCAAACACCCTTAACTTAAAAGCAGATAATACTAAAAGGATTGTTTTCAATGAAATTACCAAAACAGCCATTTTGGATGCCATAGAAAAACCAAGAGATATAAACTACAACCTGGTCAATGCTCAACAAGCCAGAAGAGTCTTAGACCGTTTGGTGGGTTATGAGCTTTCTCCTGTTTTGTGGCGTAAGGTCAAAGGAGGGTTATCGGCTGGAAGAGTCCAATCGGTTTCAGTTCGTCTGATTGTGGAACGAGAAAGAGAGATCAATGGTTTTGTTCCAAAACAGAATTTTAAAACACAAGCCATTTTTTCAACTCAACAAAACAAAACCATTAATGCCAATCTTCCTAAAAATTTTGATTCCTCAAAGGCCACTGAAGAATTTTTAAATCTTAACAAAGAGGCCGATTTTACTATCGATAGCATTGAAAAAAAACCAGCTACTAAAAGCCCAACAGCTCCTTTTACTACTTCTACCCTACAACAGGAAGCTGCCAGAAAGTTGTATTTTTCGGTGAGTAAAACCATGAATATGGCTCAAAGGCTTTATGAAGCCGGTCTGATTACCTACATGAGAACAGATAGCGTAAATCTATCAAAAGAAGCACAACAAGGGGCTCTGAAGCAGATCGAAGACCGATATGGAGAAGCCTACAAAAAACCACGAAAATATACGGTTAAAAGTAAAGGGGCTCAAGAAGCTCATGAAGCCATTCGCCCTACAGATTTCAGTCGAATCAAAATTAATTTGGAATATGATCAATCTCGACTGTATGAATTGATCTGGAAGAGAGCCATAGCCTCACAAATGAGTGATGCTAAGTTGGAACGCACTCAATTAAAAATTGCTGCAAGCACCCATCAAGAACAATTTGTAGCCAAGGGAGAGGTGATCACTTTCGATGGATTTCTAAAAGTTTATTTGGAGGGAGTCGATGAAGAGTCGGAGGAACAAAATGATTTATTACCTGCTGTTAGCAAAGGAGAAACGCTCAATCTTAGGTCTATGGAAGCCAATCAGAGGTTTTCCCGTCCTCCTTATCGTTACACAGAGGCCTCTTTGGTTAAAAAACTTGAGGAATTAGGCATCGGTCGACCATCTACCTATGCCCCTACAATTTCCACCATACAAAATAGAAAATACATCGAAAAAGGAACCTCTGAAGGAGAGTATCGCTCATACACGCAATTGCAACTGATCGATGGCCAAGTGATTACCAAATCTCTTAAGGAGAAAGTCGGCGCTAACAAAGGAAAATTGGTTCCTACTGATGTTGGGATTATTGTAAATGATTTTTTGGTGGCTAATTTCAAAAATATACTAGACTACAGCTTTACTGCCAAAGTTGAACAAAGTTTTGATCAGATCGCCGAAGGCTCCGAAAATTGGATCAACATGATCAAAGGGTTCTACGACAGTTTTCACAAAACAGTTGACTTTGTCAAAGAAAATGCTGAAAGAGAGTCCGGAGAACGAATCTTGGGGAATGATCCCAAAACAGGCAGAGTGGTTAAGGTGAGACTGGGTCGTTTTGGCCCCATTGCTCAAATTGGTGAACCTGAGGACGATGAAAAACCTGTTTTTGTCAGTTTGGCACCCGGACAACAATTAGAATCTCTTCAATTAGAAGAGGCTTTAGAGCTCTTTAAGTTACCTCGAGACATTGGATTGTATGAGGATCAAGAAGTTACTGTAAACAACGGTAGATTTGGCCCATATGTCAAGTTCCAAGAGATGTTCGTATCCCTTCCTAAAGGAGAGGATCCCATGACAATTGAGTTGGAAAGAGCTATTGAATTGGTTGAAGAAAAACGTGCTGCAGATGCACCTATTTATACTTTTGATAAACTACCTGTAACTAAGGGTAAGGGACGATTTGGTCCTTTTTTAAAGTGGAATGGATTATTCATCAATGTCAATAAAAAATATGACTTTGAAAATTTGTCAGATGAAGACATAGAAACCTTAATCAAGGAAAAAATACAAAAAGAAAAAGACAAGTTAATAAAAGAGTGGCCCGAGGAGGCCATCAGAATTGAAAAGGCGAGGTGGGGACGTTCCAATATTATAAAAGGAACCAAAAAGATCGAATTAGGGAAAGACATTGATCCTACCAAGATCACCCTTGAGGCGGCCATTAAATACTTGAAACCCAAAATGGCCAAGAAGAAAAAATGAGCCTTGAATCTCTAGTACCAGTTTCTGAAGAGGCACTCTCTTCAATGGTTTTACATCCCAAACAAGTATTGGGAAAAAATATTGATATACACACAGATCAGGCAGGTTTCCCAGACTTGAAGGGTTGTAGTTTAGCCATTATTGGTTTGTCCGAAATCAGGAACGCTTTCTTCCCTACATCAAGCTTTAAATCAGAAAGCTTCAGAAAATCTTTTTATGGTCTTTTTCCTGGAAACTGGAGTTTTAGGATCTGTGATTTGGGAAATTTACCCAATGGTGATGCTCCCGAGGACACTTATTTTGCCTTAAAAGAAATTTGTATTCACCTAAGGCAACTCAATATTGTATCCATATTTATCGGTGGTAGTCATGACTTGATTTTTCCAATGTACCAATCTTATCAGGCAAATAGTCAATTGGCTAATATTGTGTCAGTAGACAACCAATTTGATTTTTCTCAAGAGGAAGAATTAATTTCTGGAAGATCGTACATGAGCAGAATCATTATGGAACAGCCTAACTTTTTATTCAACTTTACCAACTTGGGTTATCAAAGTTATTACATATCCCAAGAGGAGTTGGATTTGATGGAAAAACTTCATTTTGATACGCTAAGGTTAGGCGCTCTTTTAGACAATGTTGGTCAGTCGGAACCCTTCTTTAGAGAGGCAGATATTGTTGGATTTGATTTAAAATGCCTCAACTGGCAAGCCGTAAATCATCCGTCAGGTCAACCCAATGGAATTGACTCAAGAACGATATGCGCACTAGCTCGTTATGCCGGAATTAGTGATAGAATCAATCTTTTTGGGGTTTTTGAGCCCCTTAACACAGTTGTTTCTCATCAATTGTTGGCACAAATCATATGGTATTTTATAGAAGGATTCAGCAGTAGATTTGATGAGTACCCTGTTTTGACCAGTAGCGGATTTACCAAGTATACAGTCGCTTTGTCTGATGTTCAAATGGTTTTTTATCAAAGTGAAAAAAGCAATCGTTGGTGGATGGAAATAACAAATCAAAGCTACTTGGATAATAAAAACAAAACAACTGCGTTATTACCATGCACGCATCAAGATTATTTAGATGCTTGTGACGATAAAATCCCCGATAAGTGGTGGAAAGCGACAAAAAGATTATGAATTAAATATTTTTGATTTACAATTATTACGCAAAAAATACCACTTTCGTATGTAGATTTTAATAGAGAAACAATTTAATAGTGAAAAAATTTTTAGTTTTACAATCATATAAACTCCTTCTTTCACAAACTGTGATGAAAAGACTTCTATTGATTTTATTGGTCGTATTTACAATCCTCAGCTGTGGTAAGAAGAATCGGGGTGAATTGATTGGAGTAAAACAAAAAAAATGGTTTCCAGAGAAACCTTATGGAATGACTCTTATCGATGGAGGTGCTTTCATAATGGGGAAGTCTGATGAAGACGTTGCACGTTTGAACAATGCAGCCGCCAGAACCGTTACAGTTCCCTCGTTTTACATGGATGAGACTGAAATCACCAACGGGGAATACCGACAATTTGTCTATTGGGTTAAAGATTCAGTGACTATGGCTTTACTTGCTAGAAAGGCAGATGAACTAGAGCTAGGAGAAGAAAATAAGGACGGAATAGGTGAATTTTCCTTTAAGGATGCCGATACCTCAAAGTTAAGTGAATTTCAAAAGTACATGCGAGCCAATTATTATGACTTGAGTGAAGACATGTATGCAGGAAGACCCCTCAACTGGGAAAATGATGTATACTACGATACGGGTGATTATCCAGATCAAGCTTATTCTGAAGTTATGGATTCAATGTATCTACCTCCGGATTTATGGTACAATGGAGAAATGAAGATGGACGTAACCAAACTGGTATACAAATACACTTGGTTTGATGCAGAGGCTGCAGCAGCTGAATCCAAAAGAACACGTGAAAAATTTATTGATCGCAAACCTTACATCAAACAAGAAGAAGTTCAGATTTATCCTGACACTACAGTTTGGATAAAAGATTTTATATACTCCTACAACGAACCCATGCATAACGAGTATTTCTCTCATCCTGCTTTTCAAGATTATCCAGTTGTAGGGATTTCATGGTCACAAGCTGTCGCATTTTGTAATTGGAGAACACATTACAAAAACAGCTATCAAAAATCCAAAGGTAAACCCCTAGTCAACAACTTTAGACTTCCAAGTGAAGCGGAATGGGAATATGCAGCTAGAGGAGGCATTCCCTCTGGAACTTATCCGTGGGGAGGGCCATATTTATTGAATGATAGAGCTTGTTTTTTGGCCAACTTCAAACCCTTACGAGGGGATTATGCAGCTGATCAAGCGGTTTATACTGTTGAAGCAAAATCTTATTTGCCAAATGATTTCAATCTCTACAATATGGCTGGAAATGTATCTGAATGGACCAATTCCTCCTATGACTCAGGAGCATATGAGTATGTAGCATCATTGAATCCCAATATGTCAATTAAGACTGAATCACGAAAGGTTATAAGAGGTGGGTCATGGAAAGATGTGGCTTATTTTTTAAGGGTGAGCTCAAGAGATTATGAGTACTCTGACACCGCCAGAAGCTACATTGGCTTCAGAACAGTGCAAGATTATCTAGGAACATCTAAGGTAAAGATTAAATAAATTTATATTTTTAAACCATCATAACTATAAAAAACATACAAAATGGATGATAAATTATTGAAAAAAAGATTGAGAGGAAAAGTGGCAATGCACATGCTTTTTGGATTGGGGGGTGCTGTGGTTATTATTGGCGCACTTTTCAAAATTCTTCACTTAGAAATAGGTCCCATCACTGGAGGTTTGGTTCTTGGATTAGGACTTGGAACAGAGGCACTCATTTTTACAGTGGCAGCTCTTAATACCGGAGAAATCAAGGAAGAGCATGATGATTATGTAAAAAAAGTGAAAGGTGGAGCTACAAAATCTTCTGGAGGAGGAGAGCCAGGTCTATCTTCAAAAATTGATGAAATGCTAAAAGAAGCTAAGCTAGATGTTACATTGATGAATAACCTCACCAAAAGCATTAAAAATCTAGAAGCTTCAGCACAGGCATTGTCTCCTGCAGCAGACGCTGCCAATTCTTCCGCAAACTACAGTCAACAATTGTCTGTAGCTACTGAAAAGTTAGAGCAACTCAATCAAGTATATTCAGATCAAGTCAACTCTGCGGGTAATAATTCCGCTTTCAACGAGAAAGTTGCTGAAAATGCAGATAAACTGAAACAACAAATGGAGGCTTTATCCTCCAATTTAGCAGCATTGAACCAAGTTTACAATGGTATGCTTAACGCAATGAATAAAAACTAGGTAAGAAAATGGCTGGAGCAAAAGAAACACCCAGGCAGAAACTGATCAGTTTGATGTATTTGGTATTCATCACCATGCTTGCTTTGAATGTAAGTAAGGAAGTTTTGGATGGATTTGGCCAGATGTACGAAAAGATTAGTGACGCCAATTCAAGGGTGGATGAAAGTAATGAAAATATTTTCGAAAACATTAAGGTAAATGCAGATGAAAAAGGAGGCAAATGGATTGGTCACCTGAGAACTGCTAAGGAAATAAAACAGGAATCCGATGAATTTTACAATAGGATTACTGAGATCATGAATCAAATTACAGAAAAACAAAGGGAAAAGGATCCTGAGTTAAAAGAGTACGCTCAAATGGACAAAGGAGAGGCTCTTGATGTTATTTTTTTCAAAGAAGGATCAGATCAAGCAGCCACAGAGTTCCTTGACATGATTAAAAATTACAAGATGCGTGTCATTCAAGTGTTTGGTAGTCAATATCCAGAATACATTGAAATGGTTGAGGCTCGATTTTTTACTGGTGATGAGAATGATAACATTCAGAACAGAGACGGATTGGACGAGCCATGGTTCAATGCGAACTTTCAAGGTTTTCCTTTAGTTTCTTCTCTGGCTAAATTTGCTATGATGCAAAATGATATTCGCCAAACTGAGCATGATGTCTTTGCTACCCTTATGGGTAAAGAATTGAAGATGTCTTCTAATGTAAATGAGTCCAATTACATCAGTTTGTTAAAAACAGAAAAAGGAGCTTATTATCAAGGAGAGACTTTTGATGGAAGTATCGTTTTAGGTAGAAAAGGTGGGGCACAAAATCCCAACCGAGTAGATTTAAAACTAGATGGTAGGCCGCTAAGCGATAAGGATTATGATCTTATTGCTGGTGGAATTAAACTTAAAATTAGTGCTGGTAACCCAGGAGATCACGAAATAAGTGGTGATTTGGTTTTCCTTAACGATGGAGTTGAATCTAAAATCCCTGTTAACCAGTCTTTTGCAGTAATTTCAAAACCTAATTCTGCGGTAATTTCTGCCGATAAGATGAATGTTGTTTACCGAGGAGTTGAGAATCCTATTACCATCTCTATTCCTGGAATTCCAGATAATAAAGTTAGTGCATCTGCAGCAGGGCTAAGAAAGGTTAGAGGAAGTAAATACAATATGATTCCTGGTAAAGGTAGAGAGATCAAAATCACTGCTAGTGGAACATTACCCGATGGACAAAAAGTTACAACGGCGACCAAATTTAGAATTAAGGATATTCCTGCTCCACAGGGAACTGTGAGAAAACAGTCAGGTTCAATAACAATCCCTAAATCTAGTTTGGAGATTTCTACTATTGGCGCAGTATTGGAGGATTTTGATTTTGACATTACCTTAAAAACAGTAAGTTTTAAATTCAAAGTTCCAGGTCAGCCTACTATAAGTATCAATGGAAATAGACTGGATTCTAGAGCCAAGAGTGCTTTGAGAAGAGCCAAGGCAGGTCAGTCCGTTCAGGTTTTCGATATCAAAGTAGTCAATCCAAAAAATCCATCATACAAATTCAAGAAAATATCACCTGTAATTTGTCAGTTGGTTAATTAATCTTTTGTGTCATGAACCGAGCTTTTAAATTGTTTTCATTAATAATCGTTGCCATT